>NZ_CAJYDP010000011.1:0-154971 GCF_913757945.1 Methanoculleus sp. 10 | reverse complement strand
AGGGGAGCGCTCCGTGGGGATGGGACGAAGGCCAGATGGTCTGTTAATCTGGAACCGATGCACCAGTAACAGGGGCCCTCCGGGGGGGCGTCCCTTCACACCTATCAAGGTTCAAACCCTTCTTCCGGGAAGAATATCCGGTCGGCGGACAGACATACCGGTATGGATACCCGGTACTCCCCACCCGTGAGCGCTGCAGAGATGCGGGAGATATACCGCCGGTACGCGGCCGGGCGGCCGGATCTCCGCGGCATCCTCCTGCCGGACCTCCTGCCGCACGACGCCTGCGGCGCCCACCAGGTGCCCGGCCGCATACGGGTGCTCTTCATCGCCGAGTCCCCGCCCTGGGCCGCCGGGCGGCGCGAGATCGCCGGCCCTTCCGACTGCTCGAGTGCCGACTACCCCTACTTCTACAACGGCCGCTACGACGCGGGGCGCCGCCGGGCGGGAGCGCCGCTCTCCGGCGGGCTCGCGGAGAACCTCTTTTCGCTGCTCGGGCTCGACGGCGGGACGCGCCGCGAGAACCTGGAACTCTTCACCGGGAAGAACTGCTTCCTGGTCGACACGGTCAGGTGCGTCTTCCGGAAGAACCGGAAGGCGGCCATCCCGGGCGACCTCATCCGGATGAGCGCCCGGGAGATCCTCGCTCCCGAGTTCAAGGATCTCGCCCCGGAGTACGTCGTCGCCCTCGGGAACACGGCGCTCACCGGGCTCCGGGAAATCGAGCCCTACGCGAGCGCTCTTGCGGGCGCCGGAACGATCACCGCGATCAGCGCCGATCGCCGGGACGACCTCTTCCGGGAGCACCGCCTCCTCTGCGTGCCCTACCCGGGCGGGCGGAACCGGCGCTACCTCGACGTGATCGAGTCGGAGTTTGCGGCCGTCAGGGACCTTCTGCCCTGACCGCGGCCCGCCGCCTATTCGGCGAGCTTGCGCTTCCCCTCTTCGTAGAGCTCCTCTTTGCGCTTACGGAGCCGTTCAGCCGTCGCCCGCTCCTCGGGGGTCCCCCGCTCTCCCGGCTCTATCCTCTTTGCTTCTTCTGCGATCTCGCCGGGGCGCAGGTACCCGGACGGTTCTACCTCCTCCCGGGCCTCCCGGTAGAGTTCTTCCTTCCGTTGCCGCTGCTCCTCTGCGGCGGACAGAGCGGCCTTTTGAGCGGCTCCGCCCACCGCGATCTCTCTCCCGCGGGCCCCGGCGGCCTTCTTCAACCGCACCTCGAGGACCCCGTTCCTGAAGGTGGCGTGCGCCTCCTCTCCGGTGACGTCGGCGGGCAGGGAGACCGTCCGGGCGATCGCCCCGACCCTCCGCTCCCGCATGTAGTATCCGGCTTCCTCCTCCTCTCTTGCCTCCTCCCGCCGTGCGGTTATCCGCAGCGTCCTCGGGTCAAGGAGCCGGACCGATATATCCTGCCGCTCGACGCCGGGGAGGTCGGCGACGACCAGAACGTCCGTATCGTCCTCCCGGACGTCGACCACCGTCCGGATACCGCCGGGCAGCGTCATCTGCTGTGCGGCTCCCGACATGCGTTCCATCGTCTCGTCAAACTGCCTCCGCATACTCGCGAGCATCTCATCGAACTCGATCCAGGGCTCCCGGGCCGTTCTCCTCCATGCCATGGGTACTCACTCCTGCCTCTCGGCGCTGCCCGGTTGTGAGCACGTCATATATACGTTCCTGTGCGGGGGTTGCCGCGACCCCCTCCTGCCGCGCACGGCGTCGGAGGCGACCGGGCCTTCCCACACCCCGTCCTCACCGGATCTCAAAAAATAACAACTGTTTTCCCACGACCGCACAAACAATGAGTCACAACCGGGGAAGGCCCCCGGCGCTCCCCGATCGTGATGCCGCATGGTCCGCTTCAACCTCAGCCCGTCGCTCATCGGCCGGTTCTTCTACCACGACTGCGAGCGCTACCTCCGCTACCACGCAACCCCCGAGCAGGAACGCGAGAACGCCGGCATCCCGGCGGTCACGGCGGATCGGAGCCCGACGACCCGGGCGCTCCTGGACGCGGGCATCCGGTGGGAGGAGGAGGTGGTCCGGGCGAGATTCACGGGACGGGTGCGGGTCCCGGACGGGGCGGGCCCCATCACCGGGCGGTCGTTCTCCATCGAGGAGAGTTTCGACCTCATCCCACGGCTCTTGCCCGGCGATGCGATCTACCAGTCGACCATCCCGGTCTCGGTCCACTTCCTGAAGAACTACGGTCTCGACCCGGAGGTGCACCGGTTCTCCCCCTGCCGCCCCGACCTCATCGTGCTCGGCGCGGGGAACGGCAGCGGGCCGCAACTCTCCGTCATCGACATCAAGGCGAGCGAAGACCTCAGCGTCAGCCACCGGATCCAGGCGACGCTGTATGCCCTGATCCTCGACCACGCCCTCGACCTGCTCGGGATCGACGTCCCGGTCGACCTCTCCCGGGCGGGGATCTGGCTCTACGGCGAGGGCGAACCGGAGTCGTTCGACCTGCACTTAAACACCCGGGTGGTTGAAGACTTCTTCCGCCGCCGCCTCCCGGGCATCCTTGCCGGCCCGCCGGGGGACGTGCCCTGGCACATCACGCCGCGGTGCGAATCCTGCGGGTTTTATCCCCACTGTCGCGCCGGGGCGGAGTCCTGCGCCTCGGTCTCGCAGATCCCGGGCCTCTCGCCCGCCGCGCGGCGGTATCTCCGGGAGGCCCCGTGGAGTCCCAAAGACCCCATCGATACCCTCCCCGACCTTGAGAGGTTTCTCGCGACCCCGGCAGGCGACCGGCACCTCGACGACTGCGGGTCGCTTGCAGGCCAGGGCGACCGCCTGCGGGCAACCGTCCGGGCTCTCTCCACGGGGGAGGTCGTCGCGCTCGCCGCGACGTCGCTTGCCCTCCCCGTCTACGAGGATATCGGGATCGTTCTTTCGCTCCAGAAGGACCCCGTCTCCGGCCGGGTCTACGCTCTCGGGTTCCGGCGGTTCAAGGGCGAGGCGGTCTACGGGACGCCCTCGCACGAGGCCGTCTTTGTCGCGGCGGACGAGGGCGACTGCGCCCGGGTGCGGCGGGAGTTCCTCCGGACGCTCGCCGCCGAACTTGCGGCCGTCCACGACTACAACCTGGGCCGGGAGTGGGCGGACCAGAAGTCGGTACAGACCTACGTCTACGACGCCTACGAAGAGGAACTCTTCGCCCGGCTGATCCAGGAGGCGCTTGAAGACCCCGGAGCGGCGGAGGATGCTCTCAGGCTGCGGTTCTACTACCAGGACCCCGGCATCGCCCGGGGGTCCAGCCACCCGGCAACGGCGGTCCCGTTCCCGCTTGTCGTCCTCACACGGGAGATACGGCGGATGCTCGCGCTTCCCGTCCCCTTCGCCCTCCGCCTGCCGGAGGTCCTCGCGGCCATCCCCTCCTCCCGCTTCGCGTATACGCTCAGCCCGAACACCCTCTTCTGGAACGAGCAGAGCAACGCCATGAAGGGCGACGCGGTCATCATGGCGTGGCACGGGAGGCGGCCGGAAGCCGCGGGCTGGATCCCGCAGGAGGTGTCGCGGCGGCTGCTTGCGGCGGGGAGCGTCCTCGACGGGCTCCGCGAGCGGGTGAGGGGCGGTCTCGTGCGGTGGCCGGAGAACTTCCGGTTCCCGCGCCCGTGGGAGGCCGCGACGCCGGAGATATCGCGCCTCCTCTTCGTCGTGGAGCACGAGTCGGCGCTTGCCGCCCGGCGGGTGCAGGAACTGCGCAGCAGGCCGTGGCCCGTGCGGGTCCGGGAGGGGACCAGCATCCCCCTCAAAAAGAGCGAGGGGAACTTCTGGAAGGTGCTACACCTCCTCGACCTTGCGCTCTTCGAGCAGTCGCAGGTCTTTGGCTACCTCCTTGTGCAGGACGGCGATGCGGGGGAGGAGGCCCAGCTCGGGTTTGACGACCTCCGCTACCGGGATAGCCCGAACCCCGGGAAGAGCGGGGTCTGCTTCGCCCGGGTCCACGACAGCATCGTCGACCGGAAGGCCGGACAGGTCCGGGGACTGGTCCTCGCGGTGGCCTGCGGCCGGGAACAGGCGCCTTTTGCTGAGGGCGACCTCGCGGTGCTGCACCCCCGGTTCACCGATTTTACCGCGCCGCGCTACGTCGACCGTCTCCTCGCCCTTGATGGGCAGCCGGAGAACGCATTCGTCCGGCTCCTCCGGGACCCTCGGGGGTTCGCCGCCCCGGTCGCCGAGCCGGAAGCGGTCGTCGCCAACGCGGAGCAACTCGCCCTCGGTGCCGGGTTCACGAAGAGTCAGGCCCGGGCGTTTCACCGGGTGATGACGAACCGGCTCACGCTTGTCTGGGGGCCGCCGGGGACCGGGAAGACGCATTTCCTCGCCACGGCGATCCTCTCTCTCGTCGGGGCCCGGCGGGCGCACGGGGAACGGATCCGGGTGGGGGTTACGGCGTTCACTCACGCCGCCATCGAGAACCTGCTCGTCCGGGTGCAGGACTCGGTCGACGAGTTCGGCCTTGCCATGGGGTTCCCGATCTACAAACTCAAAGGCACCCGGACGAGCAGGGGCGGGCGGAGCCTCGAGGTGCTGCCCCACGACCGGGCCGATACCGTCAGCGGCTACCCCTCCCTCCTCCTCGGGGGGACGGTGCACAGTTTTGAGCGGCTCGAGAAGTCCCTTCCGTCTCTTGACGTCCTCATCGTCGACGAAGCGTCCCAGATGAGACCGGCAGACCTCGCGATGGTCCTCCCCCTGCTTGCCGACGGCGGAAGGCTCGTCCTCGCGGGCGACGACCTGCAGCTCCCCCCGGTCGTCCAGGGGGAGTACCCGGCACCGGAGGACGGGCTCCCGGGGCTTGAGGACTCGATCTTCGCCTACCTCCGGCACCGCGACGGCCCCGGCCGCCCTGTCTACACCTGCCAGCTCCAGGAGAACTGGCGGATGAACCGCACCCTCTCACGGTTCCCGGCGGAGACGCTCTACGGCACCGGCTACGCTCCCGCGACGGACGCGGTCGGGGAGCAGCGGATCGCCCTTGCCCCGGGTTCGCCGGAAGAGGAGTGTATCGAGTGGATCCTTGATTCGGCATACCCGCTCGTGCTCTGCGTCCTCGAGAACGTCCGGACGACAGTCGAGAACCCCGTCGAGGCGGCGCTCGCCGCCCATCTTGCCTGCACGCTCCGGGAGAGGCTGCTTGACCCCGTCTCGGGGAAACCGTATCCGGCGACAGCGGACGGCGACGCCCTCTTCTGGCGGCGCGGGCTCTTCATCGTCAGCCCGCACCATGCCCAGATCGGCGCCATCCAGAACTGCCTCGCCCGGGAGAGGGGCTGGAAGTCCCGCCCGTTTGTGGACACCGTCGATAAGATGCAGGGGCAGGAGGCGGAGGCGGTCATCGTCAGCTACGGCGTAAGCGACGTCGAGACCGCCCTCGCGGAGGCCGGGTTCCTCTACAGCAGAAACCGCCTGAACGTCTCGCTGACCCGGGGCCGGTCGAAGTGCGTGGTCTTCCTGCCCCGGCCGCTGCTCGAGCCGCCGCTCGACCTCGTGCAGGACGGGGGGGCGGCGGCGGGGCTCCGGCACATGCTCGACCTCCAGGAGTTCTGCCGGACCCACGGCGAGGAGAGGATGTTCTCCCTCGACGGGGATGCGAAAGGGGTCCGGCTCACGGTGATGCGGGCGCGCGAGGGATGAAGGGCAGCCGGCTCTGCGCCATCGGGATTGGCCGTGCGGGCGAATGCATGACCCCGGCGAAGGGAGCGTGCACAGGGGGGCTCCCCGCCCCCTGCGCCCCACAGGATAAAGAGGTACCAGCACCAAGAGGTGGTGAATGGAGAATAATATCACGTTTGAGGAGTTCAATATCTCGCAGAAAATGCTCCGGGCGATAGAGGATATGGGTTTTGAGGAGCCCACGCCCATCCAGGTGAGCACGATACCCACGATACTCGAAGGGCGCGACGTGACCGGCCAGGCCCAGACCGGGACCGGAAAGACGGCGGCGTTCGGCATCCCGGCGATCGAGCGGGTCGACCCCGGGAACCGGGAGACCCAGGTCCTCGTCCTCTCCCCCACCCGGGAACTCGCCATCCAGACCGCCGAGGAGTTCGCCCGCCTGGCGAAACACCACAGGGGCATCAACACCCTCCCGATCTACGGCGGCCAGCCGATCGAGCGGCAGTTCAAGGGGCTGCAGCGCGGCGCCCAGATCGTCGTCGGGACCCCCGGGCGAGTGCTCGACCACCTCGACCGCGGTACCCTCTCGTTTGCCGGGGTGCACCTTGTCGTCCTCGACGAGGCGGACCAGATGCTGGATATGGGTTTCCGGGAGGACATCGAGAAGATCCTCGACGAGACGCCGAAAGACCGCCAGACGGTCCTCTTCTCGGCCACCCTCCCAAAACCCATCCTCGAGATCTCAAAGCGGTTCCAGAAAGATCCCGAGTTCATATCGGTCGCCCGCCGCGAGGTGACCGTCCCGCAGATCGAGCAGCTCTACCTTGAGGTGCGCAACCGGGACAAACTCGAGATCCTCTCCCGGCTGCTCGATATGTACGACCCGGACCTGACGCTCGTCTTCGCGAACACCAAGCGCGGCGTCGACGACCTGACCGCCCACCTCCAGGCCCGGGGCTACTTCGCCGAAGGCCTCCACGGGGACATGAAACAGACCCTGCGGGACCGGGTCATGGCAAAGTTCCGCGCCGGGACCATCGACATCCTCGTCGCGACAGACGTCGCCGCCCGGGGTATCGACGTCGAGGACGTCGACCTGGTCATCAACTACGACGTGCCGCAGGACATCGAGTACTACATCCACCGCATCGGCCGGACGGCACGTGCCGGGCGGACCGGGCGGGCCGTCACGTTCGTGGGCCCGAAAGAGTACTTCAAGCTCCGGACGATCCAGGACTATACCCGGATCCGGATCGCCCGGATCCCGCTCCCGACGCAGGGGGACGTCGAGGAGAGCCGGACGCGGAAACTGGTCGACCGGGTGCAGCAGGTCATCGACGAGGGCGGCCTCGACCGCTACGTGAACCTCGTCGAACGGATAACGTCTGAAGACTACACGTCACTTGAGGTCGCCGCCGCCCTCCTGAAACT
Organism: Methanoculleus sp. 10; assembly: GCF_913757945.1. Taxonomy (NCBI): domain Archaea; kingdom Methanobacteriati; phylum Methanobacteriota; class Methanomicrobia; order Methanomicrobiales; family Methanomicrobiaceae; genus Methanoculleus; species Methanoculleus sp. 10. The sequence goes on along the minus strand of NZ_CAJYDP010000011.1, from coordinate 147,915 downwards.
GGAACTCAGCGGGGGCGGCCAGGGGCCGGCGCAGGAGACCGGGCCGGCGCTCCTCCGGATCCCGCTCGGGAGAGAGCACCAGGTCCGGCCGAAGGATATCGTCGGGGCACTCGCGGGGGAGACCGGGATCCCCGGCGGCGCCATCGGCGCGATCAACATCTACGAGACGTACTCCACCGTCGAAGTGCCCCCCGACGCCGCTGACCAGGTCGTCGAGGGGATGAAAGGAAAGACCATCGCCGGGATCAGGCTGCCCGGCCCGATCGAGATCGCCGGGCGGTAAGGGCGGAGCCGGACCCGGAGATCCGTTTTTTTACGCACCCGCGGGGCATGAACGGCGGCCTCCCGGGCTATAGATGCATACCGTCACAGAGCCGGTGCCGTTTTTCCGAAACCCGGACGAACCCCGGTGCGTGCCGGCGGGAGTATCTCCCGGTAACCGGGGAGCATGGAGGGCACCCCATGTGCACCTGCACCTCCCGCCGCCGGGAGAAACAACTATATACCTGGATGTATATTCTGTCATCATTGGGGGGGTGGTTGCGTCAACCGGTCGGACGTAATCTCTGACATTTCCGGAGTCTCATCGCCATCAAAAGCTTCCATAAAACCTGCCCTGTGACCTGCATGCGCACAACAGTATATTGATACAAAAGGTGTGCCGACCTTCCAGCCCCGCTGCCTGTGTTGAGCCGGCACCCGTGCCGCTCATCCTGCATCCCGGGCGCTCCGGGTTGCCTCGGAGCGCCCTCTTCCGGAGAGGCCGGTCCCGGGGAGACCGGTCCTCCGGACTCACGCACCGGTCTTGCGGGGGGGGGGAGCGGGCCGTGTCGCCCGGTACACGGCGCCGTCCTCCCCGCGGGTGCGCCACAGAGGCCTTTCTCCAGGCCATTCTTCTTTTCCGGTCTCTCTTCCGGGCCCGCCCTTCAGGCGTTCCGGCCCTCGAGCTCGGCGTTGAGCATCTCCAGGTAGTCGGAGAGGAGGCGGGTGATCAGGAAGTGCTGCCGGACGTGCTCTTTCCCGGCCCGGCCGAGCCTCTCACCGAGGTCCGGGTTCTCGAGGACCTGCCGGACCCGCCAGGCGAACCCGTCCGTGTCGGTCGGGTCGAGGAGGAACCCGGTCTCGCCGTCCTCGATCTGGAGCGGTATCCCGCCGACGCGGGAGGCGATGACCGGACGGCCCTTCCAGAGCCCTTCGGTGACGGTCAGGCCAAACCCCTCGCGGAGCGATTTCTGGAGGATGACGGCCGAAGCCCGCTGGAGGGCGTTGACCAGCAGGTGGTCCTCGGCGGTGATCAGGATGACGTCGCCGGCATCGATGAGGGGCCGCGCCGCCTCCTCGACCCGCCGGTAGATCGCCCAGCCTTCGGGGTCGTCGGGGGCCATGCTCCCGCAGAGGACCAGCCTGCAGTCGACGTGCCGCCTGACCTCGCAGAAGACGTCAACGACGCCTTCGGGGTCCTTCCACTTGTCGAACCGCGAGATCTGGGTGACCAGCGGTTTGTCGGTCGGCACGCCGTATTTCGCAAGGAGGCCGGCGATCTCGGCGTCGGAGAGGTCGCGGTTCTTCTCCGAGAGCGGGTCGATCGCCGGCCGGCAGATCCACTGCTCCATCGGCATCCCGCGACGCCGGTACTGCTCGTGCGATATCACCATCCGGTCGTAGTCGAGGACGAAGCCCTTGAGGAACTCCCAGAGGGCGGGGTCCGGGTTCGAGAGGTCGACGTGGCACCGCCAGACCCAGGGCTGGGTCTTAGGGTAGAACCGGATCAGGGGCAGGGGCTGCGGGTCGTGGATGACCACGAGGTCGTGGTCGATCATCATCCTCCCCGCGAAGGCCTCGTTGGTCCGGAGGTAGAGGGCCTTCTCCTCGTCCGAGAACGCGATCCCCTGCCCCTGGAGAGCGTTGTGGAAGTTCTTCGTGATGACGAAGAAGTCGCCTTCGCCGTTTAAGATATTCCACTGCGTCTTGATGCCGACGTCGTTCATGAGCGGGACGAGCGAGAGGATCATCTCCGCTACGCCGCCGCTCTGGTAGGTCGAGTTCACGTGGAGGACCCGTTTCCCCCGGAGGCCCGCCGCTTTTCGGTAGATCCCGGAGATGACGTCGTCGCCGACGATGGGCCGGTGGTCCTCGAGCGTCCGGCCGTTGCCGCAGATACAGGTTATTCCATCCATATAGGCCATCGCAGATCTCCCCTCGAATGATTGTGCTGGGACGTGCTACAGAGATTATCTGTACTTCCAAATTTATAAATTTATTTATATATAATTATTATTTTTAGAGGCCCGATACACCGGTACAGCCCCGCATACGGGACGGAAACGGAGAGGCGCACTGCTGCGGCGACCCGGGCAGGCCGGAAAAGATTAATAAAATGGCAGGATTCAGCCCTCCCCGGGCAGCAGATCGGGGGCGAGGAACCCCCGCGCGGCGGTGCGCCTCCGGGATCCCCGGGAGAAACACCCCTATGTTCCGGGACCCCAACGCCGTCCGGTGCGATGTACCGAATGCACGCCCCCGGGCTGGAACCCCCGTCCCGGGTCACCACCCCCGACGGCGTGACCTTCAGGAGGATGGGGGAGTTCGCCGGGATGATCGGCGGGTGCGACTTCCTGAAGTGCGACTGCGAAGGGCGGAGTGGTCGATCCGGCCAGAAGACCTCGATGGGGTGCGCCGCATCGAGATGGAACTCCACGTGCCCCCGATCGGCGGGCCGGTCAACCGCGCACTCCTCGACTACATCGGGGAGCACTATGACTTCACGATCGACCGGACGCCCGGCTACGACGTGCTGGGCGTCATGGGGGTCCTGCACGCCGTCCAGAAGGGCGGGGACCCCCGAGCCCCCGGCCGCGGTTCAGGTCCCCGGAAAAACCCCGGAATACCGGAAGAATACGCGAACGCCGGTGATCCGGGCCCGGCCGGCATGCATAAATAGGATTCCGGTTTTACCACCCCGGCGGTGAAGCAGCATGGTACAGGCAAAAGAAGGTGACACCGTCAGGGTGCACTACACGGGGAAACTGAAGGACGGTACGGTCTTTGATACATCCGGCGATCGGGCGCCCCTCGAGTTCACCATCGGCGGAGGGCAGGTCATCCCGGGGTTCGAGCAGGCCGTCGTCGGTATGGAGCCGGGCGAGACGAAGACCGCCACGATCCCGCCCGAAGAGGCCTACGGCCCCCACCGCGAGGACATGGTGCTCACGGTCGACCGGGACCTGTTCCCGGAGGAGATCAACCCTGAACCGGGCCAGCACCTTCAGGTCCAGCAGCCGTACGGCAGGGCGGCCATCGTCGTCGTCAGCGAGGTCTCGGAGTCGACCGTGACGCTGGACGCGAACCATCCCCTGGCCGGGCAGCCCCTGACGTTCGATATCCGGCTCGTGGACCTCGTCAGCGCCGGGTGAGAGGGAGGGGCGGGTTACAAAGAAGGCAGGCAGAAGGCCCTCCACCCGGGTGGGGGACGAATGCCGTCTGCCGGCAGTATCGGCGGGTTATTTTCGCCGTATCGTGCATCCTCATCTGCGGGTGTGAAGCGGGAATCACATGGTCTACACGTGCGCCGACCCCGTCACGGCCGCAGGAACCTCCGCAACCCCGCAAGCGGGCGGGTGTTCGCGATATCGTCCGCCGTGAGCCATCCCCGCCGGGCGGTCGCGACGCCGAGCTCCATGTAGCGGAGGTTCTCGCGGCTGTGGGCGTCCGAACCGAGCGAGAACCGGACGCCCGCCTCCCGGGCCGAGCGGGCGTTGACATCGGAGAGGTCCAGCCTGCCGGGGAAGGCGTTGATCTCTAAGAGGACGCCGAGCGCCGCCGCGGCCTCAAAGACCGCGGCGAGATCGATCCGGTAGGGTTCCCGCGCAAGGAGGATCCTTCCCGTCGGGTGGCCGATGATGTCGACGTGGTCGTTGTGCATCGCCGTGACGACACGTTCCGTCATCTCCCGCTCGGGCTGCCTGAACCCCGAGTGAACGCTCGCCACCACCACGTCGAGGTCGGCAAGGACGCTGTCAGGGAGGTCGATCCTGCCGTCCATACCGATGTTGCACTCGGTGCCGGAGAGGACGGTGACGCTGCTGCCGCCTTCGCGGTTGATCCGCTCGATCTCGCGCACCTGGTCGGCCAGGCGCTCCGGGGAGAGGCCGCGGGCGATATGAAGGGTCTCTGCGTGGTCGCAGACGGCGATGTACTCGTAGCCGAGCGCCGCCGCGGCCTCCGCCATCTCGCCGACGGAGTGGGCGCCCTCGCTCCACCGGGTATGGACGTGGAGGTCGCCCCGGATCGAACCGTAGCCGACGAGGTCGGGCAGGGTCCCGGCCCGGGCGGCCTCGATCTCGCCGCGGTCCTCCCTGAGTTCCGGCTCGATCCAGGCAAGGCCGAGCGCCCGGTAGATCCCGGCCTCGTCCTCCCCCGCGACCATGCGGTTGCTCGCAAGATCCACGAGCCCGTACTCGTTGAGCCGCCAGTTCCGCGCAATCGCGAGTCTCCGGAGAGCGATGTTGTGCTCCTTTGACCCCGTGAAGTACTGGAGCGCGGCCCCGAACTGCCCCTCCTCCACCACCCGGAGGTCGACCTGGACCCCGGTCGCGAGCACCACCGAGGTCTTCGTCGTCCCCCGGGCAAGGACCCGCGTGACCCCGGGAAGGGTGGAAAAGACCTCCATCACCTCCTCCGGGTGCGTCGAGGTCGCGAGGATGTCAAGATCCCCGATCGTCTCCTTCATGCGGCGGATCGAGCCCGCGAGGCTCACCTGCCTGACCGAGGCGAGCCCCGCGAGCCGCTCCTCGATCTCCCGGGCGACCGGGAGGATATACCCGAGCAGGTGCCGCTTCTTCGCCGTCCGGCTCATCTCGATACCCGCGAGGATGTTCTGCTCGGTCTTCTCCCCGAACCCGGGAAGGTCGCGGATCCGGCCCGCCTTTGCCGCCGCCTCCAGGTCATCGACGGACCGGATGCCGAGCTCGCGGGAGAGCACGGCCGCTTTCTTCGGCCCGATCCCCTCGATCCGGGTGAGTTCCTGCACGCCCACCGGGAGCTCGCGGCGCAGGGACGCTAAGTAGGCCAGGCTCCCGGTATCGACGATCTCACGGACCTTCCCGGCAATGCCCCTGCCGACCCCGGGGATCTCGTCGAGGCGCTCCTCCCGCGCGACGTCGGCGATATCCTCCGGCAGGGTCTCGATCGCCTGCGCCGCCCGCCGGTAGGCCTGCGGCTTGAACCGGACGCCCTTGATCTCAAGGAGGTCGGCGACCTCGTAGAGGATCGCCGCGACCTCAAGGTTGGTCATCCCGGGGAGCCTCTCCACACCTTACACCCCCCGCCGGCGGCGGAAGATGGCCGCGACCTCGGCGGTCGTCGTCGCCGCTTCAGGACTCCTGTCGTCCCGCCACCGCACGAACCGCGGGAACCGGAGGGCAAGCCCCCGCCGCCGCTCCGGGTCCCAGTTGCAGGTGTGGACCGGGCTCTCAGTGATCTCAAGCCCCAGCACCTCCACTACCTGTGCCGGCGTAAACCAGAAGTCGGGCGCCGCCTGCGGGGTCGCCATCACCCGCGCCGGCTGCCGGTCCACCCGCGCGCCGGCGAACCGCCGGGGAAGGTCGGCGAGATCGGCGTCCGTAAACCCTGTCCCCAGCGCGCAGACCGTCTGGAAGATGTCCTCCTCGTGGTTGTAGGCGGCGCAGAGGACAGACCCGCAGGTCCCGGTCCGCTTCCCCCGCCCAGCGTTGGCGCCGACGACGACGAGGTCGAGCGTATCGGAAAGACCCGGAGCGTAATCGCTCTTCCACTTGATCCACTGCCACTCCCGCGCCCCCGCGCGGTAGAACGAGTCTTCTGCGCACGACTTGCAGACGATCCCTTCAAGCCCCCGCTCGATGCAGGCGAGGTAGAACTCCGTGATCCCGTCGAGATCCTCCGCTACGGTGCGGCCCGCGGGGGAGATCCGCTCGTCCGGGGAGAGGACCGCCTCGAGTGCCGCCCGCCGGTCCGGGTAACTCCGGCGGAGGTATGAGTCGCCGTTCGCGTAGAGGAGGTCAAAGACCCGGTAGGTCGCGGGGATTTCGCCCGCGACCTCCCTGACCCGGTGTTTCCGGCGCCGCCGCATAAGCGTCTGGAAGGGGCGGTAGGTCCCGGTCTCGTGGTCGAACGCGACCGCTTCGCCGTCGAGGATCGCCGTATCGGCCGTGACGCGTCCCCGGACGCTCCGGACGATGTCGGGATACTGGTGGGTGACGTCGGTCAGCCGCCGCGAAAACAGGGTGACGTCGTCGCCGTCCTTGTGTGCCTGGACCCGCTCGCCGTCGTACTTCTCCTCGACGGCGATGACCGGAGAACCGATCCGCTCCGGGATCTCCGATAGCCGGGCGACCCTTTGCGTGAGCATCGGCCTGACGGGGCGGTGCAGGGTGACGGATATCGCCTCCACCGCCGCGGGGCCCCCCTCCTGGAGCGTCCGGGCCACGTAGCCGATGTCGGAGGAGATGTTGTAGGCGTGCTCGAGAAGCGGGCGCTTGCCCCTCGATCCCAGGAACGCCTCCGCAAGCGCATCAAGAAGCGTCATATCCCCGGCGCCGAGCCGCATCTTTCCGGTGGCGAGCCGGGTGAGGTAGCGCCGCTCGGGCGGCGTCGCGGCGGCGAGCATCGCGGCAAGGATCTTCGTCTTCTTCTCGGCCGAACCCGGCCCGGATGCCCGGGCGATCTCCATAAAGCCGCGGTGGACGGCCGCGACCGTGAGCGATCCGGTGGCCGGGAAGAACCCGGCAAGCCCCTCCGCAGGTCTCCCGGTCAGCCGGGCGGCGGCGTCGCCGTAGTCCCCGAGTTCCCGGGCCGCCGCTTCGACGGATGCAGGGTCGGTCCCGGTTGCAAGGGCGATAGCCGCCGCCGCTGTCCGGTCCCCGATGCCGAGGTTCACCCCGCTGTACCCGGGGGCGATTGCACCGAGCGTGAAGTAGCAGACGACATCGATCTCGTCCGGCGCCGCTCGGGCAAGCAGCCGTGCAAGGAGGGCGGTCATCTCGTTTCTGGACGATGTGGCCTCAAGCCTCCCGGAACAGGAGGTGAAGGTTGCGAATTTCACGATTACCGCGTTCCAGGAAGTGATCACGGCCGGGAGATAGATGAACGTTGCGGTACCGGGCCGGACCCCCGACAGCTCCATAAAGGTGGAGCGCCCTTCCTCCCCCGGAGGGATCGTATGGGCGAGCGCAGGAAAGAGTCATTCGCCGGCGTCCTCGTATCGAGGCTCACCGGGATCATCGTATTCCTGATCCTGCTCGGCGTCCTGAACATCATCGCCGGCGCCTACGTCCAGTCCCCGGCCTTTCTTCGCGTGGTTGAGTTTCTCAACGTCAACGTCGGGTTCCTCATCCTGATCGCGGCAATCTTCCTGGTCGGCGACCTCTTCGGCACCCTCGTCTTCCCCCTGAACCTGCCGGGACCCTTCTTTAGCGCCGTCGGCGCCGTCTTCACGGTCGTTTTCATCTTCCGGCTCTTCGCGCTCGTGGGTGAGATGACGGGCATCGGGGTCTTCACCCTCTTTTCAGGGACGCTTGCGCTCCTGATCTACATTCTCGTCTTCGTCGTCGTCCTCATCGGCGGCTACGTCGCGCTCTTTGCGGACCCGCCGGGCGGGGCGTGACCCGGGGCTACTCGAACCCCTCCATCTCCTCGAACGTCTTCACCTCATAGTCCCGCAGCCTGCCGGTGTCCGGGTCCATGTGGACCATCACGAAGAGTTCGTGCTCGCGGTTCTCCCAGAGGGCAAGGGCGGGATTGTCCTCTTTCGCCTGGAACCCGAGTCGCTCGAGACCCGCCCGGATCCCGTCGTAGGCAGGGTTCGTGGTGATGATCTCCCGGACCCGGCCCTTCATCGCCTCCTGCTCCTCCCGGTCGATCGGTACCTGTCTCTGCATGAGAGGGACCATACCGCACACGTCCAGATAAACCTGACCCGCGGGCGGCCGGGATGATGCAGGGATGGATCTCTCCGGAGAGGAGGGTTCACCGGGCGATGTAGCCGGCGAACTCCCCTCCCCGGCCTCCCGGGTCATCGTAGGCGGCGACCTTGTAGCACGCATACCCGCCCCCGAGGTTCATCCGGAGCAGGACGAAGATCTTGAGGTCGGGCTGGACCCAGATCGCGACGTCGGCATTATCCCGTTCCGGTATGAAGTCCAGCGACCGGAGCACCTCCCTGACGTCGCCGTAGTCGGGCATCAACTGGATCATCTCCTCGATCTCCACCATCACCGCCCGCTGCTGCATCGCATCGATAGCTCCAGGCATGCCCCCCCGATCACTCTCCTCTCGTATAAAACATGATCCAGAGCGGGTGAGAAAGAATGACCGGGCATCCGGTCGTGCCGTCCCGGGCAGTGACCGGGACAGGGCCGGCCGGTACGCCGTGCCGGAGCATCCGGCACGACCGGCGGAGTGCATAACCTTCATCAGAGATCTCGTGAAAACCATACAGCAACGGAGCCGGAGAGGAGAGCGTATGGAGAGCGACGACGATTCAAGGACACTTATACTCGATACGGACACCGACGACCTGCAGGAACTCTCCGAATACCTGGACGTGCTGAGCAGCGGCACGCGCCTGAAGATACTCAGGGTCATCGCGCGGAGGCCAAAAGACGTCCGGCAGATAGCATCCGAGATCGAGACGAGCTACGAGAACACGAAGAAACACCTCGACAGGCTCATGAGCATCGGGGTCGTCCGGAAAGAGGCCGGCCTCTCCCGCCCGACCGCCAGGGGGATCCACCCGGTCTGGAAGTACTCGCTCGTGCCCGGGGGCCTCGAGGCGATCACGAGGAGCCTTGGGCTGTTTGCGAACCTGAAACTGACGCTCACCGATGCCGTGCTCGCACAGAAACTCGCCGGCGTTCGGGAGGCGTTCTCGGGTGAGTTCGCCGGGCAGCCCCCGGTCGTCATCCTCCTTGGCGGGGCAGAGGACGGCACGGTCTTCCCGCTCCGGCACGACACCATCGCTGTAGGCCGCTCGGACCCGGGCGCGCGTGAAGGGTCCGGGCAGGAGATCGTCCTTGGCGAAGACTACGCGGCGGTCACCCGCGTCTCAAGACCGCATGCCCGGATCGTCCGGCGGGACGACGCCTGGCTCATCGAGGACCGCGGCAGCACCGGCGGCACCTTCGTGAACGGCGCGCCGCTCGACCGGGGCACGCAGCGGGAACTCCACGACGGGGATCTCGTCGAACTCGGGAAAGGGGCGCAGGGGGCGACCCTCGTCTTCGTCCTCCCCGGGGGGGTGCCGCCGCCGGATGAAGCCTGAACGGGCGGGGCAGAAGGTCGCCATCCTGCTCCTCCTCTCCGCCTTCCTCCTCGTCACCGTCGTCTCGGGAGCAGGGGGGCCCCCGGAGCACGCGAACGCCGACCCCCGGGGTATCGAGGCCGCCGGCAGGGGATCCAACGACGATGTCGTCTCCAATCCCGGGAAAAACGCCGGCCCGAAGAAAGAGCAGGTGACACCGGGAGCGGCGCCCACCGACCAGCCCGAACCCGGAGAGACCCCCACGTCCGCCGCCACCCCCGGGGCCCCGCAGACGGCGGCACCGGACATGGGCGCCGCCGCCGGGAAGAACCCCGACCCGGGCAGGCAGGGCTGGCTCCCCTGGCTCGCCCTCCTCCTGGTCGCCGGCGGCGCGGCGCTCGCCTGGCACCTGAAAAGGCCGCCGGAACCGGACCCGGCCGCGACCGTCCTCCCCGGCGCGTACCGGACTCTCCCCGCCCACCCGGCCGGGTTCCCGCCCGAACTTGCAGGCCGCTACGACCGGGTCGTCTTCGTCGGGAGAGGCGGGCTCGGGCAGGTCTTCTCGGCGGTCAGGCGTGACGACCGTCGGAGCGTAGCGGTGAAGATCCCGATCACCTACGACGAAGCGACCGGAAAGACCTTCATGAAGGAGATGCGGGTCTGGGAAGACCTCGTCCATCCAAACATCGTGGAGGTCTACTCGGTCAACATCCTCCCGGTCCCCTTCGTCGAGATGGAGTACCTGCCCCGGAGCCTCGGGGACCTGGAAAAACCCCTCCCGGGAGAGACCGCGGCCAGGATCGCTGCAGGCATCGCCGCCGGGCTCGCCTATGCCCACGGGCAGGGTGTCATCCACCGGGATATCAAGCCCGGGAACATCCTCCTCACCGACGACCTCGTCCCGAAGATCGCCGACTGGGGCATGAGCACGAGACCGACGGAGACCCGCGAAACCGCGGCCGCCGGGTTCACGCTCGCGTATGCGGCCCCGGAGCAGGTCGCCCCGGGCCGGTTCGGGCGGACCGATGCCCGGACCGATATCTACCAGCTCGGCGCCGTCTTCTACGAGCTGGTGACCGGGAGGATCCCCTATGCCGGCGACGACCTCGCCGGGTTTGCCGGGGCGGTCCTCCACGAGGAGCCGGTCCCCCCGTCGGCGATCAGGGAGGAGGTTGCGTGGCTTGATGGGGTCATCCTCACGTGCCTCGCACGGGATCCCGCCGGCCGCTACCAGTCCGCCCGGGAGGTGCAGGCCGCGATCGAAACCCTGATGAAGGGGGCCGGCCATACAACGCTGACCTGACCCGAAGAGTGAGCCCCCTTGCCCGGTTTCTCGCCCGCGCCAGGGCGATGCAGTTCCATTACCTCCTGGCATCCCTCGTCCTCCTGCTCGTCGTCTACCCCTACGTGGTTGCAGGGCCGACCGGCCCGGTCGCCCTGACGGTGCTCTCGTCCATCATCCTGATCACCGGCATCTACGCGGTGAGCAACCGCCGCCGGCAGATCGTGATCGCCAGCCTCCTCGCGGTCCCCGCCTTCCTCCTCGGGTGGCTCTACCTCGTCACCGGGATCCCTGCCCTTAACAACGCCGGGAGCGCCTTTACAGTCTTCTTCTACGCTTTCACGGCCCTCATCGTCCTCTCCCGGGTGCTCACGACGCGCCGGATCACCACCGACACCGTCTACGGCGCAGTCTCCGTCTACCTCCTCATGGGCCTGACCTGGGCGACCGCCTACAGTCTCGTCGAGAGCCTCCATCCCGGGTCGTTCACGGCCGAGTCCGTGTACAGCCCGGACGGCGCCTTCACGTTCCCCGAGTTCATTTACTTCAGTTTCGTCACCCTTGCGACGCTCGGCTACGGCGACATCACCCCCATCACCAACCAGGCCCGGTCGCTTGCCCTGCTTGAGACGGTGAGCGGGACCATCTATATCGCGGTCCTGATCGCCCGCCTGGTGGCGGCGCTCGGGTGGTCGCCGGAGACGGACGAGGAGTGAGGAGTGTCCGGCGGGAACGGGGGATCGGCACAGAAAACGGATATTTTTGAAATCAGCACGGTTAACACTACGAAAATTCCCGTAGTTAAAGCAAGATATTTATTTTCACCAAATCAAGAGATAGTTACCATGCGAGGAAAGACAGCACTTCTGGGGATCGCCCTGATGGTCCTCTGCGCTGCGGTGATCGGGAACGTCACCGCAGAGCAGTCTGAGGAGTCCAGGGACAAACTGATCCATGTCTCCGGCACCGGCAAGGTGACGACCACGCCCGACCAGGCCGTCATCGTCTTCGCGGTCGAGACCGAGAACGCCGATGCGAAAGTCGCACAGCAGCAGAACGCCCAGAGAATGGATGCCGTGATCAACGCCCTCAAGAACGCCGGCATCCCGGCGAAGGACATCCGGACCGCCGGTTACAACATCATCCCGGTGACCGAGAGCGACAACCGGGGCCTGACAACGTCGAAGGTCAAGTACTACCGGGTCATCAACAGCCTCGAGGTCACGTTAAACGACGTGAACCGCGCCGGTGAGATCGTCGACCTTGCTATCGCGAACGGCGCGAACCGGGTCGACCGGTTTGCGTTCACCTTAAGCGACGCCAGGCAGCAGGAGTTCCGCTCGCAGGCCCTGAACGCCGCGGTTGCGCAGGCGCGGGGCGACGCGAACGTGGTCGCCGCGGCCCTCGGCAAGACGATCGTCGACGTCAAGGACGTCAGCGTCGGGAACAACTACGTGCCCATGGCCTACGATAGCCGCTACATGAACATGGAGAAGGCGGCGGGCGGCGCCGTCCCGACCCCGCTCGAAGTCGGCGAGATCGACGTGACCGCGAGCGTCTCCATCTCCTACGTCATCGCGTAGTCCTCCCGCGAACTCTCTTTTTTCATCTGCGGGCCCGGCCTGCCCCATCGGGAAGCATAATCGCTCCGGAGGAAAGACCCGGTAGGTGGAGTCTCTTCCGATGCCCACCATCATCGAGGTCTACAACAACATCCCCTGCCGGAGGGGTCTCACCGCGGACTGGGGATTCTCCTGCCTGGTAGAGGAGGCAGGGCTGCTCTTCGATACCGGGGAGCGCGGCGATGTCCTTCTCGCGAACATGCAGGCGCTCGGCATCGATCCCGCGTCCATAAGGAAACTCGTCGTCTCCCACGACGACCACGACCATATCGGCGGCATCGCGACGATTCTCGCGGCAAATCCATCGATTGAGGTCTACGTCCACGACACCTTCTCGGAAAAGACGCTCTCGCTGATCCGGGAGTACACCGAGCCCCGGATCGTCAGAGAGTGGACGGAGATCGCCGACGGTATCGCCCTCACCGGCCCGCTCGGGACCGATACCCGGGAACAGTCGCTCGCGATCCGTGTGCCGGGCGGTTACCTGGTCGTCACGGGGTGCGCACACCCCCACATCAGCCGGATCATCGAGAGGATTGCGCGGGTTGGGCCGGTGTGGGGCGTCATCGGCGGGCTGCACACCGTCAGCGATGAAGACATCGAGGCCCTCGCCGGGGTGGCGTACCTCTCGGCGTCCCACTGCACCGACAAAATCGCGGAACTCGCAGAGCGGTACCCGGCCTCCTTCCGGCCGGGCGGGGCGGGGAAGGTGCACCGGGTCTAAAAAAGAGGTTACTCCTCCTTCCCGTTCTTTTCGCCCGCCCGGCTCCTCACCTCGAGCCCGTCCGCAAACCAGACGGTCCGCTGCGGGTAGGGCATCTCGATGCCGTTCTCCTCGAGTTTCTGCTTGATCTGCCAGAGGAGGCTTGTCCTGACATCCCACCAGTTCCGGGCCGGCGCCCAGATGTAGGCCGTCAGGTTGACGCCGTCGTCACCGAAATTGTCGACGAAGACCGACGGGGACGGGCTTTTGAGCGCAAACGGGTGGGTCCAGATGACCTCTTTGATGATCCGTATCGCCTCGTCTGCATCGTCCTCGTAGCGGATGCTGATCTGGTACTCGAACCTGCGGGCGGCGTTATGGACGTAGTTCGTGATATTTGAGGTGAAGACCTTCTCGTTCGGGATCCGGGTGAAGACCCCGTCATGCGTCTTGACGATCGTCGAGAGGATCCGGATATCCTCGACGCTGCCGCTGACGCCCGCGACGTTGATGCCGTCGCCGATCTTGATGGGGTGCTCGAACATGAGAAAGAGGCCCGAGACCAGGTTTGAGACGACGCTCTGGCTCGCAAACCCGATGACGAGACCGACGATGCCCCCGGCCACCAGGAGGCCGGAGAGGTCGAACTGGAGTTGCGGGAGAGCGATGACGAGCGCCCCGAGGACGATGACATAGTAGACCAGCTTCACAAGCAACTCGCGCTCGCTCTTCGGGAGCCGCTCCATGAGGGCTCTCCGGACGTTTGTTGAGACCGTCTTCGCGGCGGCGAACCCGACTATGAGGATGACGGTAAAGTAAAGGAGGTTCTCGACGGTGATCGACCCGACGCCGATGGGGATCTCGAAGACCTCGGTCACGTTGAACGTCACGACAACCCCCACTCCATGAGATACCCCCGGTTGATCACCGGGATCTTTCGTGCCGTGTACAGCTCGATGGACCGCGTCATACCGGGCAGGAGCGGGGCGTCGATGAAATCCGTCTCCGCCATATTCGTGGTGATGATCTTCATCGTGGCCGTGGTCGCCACGAGATCGTTATAGTAGATCTTCATATCGACACTGTCAAAGACGGCGCACGAGACCTCGGCCCACTCGTGGGAGGCGTTCTGGATGGAGAGTTCCATCACCCCCTCGCGGAGAGGCTCGACCGGGGGGATCTCCGGGTAGACCGCGCTCCGATACCAGCGGGCGATGGCGCCGCTGGTCGGCGGGCCGTAGAGCGTATACTTCTGGGTGCCGAGGCCGAAGACGTCGAGCACCTCAATATCTTTTGCCGCCTCCAGGAAGACGCCGACCTCGACGGGAAACTTCAGGTAGATCGTCCGGGCGACACCGGGCTCGATCAGCATCGGGGAGAACTCGATCATCAGGAGGTCCGTGATATCCCTGGGAAGGTTGACCGGTTCGACCGGGTTGATGACGGTCTCGCCCGTCTCCGAGACCAGGATCCGCTCGAACGTCCGCCCTTCGCAGTTCCGCCGGTAGGTCAAAAGACCGCCGCTCCGTTCGGTCTCCACCAGAATGTCGCCGTCCTCGTGGCGAAAAGTGTCAATGTAGCGCCCGAACATCACTCTATGATCTGCAAATAATCAAATATTAAAGTACGCGACTGGCACAGCCCGCCGGCTTTCGCGACCCTGCACCCAATCCGGGATGACGGATTATACCTGTTTTTTGACCGTATTAAGTATTTAAAACACCTTATTGTAACAAACCCGACTGTTCTGCCCCGGGGTGATCTGGCAAGATATAAATAGCAAATCTTCCGGGAAGTATATTACCACAGGTATGATTAGACACTCTTTTAAGTGACCATCCCAGACATTTTTTAAGCGCGTTGGTCCCGGCCCCCGGGCAGCGCCCCTGCCCTTCGCCACCGTCCGGGGCAGTTGCACGAGGAGCGCGGGGGTAGCGCCGGGGACCCGGAGCACTGATATATGAGGGGCGCCGTACCTGCCGCCGCGAAGAACCCTCCCCGGAGGGGGGGTTCCCGCGGTCTTGCGGGGACGGGAGCAGCCCCCGGGTGATGCACGTGAAGTTAAACCAGAAAAAAGCCAGGGAGCCCGTGAATCGCAGCCGGATACCCGTGAGCATCTTCGACCACCTCCGGCAACCGGCACTGGTCCTCGACTGTGAAGGAAGGGTGGTCGTCTGGAACGACAGCATGGAACGGTATACGGGGATCCGGGCCGAAGATATCGTCGGAAAAGGAGGATACGCGCACGGAGAAGCGTTGTTCGGCGAGAGGCTCCCTACACTTGCGGACCGCATCCTATCCCACAGCGACGCCGGAGACGACCCGCGCTACCGCCTCCCGGCCCGCGAAGGGGGAGAGGTGATCGCCGGAACGCGCCCGAGCCCTGTATCCGGCAGGGAGGTAGCCAGTATGGCCGCCCCCCTCTATGACACCGGCGGCGGCCTGGTCGGCGCGGTGGAGACGATCCAGGACACGCCGGACGCTCGACCGCTCCGGGATTTCCCCGGGGTGCCGGAGGAGCAGGCGCAGGTCCTCGCGGACGCCCTCTCCTGCACGATCTTCACGCTCAACCGGGACGGCGCCTACTCCCGGTTCTTCATGGCCGGCGCCCGGGAGCCGGGAGCGGTCCCGGAGGATCTCGTCGGCAGGACCCCCCACGCCCTCTTCCCGGCGGCGGAGGCAGACTTCCTGGTCGAGGCCGCGCACCGGGTCATTGAGGCGGGAGAGGTCGTGGCAGAGACACGGTCGTTTGTGTGGCACGGCGAGCAGCGGTCGTTTGAGGTCACCATGCACCCCCTGCACGACCCAAAAGGAAGGATCGTGGCGGCCGCCGGGGTCAGCCGCGAGATCACCCGGGACCTTCTCCGCGAGCGGGCCCTCCAGGAGGCCAACCAGGCCTCTATCCTCTACCTCGACCTGCTCGGCACCGACATCTACAACACCAGCATGGTTGCGGCAACGGTCATCGAGATGCTCCGGGAACGGCTCTCCGGCGAAGAGGGGGAGCTCGCCCAGAGGGCCAAGAACACGGTCGAACAGGGGATCAACGTCATCAAGAACGTCGAGCTCTTGAACACGCTCAACAAGCACCGCATCCGCCTCGAGCCGGTCGATCTCGACGCGATCATCCGCGGCCAGATACGGCGCTACGCCGGCATCGACATCAGGTACGAGGGAGGGAGCTGTATGGTCTGGGCAAACCCCCTCCTTGAGCATATCGTCTCCAACCTTATCAGCAACAGCATCAAGTTCGGCGGCATGAAGGTGCGGATCGAGATATCCGTCATGGAGACCGCAGAGGTGGTGACGCTCTCCATCGCCGATACGGGGATCGGCATACCGGACCACCTAAAGCCCAACATCTTCGACCGGTTCAGCCGTGAGAGCAGAACCGTATCCGGGGGCAGGGGTCTAGGGCTTCACATCGTCAAGACCCTCACGAACCAGTACGGCGGGCGCGTCTGGGCGGCGGACCGGGTGCCCGGCAAACCCGAGGCGGGAGCGGCCATCAAGGTGATCCTGCAGAAGTGTTAGTGCTTCAGACCGCCTGGGTTCTACAACTCCCGGGCCGCTTCTTCGCGGGCCTCGCAGCGGCCCGAGCGGTTCCCGGCGGTTTGCCGCTGGTGATCCCGGTACTCAGATATATATCCTCCCGGCGACTATGTTATACCGCATCATTCCCATCGGGGACTCCTCCAATGATACGTACCATATGTTTTAAAGAACGACGATATATCGAAGAGCTGCGAATTCTTACCCGGGCGACCGCGCTGGACTGCATCATCGACGAGCGCTTCGACCGCATAGTGTACCTCATAAAAGAAGGAGATATGGGCCTTGCTATCGGCCGGAAGGGAAGCAACATCCGGAAGATGCAGCGGGTCCTCGGGAAACGCATCGAGATGGTCGAATACTCCCCCGAGATAGAATCGTTCACGAGAAACGTGTTTAAGCCGGCGGAGGTTGCCGGTGTGAAGAAGGAAGACGACGGGAGGCTCACCGTGTACATCAACAAGGGCGATCTCGGCATCGCCATAGGGAAAGGCGGGTGCACCATCGAGAAAGCGCGCCTCCTCCTCTCCCGGTACTTCGATACCGAACTCGGTGAGGTGCTGGCGCGGGAGGATGTCCATGCGTGACTGGAGCATCCTCGACGAGGTCTGGCAGGTCATCCAGGACCGCGCTGAGCACCCGTCGGCCGACAGTTACGTCAGCTCCGTCCTGACCCACCGGAAAGGGATCGACAAATCCCTTGAGAAGGTCGGCGAAGAGGCGGTCGAGTTCATCCTCGCCGCAAAGAACCAGGTCCCGGAGAGGACGGTCTCTGAGGCGGCCGACCTCCTCTTCCATCTTCTCGTGGCGCTCCAGGCGTCAGGCACCGACGTGGCGGACGTGCTCGACGAGCTCGCCGCACGCCGGAAGTAACAGCAATCTTCTCCGGGGCGACTTCGCCCCGGGCGGCCGTTCAGAGGTACTCCTTCAGGTCCACCATCCTCGGGAGATCGTCCTTCTTCACCGCCGCGGACTCTACGACCGTATCCTCGATCATGATCGGTGCCCGGTAACGCAGAGCGATGGCTATCCCGTCGCTCGGCCGGCAGTCCATGACTTCGGTGCGCGAGCCCTGCCGGAGGAGCAGCTTGGCGTAAAAGACCCCCTCCTCCAGAGAATCGATGTGCAGGGCATCGAGCACTATCTCAAAGTTCCGGAAGAGTTCGACGATCAGGTCGTGGGTGATGGGCCGGGGGAGCATCTCGCTGTTGAGCGCGTTGCTGATCGAGATCGCCTCCCAGAGCCCGACGTATATGGGTATTGTGCTGTCACCCCCGGCATCCAGGACGACAGTCGGCGCTGCCCCCATCTCGCTCACCGACATGAACACGCCCTGCACCCTGCAACTTTGAGCAGCCATGTGATCATCTGACATGCGCCTTATGATGTTTAAATCTTGGGGTCAATCACCGCTGCTTCTCGGCGCGGGCGAGGTACTCTCGCCGTACGATGACGAGGCTCGAGAGGAGGCCGAGGAGGATGTTGAGGTAGTAGAGGATCAGCCGCCAGAGGAGGACGAAGACGCCCACGATCGATGACGGGACAAAGAGGCTGTAGAGCGACGTGGCGCCGAGCTCCGCAACGCCTGAGCCCCCGGGCGTGAGCGGGATCATCATGAGGATGGCGATGACGAGCTGGACGACGAACGACTCGATGAAGTACGGCGGTTGCCCGAGCCCCACGAGGAGGAGAGAGGCGATGACGAACTCCGAGAACCAGAAGAGCGTCGTGAAGATCAACCCCCATACGAGGCCGCTCTTCCCGTGGTTCACGAACTTGACGAGCCCCTGGTTGAAGTTGTCCACTTCCCGGTCAATCGTGCCCAGGAGGTGCTCGAGCCGCCGTAAGTGCCAGCGCCGGTCGATCCAGCACGACATCCACCTGAGAACCCGTTTGAGGTAGTCCGGGTTCTTCACCGAGTAGACGAAGATCAGGACGAAGAGGGTGACGGATACCCAGGCGGCGTACATGACGAAACTTATGCCGCTGAACCCCGAGGCGAGGCTGCTCCAGTACCTGCCGAGGAAGAGCATGGCGAAGGCCCCGAACGCCCCGAGGACGATCCCGTCAAGGATCCGCTCCATAACGACGACGGCAGTGGCGTCCCCGACCGGGACGTCCGCCCGGTAGAGCTCGTGGATCCGGACCGGCTCGCCGCCCGCCTGTGACGGGGTGACCGCCGCAACGAGCATGTTCGCGAGCACCAGGTTCAGGCAGTGCCTGAAGTTCACCCGATATCCGAGCGACGCCGACATCGTCTGGATCCGGAGCGCCCAGAACCCGAGCGAGGCGATGTGGAGGAGAGCGGCAAGGAGCAGGTAGAACGGGTTGACACGGCTGATATAATCGATCGTCGTCTCGTCGACGGTGAAGTAGAGGACGCCCGCGAGGACGAGGGTGCTGAAGCTGATCGAGACAAGCAGCCACTTCCACTGAGACTTCTTCATGCTCTGCGCTCCCGGGTATGGGACGGACGCCGCAGATCGGTACCCGATCGACACCCGCAGTTCTTTGAGGATTCCGGGCAGTTTCAGGAGAAAATTACCCGAAATCGGACTAATAAGGTATCGTGTGGCTACTATTTAACGATGATTTTTAGTCGCAATCCGATGAGACCCCCGGCTCGCGACGGGATGCAGTTCCCTCAGACCGTAAAGAGGCCCCGCTCTCCGGTTATCCGGAAGAGGCCCGCACGGATGCCGGCGTCAAGCCAGGCATACCCGTAGCTGAACCGGGCGAGGGCGCCGGCAAGGTCGCCCGCATCAAGGCGCCCTCGTCCGTCCGTATACCAGGAGCGCGCCGTCGAACGGAGTTCCTCCGCGCCACGAGAGAGCGGGCTCGCCTCGTCCGGCCCCGTCTCAACCGCTGAGAGGGCGATCTCGAGCATCCTCTGGTAGCGGTGGGTCTTCTCGTCCAGGCGGGCGGCAAGCGCGGCGGGGATGCACGCACCCGCCGCGCCCGGCGGGTGGGCGATAGAAGGCTCAAGCAGCCCGAGCCGCGAGCCTGCGTCCAGCCAGCCGAGCCCGTATGCAAACCCGGCGAGCGCGTTGACGAGATCGCCCGCACGGAGAAACGTCATACCGTCGCTGTGGTACGCGGCAGCCATCTCGAGCACCTCCCCCGCCGCCCGGTAAAGGAGCGTCCCCTCCGGGACGGCGACCCGGGTCCGGCGGAGAGCCTCGAGAAAGAGGACCCCCTGCTCTTCAAGGGTCATAGTCCGGCAAAGATCTCCAGGTACTCCCGCTCCACGGGGTGGAGGTCTCCCGGCACGACGAGAACGTGGAGCGGGGGCCCGAAATCCGTCTCTTTGAGGGCCGCGCCGGTCCCCGCCGCGACCACCGGACATTCCGACCCCGCCCGGGCGATGCCCACGTAGAGCGCGGGCGGTTCGATGCCGCGCTTCTCCGCCATCTCCTCGATGAGGGCGATCGCCTCCGGAATGCGCATGTAGCGGTCCTTCTGGATATCGAGGTAGACGAGCGTGTGCAGGTTGCAGGCGAGGTTTGCCGCGATCGTCTCGACGGGCGCCGTCGGGAACCACCCCTTCGCGGGGAACGGCACCGAGCAGGACTTCCCGAACCGGTAGTTCTGGAGCCCCGAGAGGCCGCAGACGGCGCTCGATATCGACGAGGCGTGGATGATCGAGGTCGCAACGCCGGCGGCGGCCGCCCGCATCCGGAGGTCGGCGTGCGTCGTCGAGACCATGGGGTCCCCCCCAGTCAGGAACGCCACCCGCCCTTCGAGGGCGCGCTCGATGATATCGCGGGGGTCCTGTTCGACGTCCTCGCGCGCGAGCACCCGGATCTCCTTGCCGAAGAACGCTTCCATCTCAGCAACGTCCGTCCCCATCAGCCGCGACGTGTAGGACTCCAGGTAGACGGTGTCGGCGTTCCTGACGCACTCGAGCCCTTTGACCGATATATCTCCGAGATCATAGAGACCGAGGCCCACAAACGTCAGCATGGCAGGATCGCTCCGGGACAGGGCATCATCGTCATTCCTCAACCGTCAGCGTTCCATCGTCGTAGAAGTAACGGATCCAGGGGGTCGTCCTGCCGCGGATGCCGATGACCCGGAAGTCCCGCTCCACCGACTGCCGCCCGTCGTCCGTCCTCACCTCGACGACCATGTTCATCAGCTGCTTGATCGTGGCTACCGTCCTCTCGTCGAACGACTCGCTGTTGAGGACATAGATGCCGATCCCCTCAAGCTTCTTCATCCGGTTCGTGATGACGTGGAGGAACTTGAAGGTCACCTCCAGCCGCGCGTACATGAGAAGGGTCGAGACCGAGTTGACGCAGAGCCGGATCGGCGGGGGCATCGGCCCCGGGGGATCGGCCGTCACCCCCTCCTTCCACATATCCTCGACCATCCGGGAGAGTTTGATCCCCATGCTGGTCAGGTCGAGAGGACTCGTGACAAACTTCGCCTTCGCCGTATCACGCAGGGTCGGCACCGAACTCTTCGTGACCGCATCGATGATCCCGATCTGGCTCCTTTTTGCGCCCTGCTTCCGGAACGCGCCCATGACGTCGGCTGCACGCTCGTCCGTCGATATGGCGACCGTCCATTCCCCCGCCCGGGGGCAGGCCATCCGGTAGGCGAGGTGCTCCGCGTAGGTCAGGGGCGGCGCCAGGATAAGGACGTTCGAGGCGGCCCGCAGGCCCCCGAACTCCCTGTCGATCACCGGGATGCCGGTTTCATAGCGATACATATCAGCAGAGTACCTATGCCAGGATACGGTACATAAGGCCTCCGATGAGGAGGCCGAGGGCGACGGTGTAGAGTGTGACCGCGAGCGTGATCCGGGAGCCGACTTCCCGCAGGAGGACCGTGATGGTCGCAAGGCAGGGGACGAAGAGGACGGTCACGACCGCAAAGATGTAGAGCTGGAGCGACGAAAGCACCGCCCCGAGATCGGCGGTCCCCGCAAGGATGGCAAGGGTCTCAAACGCCATCTCTTTCCTGAGGATCCCAAAGACAAGCGCCGTCGCCGAGTAGCCGGGGAGGCCGAGGAGGGCCATGGTGTAGGGCTCCACGAGCTGCTCAAAGATTGCCATGATCCCGAAGAACTCAAGCAGCCCGAGGACGACGCTCCCCGCGAGGAGGAGGGGCATCGCGATGAAGAGGAACTCCGAGAGGCGTGACCAGGCTTTCTTCATCACCAGCCGCGCGTCCGGCCGGCGGAGCGGCACCATCTCCATGATCATCCCGAACTGCTCGCCCGGGGTGACGCGGGAGAGGACGAGCCCCGTGACGAGGATCAGGGCAAAGACGATGGCGTAGACGCTGAACGCCGCCCCGATGCCGACGAATCCCGCCACGATCCCGGCGATGATGACGGTCCGGGCCGAGCAGGGGACCATCGTGACCAGGAACGAGGCGATGATGCGTTCGCGGCGGGAGTGCAGGAGCCGCACGCTCATGATCGCCGGCACGTTGCACCCGAACGCCAGGGTGAGGGGGATGACCGCCCCGCCGTGCATCCCGACCCGGTGCATGGCGTTGTCGGCGAGGAATGCCGCGCGGGTCATGTACCCGGAGTCCTCGAGGACGGATATGATGACGTAGAAGAGGAAGACATACGGGAACGCTATGCCAAGACCCGCCTGGAGGGCGAGGAGGACGGACGTCCCGAGCGCTTCCGCGAGCGGCGGCAGCCCGAGCGCGAGGAAAGGCTGGATGGCGAATACGTTGAAGAGGCCCACGATCACCTCCTCAAGGAACGATCCCACGATGAAGACCACAAGGAGCATCCCCACAAGGATCCCAAGGAGGATCGGGATGCCCGGGATGATCCGCGTCAGGATGCTGTCGGGGTCGGTTTCGTGGTGCAACGCCTTCTCCCTGACGGTGAGGCCGGCGATCTGGTGGGCGAAGTTGTGCCGGTTGGCCGCGATGATCTGGGTGACGGTCATCCGGTGCCGGGACTCGATCTCGTCGGCGATCGTCCGCGCCGCCTCAAGGAGGTCCGGGTTGTCGCCGAACCCCTGGAGCGCCCGGATGCTCTCCTTCCGGTCGGCCGAAGAGATCTTCCCGAGGCTCCGGACGGCGGCCTCGATATGGTGGTCGTAAGGGACCTCCACCTTCGACGGCCGGGTGGCGGCAAGGGCCGCCGGGATGATCCGGTCGATGTTCTTCCCCTGCGACGCGGCCGTCAGGATCACCTCGACGCCGAGGAGGTCGCGGATCGGGCCGGGATCGATCTCGATCCCCTGTTTTGCGGCTTCGTCGGCCATGTTCAGCACGACGACCATCGGGAGGCCGTACTCCGCGACCTGCAGGAGGAGGTAGAGGTTGCGCTCGAGGCGCGTGACGTTCACGACCGCGATGACCGCATCGGTGTCCTGCTGCTCCAGGAACCGGCGGACCAGGACCTCTTCGTCAGACTCCCCGTCGAGCGAGTAGACCCCGGGCAGGTCCACGAGCTCGATCATCTCGCGCTGGAAACAGGTGTTGCCCCGCTGCAGTTCGACGGTGGTCCCGGGGTAGTTGCTCACCTCCACCCCGAGGCCGGTGAGCTGGTTGAAGATCAGGGATTTGCCCACGCTGGGGTTGCCGACCAGCGCAAACCTCATGGACATGACTCCACGACGATGGACGTGGCTATCTCGGGGCTGATGGCGATGTCGCAGCCTTTCACCCTGACGACGACCGACTGGTTCGGGAGTTTTCGCCGGATCTGCACGACCTCACCGGGGAAGACGCCGAGGTCAAGCAGTCTCCGGTTCCGCCGGGGCCCCCGGATCATCGCCACCCGGACGGTATCCCCTTCCTTGCAGTCAAGGAGCGTGCAGGCCTCCCGCCCCCGGCAGCGTCCGGCACGCCCGGGCGGGGGCTGGGCGCCGCCGTCCATGTAGGAGGAGAGCCGTTCGATCGTCTCGTCGGAGATGCCGTGCTCGAGCGTGCAGGCCTCTTTGCTTGCCGCATCCGCATCGACGCCGAGCATCTCGGTCAGGAAACACTGGAGGACGCGGTGTTTCCGCGCCACCCGTGAAGCAACCTCGAGCCCCTTTCCGGTCAGCCTGACGGTCTCGTCCGCCATCCGCTCCAGGTATCCTTCCTCGACCAGGGAGGCGATGGTCGCCCGGGCGGCCGTCTCTCCGGTGCCGATCGCGGCCGCTATCTCCTGCGGCCCCGCCGGTCGCCCCCCGTCTCCCGTGACCGTGAGGATTGCTTCGAGGTAATCCTCAAGTGTGGAAGGAAGCATGCTACAATCTCTTTTACTTCTGCCAGTTTATGGGTTTGGATGGTGCCACCGGTATCCGGGCGGGTGTCAACGCCTATATGGTACTGCGGACGATCCAGTGATCATGAGGACCCCGGCAGGGCCGGTCACGAACGGGGATGTTGCCGAACGGCTCCTGTTCATGAGCCGCCTGCTTGAGATTGCGGGAGAGGACCACTACCGAAGCGAGGCCTACGAGCGGGCGGCACGGCAGGTCGACCGGCTCTCCTTCCCGGTCGCCGGACTCGAGGTGGAGGCGCTTGTCCGCATCCCGGGGATAGGCGCCCGGATAGCCGGGCAGATCCGGGAGATGGTGGAGACCGGGTCGTTTCGCGAACTCGACGACCTGCGGGCCGCCGTCCCCGGGTCGGTCGTCGAACTGCTCGGTGTCCCCGGCCTCGGGCCGCGGACGCTGCACACCCTCTGGAAGCGGTTCGGCATCCTGACCGTGGACGACCTGGAGCGGGCGGTGAAGGGGCGCCGGCTCCGGGCGCTCAAGGGGTTCGGCCCGAAGAAGGAAGCGGCGATCGAACGCGGCATCAGGCAGTTCCGCCGGAGATCGGATGGGATGACCCGGCCGCAGGCCGACGCCGTGCTCGCGGGCGTGGCGGCGCTCTTTGCCGACGGGCAGTATGCGGTCGCGGGGAGTTACCGCCGGGGGGCGAGCACCGTCGACGGGCTTGCTATCGTCACCGCCGGGGACCGGGCCGCCCTCGTGCGCCGTCTTTTTGCCGTCGCCGACGTCGACGAGACCGCGGAGGAGGTCTCGCTCTTTGCCGGCGGCGCCCGGCTGAACGTCCGGTTCACCGATCCGGGCCGGTGCGGCACGGCGCTCCTCTGGGCGACCGGCTCGGCCGGGTTCCTGGAGCGGATGGGGGAGGCGGCGCTCGCCCGGGGGTACCGGCTCGCTCCCGGCGGCCTCGTGGACTGTTCGGACGGCCGCCTGCAGACGTTCGGGAGCGAGGAGGAGGTCTTTGCGTTCCTCGGGATGGCGGTCGTCCCCCCGGAACTGCGCGAGGACCGGGGCGAGGTCGACCTCGCCCTCCGCCACGCGCTCCCCGACCTTGTCGACCTTGCCGATATCCGGGGGGACCTGCACGTCCACACCGCCGCAAGCGACGGCCGCCAGTCGCTTGAGGACGTGGCGGAGGCGGGGGACGCCCGGGGCTACGAGTACATCGTGGTCACTGACCACTCTTCGAGGGTGAGCCCGGAGGCCCTCGCGCGGCAGCAGGCCGACATCGAGCAGGTCAACCGGCGGCACCCCTGCCAGCTCCTTGCCGGGAGCGAGGTGG
Organism: Methanoculleus sp. 10; assembly: GCF_913757945.1. NCBI lineage: Archaea > Methanobacteriati > Methanobacteriota > Methanomicrobia > Methanomicrobiales > Methanomicrobiaceae > Methanoculleus > Methanoculleus sp. 10. Next base: position 122,956 of record NZ_CAJYDP010000011.1, on the reverse strand, counting down.
ACATCAGGAGCGACGGCACGCTCGGTTACCCGAACAGAGTCCTTGTCGACCTCGATATCGTGATCGCCTCGGTCCATTCGGGGTTCGACCAGGGAGAAGACGTCCTGACCCGGCGCGTCCTCACCGCGATGGAGAACGAGCACGTCGATGTCATCGGCCACCCTACCGGGCGCCTCCTCGGGCGGCGGCCGCCCTACGCGATCGACCTGGCCCGGGTGACGGAGCACGCGGCGGTGACGGGGACTGCGCTCGAGATCAACGCGTCGCCCCTCCGGCTCGATCTTGAGGATATTTATATCTGGCACGCCAAGAAAAGAGGAGTGAAACTGGCTGCAGGGACCGATGCACACAGGGTTAGCGAGTTTTCAAACATGCGCTACGGCGTTTTGCTGGCGCGCCGGGGCTGGTGCACCCCGGGCGATATCGTGAACACCCTCTCCCTGTCGGAGTTGATGGAGTGGAGGTCGTGATCTACCGGCTCTACGAGAGGTTCCTCCTTCGCGACCTCCGTACGCTCCCGGCACAGATCTGCTTCATGATCACCGAGCAGGATATGCTCGACGCACCGGGCAACCTCTGTCTTGCCGCCCAATGGTGCCGCGATCTCGGGATCGGGAGCGTCATGTTCCACATCAGCACGGCCGACCCGGCCCGGCTGGACCGGTGCCTCCCGCTGATCCGCGCGGTCTCTTCGATCGGGCGCCTGACCCTGCACTACCGGGACGTGAAAGAGGTCAGCGGGGAAGGCATGGGCGTGACGGTGGCGATCGGGAAGAGCGGGCGGGAGGAGATCGCCGGTTGCGTGAGGAGGATGGCCGAGGACGGCGTCGACCCGGAGTCGGTCGACGAAGACCTGCTGGAGTCGTACCTCACCTTCAACTATGAGCCCGACCTCGTCATCAAGACGGGCGGGGACCACCTGACCGATTTCCTCATCTGGCAGTCGGTCTACTCCGAGCTCTTCTTCCTCGACGTGAACTGGGCGCTCCTGCGGAAAGTGGATTTTCTCCGGGCGCTCCGGGATTTCCAGTCCCGCGCACGCCGGTTCGGGCGGTGACCGGCTCCAGGCGCCGCCCTCCATACACGGCGTACTCGCGGGAAGAACGGTGGGCGGGCGTTGCTTCGCGCTCTTTGCGAGAGGCCACGCCAGCGTGGTGGTAACAGTGACCCGTGCTATTGCGTCCGCCGCAGGTGCCGCGCGGCCGCGTCAGTCCCGCCGGGCCGCGCGATCTTTCAAGCGCATGCGCTGGTCGTAGACGCGCATCGCCCGCAGGAGGTCGATCTTCCGGAACGCCGGCCAGTAGGGGGCGCAGAAGTAGACGGCGGACTCGTGGCCGTTTGCGAGCCAGGGGAGGAAGTTCGAGGTCCGGCAGTCGTTGCCGGTACGGATGATCAGGTCGACGGGGGGGATGGGGGCTCCCCGGTGGAGATGGGCCTCGACGGTCGTGGTGCTGATGGTCGCGGGATCGATTGCGCCCCGCCGGACGTCGTCGAGGATCGACCGGGCGGCGTGCACGATCTCGTTCCGGCCCCCGTAGGCGAGGGCGATGTTGATGTAGTAGTCGGCGTAGTGCAGCGTCGCCTTCTCGGCGGCGTCGATGGTCTGGAGGAGGTCGTCGGGGAGGAGGGAGCGGTCCCCGATCATCTGCACCCGGATATGGTTCCGGTGCACCCGCTCGTCGGTCAGGATGGCGGTAAACTTCTCCTGAAAGAGGGTGAAGAGGGATGCCAGTTCGTCCTTATCCCGCCGGAAGTTCTCGGTAGAGAAGGTGTAGAGCGTGATGTGCCGGACACCGAGGTCGCACGCCCAGTCGAGGACCTGCTCCGTGGTGTCCGCCCCGAGCCGGTGCCCGACCGCCGTGTCAAGCCCCTGGTCCCGGGCAAACCGGCGGTTTCCGTCCTGGATCACCGCGACATGAAGGGGGACGTGCTTCACCTGCCACCGCAGGTAGCGTTCGTAGAGAGGCTCAATCCTGGATCGCAGCATCGAGCGGGGTCACCTCCACGACCATGCCGCCGTTTGGGTAGCGCTCGACGACGTACTTTTTTCCCGGCAGCCCGGCCCCGTGGTCGACAAGCACCCACCACGCCATCTCGATCCTTCCTTCGCAGACTGCATAGTCATCCTCATCGAGGCTCTCCAGGAACCCATCAAGGGCGCCTGCCGGTTCGAGCACCCCGTAGACGATCGTCCCGTCGTCGGTCACCTCTTCAAACGGACGCGCAGTATTGGCAGCGATCCGTTTTAACCGTTCCCGTAACTGGACGGAGTCCTTGAAGACCGACGAGCAGAAGTGGACTTTTTGGTCGGCGGGGAGTTCCTCAGCCCACCGGCGTGCGCCGAGAACGGCGTTGTGCAGCCCGTCCTCGGGTTCGAGCCCGCGCTCGCGCATGGCGGCGGCGCAGGTCTCGCCCCACTCCAGTTCGTTGATGTTTAAGAAGTCAAGGAGCGGCAGGGCGGGGGCGAGGTCCCCGATCCCGGGGAGCGCCGGGACCTCGATGCCGATCGCAAAGCCCATCCGCCGGGCGAGGACGGCTGATCTGGCGTAGTCCGTCTCGAGGATCTGCGGCCAGCACTCGTGCGGCGGGTGGAGCCGGATCTCGTCGACCAGCCCCCGCAGGCATTCCAGGACGGGTTCGTCCGGCGCAAGGCCGGTGTAGAGGTGGATGTGGTGGTCCGGGCCGAAGTGTTCCTTGAGGAGGGTGCAGAGTTCGACCACCCGGTCGAGGACGAGCAGCGGTTCGCCGCCGGTGACGCCGGTGCCGAGGGCGCTCATGCTCTCGGCCTCCTCGATGACGTCTGAGGGCGAGGTGACCCTCCGGTCGTTCGCAAACTCGACGTCCCGGCCCTTCCTCTCGCGCGAGAGCGGGCAGTACCAGCAGGCCCGGTGACACCTTCCGGTCACGAAGAGGACCATCTTTGCTCCCTCATGGCAGAGGACGCAACCCCGGGAGAGGGTTTTTTCGCCCGGGGCTGCTCCTGACGTCTGCGGCATACTCTGCTCTACCTATGGGAGGCGGGAGATGAAAAGGTTTGATGGTGTTGGGGAGGGGGCCGGAGGTGCCCGGCGGGGGCAAGAAATCTCCTGGCGATCACCGGTTTTGGGTTTACCCAACAGGGCGCGGATGATGGAGAGCAACAGGTAAATATAGACCCCGCACAGAGAATTACCCTTGAGTATGCCTCCCCGCCCGCGTGATGACGGCCTTTCGGAGGTCGTCGGTTTTGTCCTGCTTCTCGGCGTGATCGTCGTTGCCCTGTCGCTGTACCAGGTGTACGGGGTCCCGGCGGCGGGAAGGGAGAACGAGATCGCGCACATGAACCAGGTGAAGGACCGGTTCGTGGATTATAAGATTGCTCTGGATTCGTTGTGGGTGAACAACATGGATTACAACCGGACCGGGGTGCTCCTCTCGACGGCCTTCGACCTCGGGACGGGGGCGCCGGCGACCGGGGGCACGGCTTTTGCGTTTCCCATCCTCACCCCAGCGGGATCGGGAGGGACAGTCTCGGTGAATAGTAGCGGGGGGGCGAGCCTGACGATTGATACCGGGAGTACGAACGTGACCATCCCCCTCGGCAACCTCACCTACCGGTCCTCGAACCGCTACTGGGTGGACCAGACCTGGACCTACCAGATGGGCGCGGTCTTCCTCTCCCAGGAGGGGGGGACGACGGTGCGGGTCGGGCCGTCGATCGCGATAGCGAAGACGAAGGACGACAATATCACCCTCACCGTAGCCCCGATCAGCCTCGAGGGCTCAGGTACGATCGCGGGGTCGGGGCCGGTGCGGGTCGAGACCCGGATGCGCAGGAGCGATCAGCCCACCCTTGACGTTGCCTGTGACCAGGTGAACCTGACCGTCACCGGCGATACGGCGACGGTCAGGGCCTGGGAGAGAGCCTTTGGCGAGGTCCGGCAGAGGGCGAAGGATGAGAACGTCATCTGGCTGCTCAAGCCCGAGGTGTCCCCCGGGAACAAGAAGGTCACGCTCACCGTCAAGCCGGGAGAAGGCGGCAAGGTGGTGTTCCTCAGCATGTATCCGGCGAACTACACGGTGACGATCCACAACGCGGCGTCCCTGGTGGAGTGAAAGGTATGAGACAGCATCGCGGTGAAGAAGGAGTCTCCGAGGTGATCGGGGTCATGCTCCTGGTCGGCGTGACCGTCCTTGCTGTGGCGATCGTGGCTGTAGTCCTCCTCTCCGGCCCCCAGCCGGACGAGATCCCCCGCGCAACTATCATCGCAGGGAATAAGAGTGGCAGCCTCGTCCTCGCCCATGAGGGGGGCGACCCCCTGAGGGAGGGGGAGTACCGGATCTACGTCGATACCGGGAGTGGGCTTATGGATGGGACCCGTAACTTTACCGAACCTGAAGGCGGCGTCTGGTCGATCGGGGGAAACATCACCTACAAAAACAAGGAGACGCTGAAGAGGGTGGTCGTGACCACGGTATCGGGAGGCAGCGAGACGATCCTTGCAGAGCCGGGGTTCGCGGGAGGGGGAGAGGAGACTAGGTTCTCCCCGGACCCGGTGGAACCGGGGGTGACAACGGTGGGCCCCGAGACGCCTGGGTCGGGAAGTGATGGAGACGCTTCCCCCATTCAGATCGTTTCTCCCGATGAGGGGCAGAATCTGATTTTTTTTAGCAATTCTACGACAACAATGAAGGCCGACGTCACATCGCTGGATGTAGACCGGGTTGATTTTATTCTCTATCCGTTCGATCGATCTCGTACCAATCATAAAGAGGTGCTAATGCGGGCTGTCCCTGGAGAATCTGGGAGTTACGTCTGGAGCGGCATCTCGACAAGCGGCGATAGCGGGCTTGCAAAGCTTCAAAACGGGGATAAGGTCGTGATGATCGCCGTTGCATACAAAGGAGAACAGGTGATCGGGGTTGTGGCACGTGTCGCAACCGTAAGTAAGTAGGCTATAGGGTTGATAGCATGCCCAACGACACCGCCGTCTCCGACCTCATCGCCGTGATGGCCCTCATCGCCGTCTTCGTGACAGCGACGGCGATCGCCGGGGTGGCGCTCCTCTCCTACCCGCCCGGCGACGCGGCGCCCGCGATGATCGCCCATATCGAGACTGAGGGGGAAACCATCTACATCTACCACGACGGCGGCGACCCTCTCGAACGGGGGCGCTTCGCGATCCTCGTCGACGGCGAGCCGAAGGATTTCATCCTCATCGACGGCGCAGGGCACGAGTGCGAAGCCTGGACGTCATGGAAGGCCGGGGAGGCACTTGTCAATATGACTCTGGTTGGAACGGAGAACCCCCGCATCCAGATCGTCGCTGAGGGCATCGGCCGCACCGGAAGCGCCTGGCTCCTCCACGACATCGGGAGCGACACGGCGGCCGGGCACCCGTGAGCGGGAGGGGCAGGGCGAAGCAGAGGAGAGAGATAACTCTGGAACACCCACTTTTGTTCCTCCGGAGGAGCACCGCGAGTTCATCGGCCGTATACGCCCGGATGCTGCAGCGTTCGGTGACGACCTGCTGCACCTGCCCCGGCGGACTTCTCTGCCCGAGGTCTCGGATAGCCTCCGCAAGCCTGGCAGGTAAGCCGTCAGGCACAGGGTGGTCACCTCCCTCCTGGACCTCGGCCCCGGCCGGATCGAGCCGGGTAATCAACCAGCATCCAGACATAGCAGGTGTGGCTACTACAGATACAGTAGCCGATCCTATCGGGAACGCAGGGATCCGTCGTCCTCGTCCGGGATGACGATCGCGGCTCCCTCCCGAACCAGAGTTATCGTCCTGTATGCCATAGATGACCATGGCGCTGACGGCAAACTCCAGCTCCGGCAGCCCGGCCTCAGTGAAGTACCGGATTCTTCACAGGTCGGCACATCCGATCAACACCTGCGCTGACTTCGCGAACTCTCGCGCTCAACACAAGAGATGACAGGTTCTCCCGGGAACCGCCCTGCACACTCCCCGGACAGCACCCCGCTGGCGAGGGATAGGGGATATGGCCCCGGCGCCCGAACCCCCATTCACCCCAGGCGCGCATCCCGCATCAGGCGACGCCGACAGATCCGGGGCGCGCACCGGCCCCTCCCCCTATCCACCAGAGGCGCTCGCACCGTGGTATGGGTGACTTCGTCCTGATAACTCAGGGTCTCCTACGCGTTCGCGCACCCGGCAAGGCTTCGCAATGCAGCCAGCGGCTTCCCGCGTACAGCCCATCTCACTTCTTCGTCCGGTACGCCTGCGTCGGGTGCCGGGGATTCTCGGGGATCGTGTACTCAAGAATTCCAGCGCGAAGCAGAGGAGAGAGATAACTCCGGAACACCCACTTTTTGTTTCTCCGGAGGAGCACCGCGAGTTCATCGGCCGTATACGCCCGGATGCTGCAGAGTTCGATGACGACCTGCTGCACCTGCCCCGGCGGACTTCTCTGCCCGAGATTTCGGATAGCCCCCGCAAGCTTGGTAGGTAGGTAAGCAGGTAAGCCGTCAGGCATGGTAGGTAAGCCGTCAGGCATGGTAGGTAAGCCGTCAGGCATGGTAGGTAAGCCGTCAGGCATGGTAGGTAAGCCATCAGGCATGGTAGGTAAGCCATCAGGCATGGTAGGTAAGCCATCAGGCATGGTAGGTAAGCCATCAGGCATGGTAGGTAAGCCATCAGGCATGGTAGGTAAGCCATCAGGCATGGTAGGTAAGCCATCAGGCACAGGGTGACCTCTTCCAATGGTTCCCCCTCCTTCAACCATCTTCTCCTCTTCCCCCGGATGGAGCAGACGCCGGGTAGGAGTATAATACGTCGCCGATGCGTGGGGGTGCTGCACGAGCAGCCCCAGATCTCGGAGCCGTCGTAGCATTCCACTTGCCGCCAACGTGTCGAGACCCGTATAATCCCGGCAGATGGCATTATTGACGGAACCGATCTCCCGAGCATGAATCAGTATCCGCGCCTCATCAGCGCTGAGGTTTGCATCTTTGAAATGCTCAAGCCACTGGAGATCCTGCTGGTCGAGGAAATGATGCATGAGGAAGGTTGCCGTAAAGAGATCCTGCTCGCGCTCAGATTCAAAGGTCGGTGGCGAGAGGCGTGCACTCCTCATAAGCTGACGCATGACCCGGATTCCACTCCCCTTGCTCTCCGCAAACTTCATTTCGTGCAGGACACCGGCGATCGTCGGGTTGCGCGGTTTTGAACCGGGCTCACCGAGCGACTCAACCGGCTTGAGAGAGTGCCCGGGATTTCGTATCTCAAGCCGGTTTGCATATCGGATAACCTGCACCGGACTATGGATGAGGTAACTTCTGTGCATCAGGGCATTGACCAGCGCCTCGCGGATGACTCGTGGTGGGATGCGAGGCTCCTCCTGCCGCATGAGACCATCATCGGATGTAAAAGCGAACGCACGGGGGATATCATCCATGATTGCCGCCAGTCCTCGCGACAGAAGGTGAAAAAGCGGCTCACGCATCTCAATTGCTTCAAAGGGATGATCTGGGTCTTCAACCCAGTTGCGCCCGGGAACACGGAGGTAATCCAGACGCATCATCGGGAAAAACTTACGGAGCGCTTTTTTCGATCCGAACAGAATGAGGCCGGCAATAGTCGGCCGGAGCGTGTTTTCACGCATCTTGACGCAGTGGAGCGACTCAAGAAGCTCGGCGTCGCTCCAGCGGAGTTCCTCCGCGTCGGGGTCAACACCGATGCGGACACGACGGTACTCAGCAATGGCGTCGCCGTCCAGGTCATCAAGCGTCGCATCGGCAACGATGGTTTCATCATACGGGCGTATCCTCCCCTCCTGATACATCTCCTGAAGGTCGTCGTCGGTACACTGCTGATTCGTTGAACCGATCCGACGGAAAGCACCTTTTGGCAACCCTACTTTCTTGAAGAAAATTGGCTTATCTCCAGCTTGTGCCTCAGGAACAAAAATGCCGACAACTGCTTTACCTTCAACGGTTTCAACGAAACACTCCGGGCGGATCACTCGGTTAAAACGGGAAGCACATTGTTCGGCAACATCACGCTGAATCTTATCGGGATTGTCGATACCTACGATGCAGTACTTCCGATCCCGGGGCTCCTCACATTCGTGGATGCCCAGCAGGAGGAAGCCTCCGGAAAGCCCCGGCTCGTTGGCATAAGCGCATATCGTCTCCATGAGCGATGCGCTGACTTCGCGTGCAGTTTTTGCTTCAATGCGGGGGTGTTCATCAAGCTCATTCAACTGGTCGAAGAGTTCGGAACACCTCATCAAATTACCCCCTCAAGCAGCACTGCAATTTCCAGTTTGGCTTCGTCGGATTCCGTCTCAATCCCCTCAAATGCCAGAGGCAGGACACGGATGAAGTGGTTAAATTTAATCTCACAACCGGCCCTCGTAGAAGGAACACTTTTCCGCTCTCTAATAGAGGTAGCGCGATCAAGGAGCTCCATCGACCAGCTTAGCGTGCAATATTATCCCGTCCTCATCAGAGTTCTGGTTTTCTCCTCTAAAAGATAACTATTTTTTAACTATTGCATATCTTTTTGGGTCCATGAGATTGACTCGATCTCTACGCCGTGAAATATCCATACGCAAGTGCTGAAAATGATTTGTATCCGTATTTCCAACAAGAACAATAATAATATCCGAGTACTCTCTTTCGTAGTTATTGATTTGGCCGGTTAGCCTGTCAACCATCTCTTTTGACTTAAGGTTTCTTTTAAGCTCAATGCCAATTCTGCGATTAACCTCCAGATCACAAAGTCCCCTCCCGGCCTCCTTCCTAACAATCACAGATTGCTTGATGAAATTCATCGGATCTGGTCGATTTAATACTTTAAGGAGATACCCTTGTAAATCGTCCCGATACTTCGGTTCACTGGTGTACTCTGCTGAAGGACTCCACCTATTTATTGCTTCAACAACAGTATCAAAGAGCGGATCGATGCCTAACATAATAAACGATTAGACATTCCATAAATAAGCCTTCCTAAATTCTATCGCGTATATCCCAAGTCAATTACTGAGGTCGCCTTGAAGTTAAGTAGTGCTATAGGAAGTTACTGATATCACTTTCACAGGTTCCGATACCGCCGCACATGGCGAGTCCGCCTCATCAACGGGTCGGCGGTTACCCTCGACCGGCACAACCCCTATGTAGTGCCGTGGACAACTCTCCGCTGCTGGAGGGATCGCTTGTCAGACACTCGTCTCCGCTATACGGTTCTTATGGAACAGAATGAGGACAGAGGGTATACCGTAACGGTGCCATCCCTTCCGGGATGCGTCAGCGAGGGGTCAACCTGGGAAGAGGCGCTGGCGCATATCGAGGAGGCGACCGCGGGCTATATCGAGATCGCAAGGAAGCTCGGCAAACCAATCCCGGTTAAGGTCTCCGTACCCGTGAATGCAGGCAATGCGGGGATATAAACCCCTGCAGATGGAACCAACCCTGTTGGTGCATAGCATGATCCTTGAATACATCGCCGCGGCGCTCGAACACGCCCGCTACAAGCTCCTCGACGACGCCGAATACGGGAAAGTCCCGGAACTCCCCGGAGTCCCCCCAACCGGCAGGACACTCGATGAATGCAGGAGAAACCTGCCGGCGCCATCGATGAACGCCTGATCAGCGGCTCCGGCGCGGGCTCACGATACCCCCGGTCGCCGGCCGCACCGTGGGAGAGGTCGCCGGAGCCCCGGTTAAACCCGCCCTACAAAACCCCCGGGCTCTCGTCGGTCTCCCCAAGGGTCCCTGCGATGCCGGCATCCGCGGCGTCGAGCAGGTCGCTCTCCCCGAGCCTCCCCTCATCCACGAGCTCCGTGTAGTCGTCAAACCAGTAGGCCTGCGGGTTGCTCTTATAGACCATAAACCGCCCGATATCCTCCGGGTCTGCCGCCTGGTTGTACTTGAAGTACGTGAACCCCCCGGTCTTCCCCACCACCTCGATCTTCCCGGTGGCATGGGACATAACAAACCTCGCCTGCTTCGAGAGCCCCGAACAGGTCGCCCGCGCCTGCTCGAATATCCGGTAGGACTCCTCCACCGGCACCGCAAACGCCCGGTTCCCCGTCGTCGGCCGGCACTGGAAGACGTAGTAGGGGTTGACCCCGATGAACGAGAGCCGCCCGAGAAGCCTCGACAGCACCGCCGGATCATCGTTGATCCCGCGGATCAGGGGCGTCTGGTTCATGACGACCGCTCCCGCGTCCTGCAGGAGCGCTATCGCCCGGCACGCCGCATCCGTCAGCTCGCGCGGATGGTTGAACTGGGCCATGATGTAGACCAGGTTCTCCCCGTCGTGACACTCCCGGATCGCATCCACGAGGGCCGGATCGTTGATGATCCGGTACGGATCATACGCCGGCATCTTCGTCCCGATCCGGATGATCCGGACGTGCCTGATCTCCCGGAGCCGGTTGAGAATATCCCGCAGCCGGCCGGTATCAAGAACCAGGGGGTCGCCCCCCGTCAAGAGGACGTTCGTGATCTCCGGGTGATCCCGGATGTAGGCAAGCCCCCCCGAGACGTCACGGTTCACCTCGCGCGCATCCCCGATGAAGAGGCGCTTGCGGAAACAGTAGCGGCAGAACCCGCCGCAGAGGTCGCTCACGAGCATAAGAGCGGTTTCACGGTATTTATGCTGCAGCCCCGGCGCCCGGGTGTACCGGTGCTCCGACGACGGGTCGAGGCGGCCCCAGGGCTCAAGCTCGTCTAAGGAGGGTATGATCAGCCGCCGGATGGGGTCCTTCGTATCCTCCCAGTCGATCAGCGAGAGGTAGTAGTCATTCGAGCGGAACGCAAAAAGGTCCAGCACCGGCGCGAGACGGGCGCGCTCCTGTGCGCCGATACCGGCGACCTTATCCAGTGATGTGATATACGTCGGGTTCATAATCTTCCTTCACATCGACATCCCTTGCTGCGCGGCGCAACCGGGGACAGACCTCATGAGAGCGTGAAGGACGGCGATCGGGTATGATAAAGGGCTCATGAGAGTGCCGTGCTCCCATGCAGGAAACCATCGCCCGGATATGCACCGCAGGGTGCCGGGTTATATCAGGTATCAAAAAAGGGCCTGAAAATATATAATATTTTTGGGAAGAGCGGCGAGATCGCACGAAAATAGGCCAGTTTCCGCAGGAGGGCTGTAAATGCCGCTTACTTCCTCTTTTTGGCCATGGAGAGGATATCCACCACGTACCTCCCCTCCTTCTCCAGTCCGACGACGACCTCATCCGACCGCGCCAGTTTCTCGATATTCAGTTCGTACGAACCGGGGCCGAGGATACGGATACTCTCGATCCGCTCAAACACCTCGATCTCCGCTTTACGCCGATCCGCGCGGACCTCGAGCACGTCCTCGCCCGTATCCCGGACAATCTCCTCGATCGTCTTCTCCTTCAGCACGTCGTCGTGCCGTTCGGCCTCACGGATGTAGAGAAACTTCTTCCCGCCGCAGCTCGGGCACCCCTTCAGTATCTTCGTCGAACCGTCCTCGAACTCCCTGCCGCATTGCGTACACTTGTGAGGCATTCCCCGTCACCCCGCCTACCTCGAGGAGGAGACCCATGCGCTGATGAGATCCTTCTCCTTCTTGAGCGTCTTGAGCTGATTTGCGGGCCCGATCACGGTCAACCGGGTCTCAGAGCGTTTCCCCCCGAGAAGTTTGCTGAGAAACCCGGTCGGCGCATCCCTGACAGGATAGGTCTCCATCTCGATCCCCGAGAACCCGTCCGGCGCAATCTCCCGCATCGTGATCTCGATGAGTTTGCTCTGTTCGTCCGGCGCAAGACCCTTCTCCAGGATAACGATGTTCCCCTCCATAACATCGTCAAGGATCAGGCGAATCTTCTCCATTGCCGTGAGCCGATCAAGGCGCTCCGCCGAAATAAGGTCTATCTGTACACCCTGTATCATCTCCATCACCCAAAGTATGACGTCATCTTCTCGTACAACTCATCCACGTTGTTCCCCTCAAGACCCGATATCGATATCACGGGGTGCTGGGGAAACGCACTCTTGATCCGCGCGGGAGAAGCGTCGGGGAGATCGTTCTTGTTTGCGACGATCAGGACCGGGAGCTTGCGGCTCTCGATGATCCCGACAAGCATGATATTCACCTGCTGGAACGGATCCTGCGTGGCATCAAGCATGTAGATGACGCCGTCGATATCCTCGCGGAGCCAGTGCATCGCCTCGGCCACACCCTCCGTCGCCTCCCGGGCCCGCTTGACCGCCTCCTCCTTCTCGATCCCGTACTCGACGAACTCGTTATAGTCGATCTTGGTCGTCACGCCCGGCGTATCGACGATATCGATCGTGACCGAGTGACCGTTCTGGCTCGATATGGTGATATCCTCCTTGCGCCGCACGCGGCGGGTCTCGTGAGGCACCTCGCTGACCGGCCCGACTGCATCTCCCGTCCAATCCCGCACAATCCTGTTTGCGAGCGTCGTCTTGCCTGCATTGGGAGGCCCGTAGATCCCGATGCGGCAGGTCCGCCTCTTAAAGAACGCATTCAGGAACTGCGAGATCTTTTGTTTTGTACGAACTAAGAACTTCATTTAGCACCCTCCGATAGGCCGATTCACCTACACTTGAGTGAGTATGGCACCCGGGAATAAATATAATTATATGTTCCGTCCGGCGCATTCTCCTCAAATTGGAGACAAACAGCATTCCTCAGACGAGAGAATTCTTTTATACTGTCGAAACCTAGATACACTTGCACCTGGAAAATCGGCTCTTACAGCGACCAGATTAGGAGAATCCCATGATGAATAATAGCGATGCCATCCACTTCGAGACGCGGGTACCAATCAGGGAGGTCATGCGGAGCCATCCAACGACCGTCGATGTGGGGGAGACAGTCGCCCGTGCGGCGCAGACCATGTGCCGCGACGAGGTCGGCAGTTGTATCGTACTGCAAAACAGCCTGCCCATCGGGATCGTCACAGAGGAGGACATCAACTGTAAAGTCGTGGCAAAGGACGTAAAACCGGGCAGCGTTCGCGTCGACGGGATTATGAGCACCCCGCTGATCACGATCGGTGCCGACAAGATGGTAGGGGATGCCGTGGCAATGATGGTGAAGCACCGCGTCCGCCGGCTCCCTGTCGTTGAGAACCAGCGGGTCATCGGGATCGTCACGGTCAGGGATATCCTCACCGTCGCGGCCGAGGTGAACGAACTGCTGGCGGATCTCATCGAGATCAACCGCGAGGAAGAGTACACCATGGGCGTCTGCGACCGGTGCGGGAACATGTCCGACGACTTATCAAGGGTCGACAACCTTATGCTCTGCCACGCCTGTCGGGAGGAGGAGCAGTTGCTATGAAAACGGCCGCGAACCTGATGGTGAGTATACCCACCCTGCGCTACGACGACTACGTCACGAAAGCACGGAGCGTTCTGCGGGACGACGTCTTTCGCGAACTCTACGTCGTGGACGAGAAAGACCGGCTGGTAGGCTATCTCGACATATCCGACGTCCTGCGGGTCATGGACACCAAGTCCAACGTCACCATCAAAGGGTTTGTCAGGGAGGCCGCCCGGGTCGCCCCGGATACGCCCCTCGCGGAGGTCGGCCGCGCCATCATGAACGCCCGCACGAACAGTGCCGCGGTCGTCGACGAAGACGGCGTCTTCCTGGGCGGAGTGCTCTTCTCGGAGCTCTTCCCCGTCCTGATCTCCCGCCGCGACATCCCCGGCAGGGTCAAAGACGCCATGTCGCGGGAACCCGTCACCTGCGCACCCGAAGAACCCATCCACCGCATCTATAACCTGATTGTTGCAAGCGGCTTTATCGCGTTCCCGGTGGTGCAGAAGAGAGAGCCCATCGGCATCATCTCCCGCCGGGACCTCCTGCGCGCCGGGAACGTCCGCATATCAGTGAAGAACCAGGCCGACACCACCGTGGACCGGGTGATGACGACCCCCGTCATCACGGTGACGCCCGACGACCCGGTCGCGACGGCGGCGCGGCTGATGGTCGACCACGATATCAGCATCCTTCCGGTCGTCGACGAGAAGAAGAAGATCGTCGGCGTCATCGACCGTCACGACGTCTCAAGTTGCCTCACCCCGTGAGGGCATCCCCAGATACCATATCCCCAGAGGAGTGATACCATGCAACCGAACTCGAATAACGCAGATAAGAAACCGGCTGATCGGCTCCTGAAGATGCCGGGCAAACGTGATCGCGGGCCAATCGACTTTAAAACAAGGATCGCCGGCTACGAAGGCGAGATCATGGCGATCGCCACAAAGAACGTCGTCACGGCGCAGCGGACCACCACGATCATCCAGGCGGTCGGGATCATGACCCGGGAAGGGTTTCGCCGGCTGCCGCTCGTCGATGCGGGAACGCACCGGTTGCGGGGGATCGTGACCGTCAGCGACATCATCGATTTCATGGGCGGCGGCGACAAGTTCAACCTCGTGCAGGTGAAGCACGGGGGCAACTTCCTTGCCGCCGTCAACGAGGAACTCCGCGAGATCATGACCCCGCAGCCGGTCACCATGCCGGCTACCGGGAGGATCGCCGACGCGGTCGATATCATCGTCAACCGCAACGTCGGCGGGATCCCCATCACCGACGCCGAAGGAAACCTCAAGGGCATCGTGACCGAACGTGACGTGATGAAGGTGCTCGCCACCGAGCACTCGGGCCGCAGGGTCGAGGACGTCATGCGGTCGTCGGTCCGCGTCACGAGCCCCGACACCCCGATCGGCAGCGTCTGCAGGGAGATGGTGAAGTGCAGGTTCCGGCGGCTCCCGGTCGTCGTGGACGACGTCCTCTGCGGCATCGTCACCGCCACCGACGTCATGAGTTATCTCGGGAAGGGCAGGGCCTTCGAGCAGTTGACGACCGGGGATTCCGCCGAGGTGATGGGAGCGCCGGTGCGGTCGCTCCTCTCCGGGGAACTCTACACCACCACACCGGACCGGAACATCCACGACATCGCCGTCGAGATGATCCAGAGACGCATCGGGGCGTTCCCCGTCATAGAGGACTCCCGCCTCGTCGGGCTCGTGACGGAGTATGATCTTGTGAAAGCATTTGCAGAGGAGTGATTGAGTGTATGCGTGCCGTAGATGTGATGTCTGCGCCGGTGTACGTCGTTGCACCGACGGATAACGTGGCCTATGCCCGGAACCTCATGCTCAGGTACCGCGTATCGAGGCTTCCCGTCATGGAAGGGGATGAACTCCGGGGCATCCTCACCAAGAAGGATATCGCCTACCGGCTCAGGCAGACGGAACCGATGTGGCGCCGCCGCCCGATCGACCGGATCCCGGTCAGTATCCTGATGGCGGAGAACCCAATCACCGTGACGCCGGAGACCAGCATCCACGATATCGCCGCGACGATGCTCGACCGCGACATATCGGGGCTGCCCGTCGTCGACGACGGTAAGGTGGTCGGTATCGTCACCAAACTGGACGTCATGCGTTCGGCCCACGTCCACGGGCTCTCCGCGCGGGTCGACGAGATCATGGAGGATGCGATCACCGTCAACCGGTATCACTCGCTTGACCACGTCATCGACACGATAAAAGGGAAAAACGATAAACTTATTGTCGTTAACGACAATGGAAGCCTTGCAGGCATTATAACGGAGAGCAACCTCGCATTCTATGAGTACCTGGACGAACGGATGAACCTGCCGAGAAAAGACGTCACCCATCTCCGCAAAGAGGAGCCGGGAGGACAGAAGCGGTTCAGGTACGTGGTCGAGGTTTCGGCAGTCGCAGAGGACATCATGAGCCGCCCGGTCATCACCGTCCCCCCCGATGTATCCATCCAGGATGCCGTCGGGCTGATGCTCAAACACCAGATCAACAGCCTCGTGGTCGTGGAGGACAACGATATCCGGGGCGTGCTCAAGAGAGATGATATCATCAAGGAAGTGGCAAAATGAGCGACAGATTTCAGATACTCGTCAAAGACGTGATGACAAAACCGATCACCATCGCAAAATCCGCCTTTGTCAGCGAAGCGCTCGAAAAGATGCTCGATGAGGGTGTCGACCCGCTCATCGTGACCAACAACGGCACGGTCATCGGCACGACGTCCCGGGCGGCGATCGCCGAGACGCTCGGGAGCAGGAAGACCCATGCGCTGAAGGCCACATCCATCCATGTCGCGAACACGGTCGAGGAGAACTTCACCTCCGCATACCCGGACCAGAACATCGACATCCTGGTGCCGCTGCTCCAGCACTACAAACTGGTCGTGGTCTTCGACTCCGAGCACCGTCTCATCGGCCAGGTGACGGCAGGCGACCTTCTGAAGGTGCTCCGGCCCTCGGGCGATCTCCCCGACGTCATGGAACCAGCACACAGCATCCAGGTCGAGGAGCGTGCCGTCCACCTCCGGCGGAGGATGCTCGACGGCAAGATCAACCGGTTCATCGTCGAGGAGGGCGACCGGACCCTCGGCATCGTCACGGAGACCGACGTCGCAAAAGCGCTCTATGCGTTCAAGGACATCGTGGAAGGGACGCGCCAGGAGTACCGGATCAGGAACCTCCTCGTGCGCGACATCATGAGCACGCCCCTGATATCGGTGAACGCGGATACGGACGTCTCGGATATCATCGACCTGATGCTCAAGAAGAACATCAGTTCCGTCCCGATCACGCAGAACGGTAGAATCACGGGCGTCGTAACCAGGAACTCGCTCGTCCAGGCCCTGTGAGAAGGGGCCGGCACGACCTCTTTTTCGGCCCCCCGGAGAACGCATCGGCTCTCAACCGGCACCCTCGCCAGAGGGGAGCACGCCCGCCCACGACAGTTCCCGGGGAGCGCCACGCAATGCCCCCGTCCCCTCAGAGGAAGGGGAAGGGGGGGCGAGGCGGGGGTTTCCGGGTGTCGCCCGTGCAGGGAGGGGCGGCCCCCGCACCCCGGGGCGATAGCCACCACGGTCCAGCGCCCGGGGATTGCCTCCGGAGAGGGTATTTCCCTGCGTGCAGCCTCTCGCCACATCCCATGGCCGCGGTTTCGCATCGCCCCCGGAAGAGAGCGGCGGGCCTGACGAACCCCACCGCAGGTGTGCTTTTCGCGGTGCATCGCCGTCCCCGTGCCAGGCATTTAATACCCTCCAACCGAAACCCATAACCAGATTTGAGCATGAAACCAACGCAGCCAGTCAAACCAAACAGGGATGTAACGGCCCTCCTTCTATCCATGAGCAGGACCGGGTTTCAGGGAAGAAAACTCGGGGAGTCGCTCGGCGTCTGGACCAGGATGGTCAGGGATCCGGACTGCACAATATTCATGGGACTGTCGGGCGCGATGATCCCGGCAGGTATGCAGAGCGTGCTCATCGAACTCGTCAGGCACCGCTACATCGACGTCCTCGTCTCCACGGGCGCAAACATCTTCCACGACACCTGCGAACACCTCGGCGTCCGGCACTACATCGGTCACCACCACGCCGACGATGCGGCGCTCTTTGAGGAGGGAATCGACCGCATCTACGACGTCTTTGCCTACGAAGAGGAGTTCCGGAGCGTCGATGCAGAGATCGCCCGGTTCGCCGACGAAGTCGCCCCCTTCCGGGGGTCGTCGCGGGAGTTCATCCGGCGCCTCGGGAACTGGCTTTGCGAGCAGAAACCCGAAGGCCGCTCGCTCATCGCCACCTGCGCCGAGTACGACGTCCCGATCTTCATCCCCGCCCTCGGCGACTCGTCGATCGGGATCGGCCTCGTGATGGCGCGCCGGCGCGGGGTCGACGTCGACGTCGACCAGCTCGCCGACACCGACGAGATCACCCGGATGGTTGAGGAGTCGCAGAAGACCGGCGTCATCTACGTCGGCGGCGGCGTCCCGAAGAACTTCATCCAGCAGACCCAGGTCATCGCCTCGATCCACGAACAGCACCTCGGCGGGCATGCCTACGCCATCCAGTACACCACCGACGCCCCCCACTGGGGCGGCCTTTCCGGGTGCACCTTCGAGGAGGCGATCAGCTGGGGCAAGGAGGCACCGGAGTCTCCCCGTGTCCAGTGCTTCTGCGACGCCACGATTGCACTCCCCATCGTCGCGTCGGCGCTGATCGGGAGCGGGGTCGAGCGGGCACGCCGGTCCCGCTGAAGAGAGTCCAGGGTTGACGGCCGGGAGGCAGCGGAACAGAGAGTGATATGACCTGCCCGCACCGGCACCCGGGGGCCGAACCACCACAATCATTATTAATGCATCTCACCAAAATTAGTAAGCACAAGTCATAGAATGCTGTGTCTGGAGCAGCACCCGTGTGCTGCGAGTGTCGAAAGATGCGAAGTTCTATGTTGAGGTAGCCAAGCCTGGTATGGCGCAGGTTTGCTAAACCTGTGTCCCCCTGGGACTCGAGGGTTCAAATCCCTCCCTCAGCGCTTTCACCGACAACGTCGATGAAGAGGCGATCACATGGATGAAGAAGAGATAAAATACTTTGTTCGAGTCAGGAACACTGATCTCGACGGTACCAAGGCCGTGCACATCGCACTGACCGGCATCAAGGGCATCGGTTCGCACACGTCACGCACCATCGCCGCTCTTGCCAATGTCGACCCCCGTGCCATACTCGGCAAGATGGACGACGAATCCGTCGGGCGGATTGCAAACGCCGTCGACACCTACACCGAGCAGGTGCCTGTCTGGATGGTGAACCGCCAGAAAGACGTCTACACCGGAGAGGCCCGCCATCTTCTCGGGACCGATCTCACCATGGCAAACGACGACGACGTCAACCGCATGAGGAAGATGCGCAGTTACCGCGGCATCAGGCACGAGACGGGACAGAAGGTCCGCGGCCAGCGCACCAAGTCCACCGGAAGAACGGGCACGACCGTCGGCGTCAAGAGAAAGAAAGAGTAACGCGGTGATTGAATGGGATATCCCGGAAAGAACTACAAGCAGTACGCGACGCCCAAGCGGCGGTTCGAGAAGACGAGACTTGAAGACGAAAAAAGGCTCCTCATTGACTACGGGCTCCGGAACAAGCGTGAACTCTGGAAGGCCCAGAGTGTCCTGCGCAAGTACCGGGCTGCCGCCCGCGAGCTCGTGGCGCTGCGGTCTGCAGGCCTCAACGTGGATGAGTACCAGAAGAAGAAAGATCAGCTCACCAACCACCTCTACCGCTACGGCCTCGTCGGTGAGGGCGCCGATCTCGGCGACATCCTCGCGCTGAAGGTCGAGCAGCAGCTCGACCGCCGCCTCCAGACGCTGGTCCAGAGGAAGGGGCTCGCACGCTCCCCGAAACAGGCCCGCCAGTTCATCACCCACGGGCACATCGCGATCGCCGGCCGCCGGGTCACCGTGCCGGGCTACCGCGTCGAGAGAGCAGAGGAAGCGGAGATCGCCTACTACGGCCCCTCGCCGTTCACGAACGACGTTCACCCCGAGAGAAGCAGGATCGCCCGCGCAGGAGTGAGATAACACCATGGCAGAAGAGAAATGGGGCATTGCACACATCTTTGCCTCCTTCAACAATACCATCATCACCATCACCGACCTCTCCGGCGCCGAGACGGTCACCAAGAGCAGCGGCGGCATGGTCGTGAAACAGGACCGAAACGAGAGCTCGCCGTATGCGGCCATGCAGATGGCGATCCAGGTCGCCCAGAACGCACGCGACAAAGGGATAACCGGCGTCCACGTGAAGGTGCGCGCGCCCGGCCGGGGCAAACAGAGGAGCCCCGGTCCCGGCGCCCAGGCAGCGATCCGCGCCCTCGCCCGTGCGGGGATGAGGATCGGCCGCATTGAAGATGTCACCCCGGTGCCCCACGACAGCATCCGCGGCAAGGGCGGCCGGAGAGGAAGGAGAGTGTAATGGAGATTGCGTTTTCTCGACTGGATGAGAGAGTCGCCAAATTCACCATAAGCGGCGTTTCGACGTCGTTTGCGAACATGCTCCGGCGGGCGATGATCAGCGAAGTGCCGACGCTCGCCATCGAAGATGTCCGCATCTACGACAACACAAGCGTCATCTTCGACGAGATGCTGACACACCGGCTGGGGCTCATACCCCTCCGGACCGACCTCGCACGCTACGCCGTCCGGAGCGAGTGCTCCTGCGGAGGCGCCGGTTGTCCGGTCTGCACCGCGACCTACACGCTCTCCGTCGAGGGGCCGAAGACGGTCTACTCAAGCGACCTGATTCCCCAGGACCCCGACGCAGCACCGGCGGAAGGGGAGATCCCCATCATCGAGCTCGGGCCGGAGCAGAAGATCGTGCTCGAGGCGTATGCCATCGTCGGCACCGGGAAGGAACACGCCAAGTGGCAGGCGACGACCGCCTGCGGCTACAAGAACTACCCGCAGATTGTCATCGATGAGTTGTGCGACGGGTGCGGCATGTGCGTCGACGAGTGTCCACGCGATGTGCTCGAGCCCGGGCAGGGGAGGATCCGGGTCGTCAGCGGACGGCAGGAGTACTGCTCACTCTGCAGGCTCTGCGAGCGGGCGTGTCTTGCCGGGGGCATCGGAACCGAGCCGGCCATCCACATCGGCACCGATCCGGAACGATTCATCTTCGTGGTGGAAAGCGACGGCTCGATGCCCGTCCGGGAGATCATCGAGAGAGCGCTCCAATACATTCAGAGATCATCAGACGACCTGGTAGACGTGATAAACGATATAACGGGAGAGGGGACTGAATGAAGAAGACAACCGAGACAAAATCAAACCCCCGGCTGGCCGCCCTCATCGTGACGCTGAAAGACGCGTCGCGCGTACATGAGGCGAACATCTGGCGTGAGATTGCACGGAGGCTGGATGCACCCCGGAAGAACTACGCCGAGGTGAACCTCAGCAAGATCGACCGGTATGCAAATGAGGGCGAGACGATCCTGGTGCCGGGCAAGGTGCTCGGCAGCGGCGCGCTCAACCTGCCGGTGAAGGTCGCCGCGCTGGACTTCTCCGAGGCTGCGGTGAGCAAGATCACCGGCGCCAACGGAACGTGCATGACTATCGAGGACCTCCTCAGGGACAACCCGAAGGGGAGCAGGGTACGGATCCTCAGGTGAGACGAATGGTTACAGTTATCGACGCAGACGGACTGCTGCTCGGGAGGATGGCAAGCATCGTCGCGCAGCGCGCGCTCGCCGGCGAAGAGATTGCCCTCGTGAACGTCGAAAAGGCAATTGTCTCCGGCAACCGGGCGCACGTGCTCGCGGCCTACTACACGAAGCGCGACCGGGGGTCCCGCGAGGGCGGCCCGTTCTTCCCGCGCAGACCTGACCACATCGTCAAGCGCACCATCCGCGGGATGCTTCCCTACAAGCGCGAGCGCGGCATCGCCGCGTTCAAGCGGATCAAGACATACGTCGGCGTTCCGGTACAGTTCGCCGGGATGGAGACGGAGACGCTCGAAGCGGCCCACATCGACCGGTTAAGCAGCCCGAGGTACGTAACGGTCGGGGCGATAAGCAGCAACCTCGGGGCAAAGTACTGAGAAACAGGGTGATGGAATGGCAAAGATTATCAATACAAGCGGTAAGAGAAAGACGGCAATCGCCCGGGCGACCCTGAAACCCGGCAACGGCCGGGTCCGCATCAACTCCGTGCCCCTGGAGGTCTACGGGACCGAGTTGATTCGCATGAAGATCGCCGAACCCCTGCTGCTGATCCCGAACGCGCTCGACGGCGTCGATGCGGCGGTCGACGTCTCCGGCGGCGGCGTGGTGGGACAGGCCGAAGCGGTCCGGACGGCGCTTGCGCGCGGCATCGTGGAGTGGCACAACGACCCCGCGATCAAGGACGCGTTCCTTGCATACGACCGGACGCTGCTCGTAAATGACTCGCGGCAGAAGGAGTCCAAGAAACCGCACGGTCCGGGTGCACGGGCACGGTTCCAGAAGTCCTACCGGTGAGGAAAAGAGATATAAGGGATGCAGGACAATTTATATGATACCCGTACGATGTTTTACATGCGGTAAAGTCATCTCTACAGCCTGGAAGGAGTTCGAGGAGCGGCGGGATGCGGGCGAGGATCCAAAACGGATCCTCGACGATCTCGGCCTGGAGCGGTATTGCTGCAGGCGGATGCTGCTGACGCACAAGGAAGTAGTGGAGGACCTGAATCCGTATCAATGAGGGGTCGTGGGGTAGCCTGGACTATCCTATGGCGTTCGGGATGCTGTGACCTGAGTTCAAATCTCAGCGACCCCATTTTATTATGAATGATTTTGAGGCTGCACGATGGAATCATATACCCGATACGAACGAGCGCGGATCATAGGGGCTCGTGCTCTGCAGATATCGATGGGTGCACCGGTTCTGGTAAAAACACCAAAGACCGAGCCGCTTGAGATCGCACTTGAAGAGTACGATCGAGGCGTGATCCCTATAACGGTGAAGAGAAAGTAGTGATCTGATGACGACCATCGAACAGATTATCTTAAGAACAATCCTGGATAGCCGGGGAAACGAGACGGTCGAGGCCGAGATCCACACGGACTGCGGTTTCGGGCGGGCAGCGGCGCCGAGCGGCGCCAGCACCGGAACCTATGAGGCAAAGGTACGGCCGCCGCGTGAGGCTATCGAGGACGCACGGAAAAACCTGATTCCATCGCTCATCGGTGAGGACGCTCACGATCAGATCACGTTCGACGCACTGCTCCGGGAGAACGACGGAACACCCGACTTCAGTTCAATCGGCGCAAACGTCGCCGTAGCACTCTCGCTTGCGTGTGCAAAGGCGGCTGCATCGTCTCTCGACCTTGAACTCTTCCGGTACCTGGGCGGCGCATTCGCCGCCGAGACGCCTCTCCCGCTCGGGAACGTCATCGGCGGCGGCGCGCACGCATCGGGCGCCACCTCCATCCAGGAGTTCCTGGTGGTCCCCACCGGGGCTTCCGGTGCAACGGAGGGCGTCTTCGTGAACGCTGCCGTTCACAAGACCGTAAAGAAGATTCTGCAGGCGCAGGGCAAACTCTCCGGCAAAGGGGATGAAGGTGCCTGGGCACCCGCCATATCCGATACCCAGGCGTTTGAGATCATCACCGAAGCAATCGACGCCGTCTCCGACGAGATGAACGTCGAGATCCGGATGGGGATCGATGTCGCGGCAAGCGAACTCTGGGACGGCGAGCGGTACCGCTACAAGGACGCCGCCCGGACCTGCGAAGACCAGATCGCCTACATGGCGGATCTCGTCGACCGCTACAATCTCATCTACATCGAAGACCCCCTCTTTGAGGAGGACTTCGACGCGTTCGCCGACCTGACCGGTCAGGTCGGGGACCGCTGCCTGATCTGCGGAGACGACCTCTTCGTGACCAACGTCGAGCGGATCACCAGGGGCATCGAGACCGGCGCGGCAAACTGCGTCCTGATCAAACCAAACCAGATCGGCACGCTCACCGACACCTTCGAGGCGATCCACCTCGCCCAGGAGAGCGGGATGGAGACAGTCATGAGCCACCGGTCCGGCGAGACCACCGACGCGACGATCGCGCACCTTGCAACCGCATTCGGATGCATATTCCTCAAGACCGGCGTGGTCGGCGGGGAACGGATAGCCAAATTAAACGAACTGATTCGCATAGAGGAGCTGATCTAACTTGACAGGAAACGAACTCGAGATCGAGCTGAAAGAGCCGCTGGTGCCCGTGGAGGAGTACCTCGCAGCAGGCGTGCACATCGGCACCCAGCAGAAGAGCAAGGACATGATGAAGTTCATCTACCGCGTCCGCGGGGATGGATTGTATATCCTGGACATCCAGGCGACCGACGACCGGATCAAGACGGCCGCGAAATTCCTTTCGCAGTACGAGCCTGCAAAGGTCCTGGTCGTCACCTCCCGGCAGTACGGCCAGTACCCGGCGAAGAAGTTCGCCGACGCCGTCGGCGGCATGGCGGTCATCGGCCGGTTCATCCCGGGGATGCTCACCAACCAGCGCCTGAACAAGTACATCGAGCCCGACGTGGTCGTGGTGACCGACCCCATCGGCGACTCCCAGGCGATCAACGAGGCCGTCCAGGCGGGTATCCCGATCGTCGCCCTCTGCGACACCAACAACATGACGAAGTACGTCGATCTGGTCGTCCCCACCAACAACAAGGGCAGGAAAGCGCTCTCGATGATCTACTACCTCCTGACAAAAGAGCTGCTCCGCCTGCGCGGTGTTGCCACATCGCTCACCCCCGAAGACTTTGAGACAGAGTTATAAGACTCGAAGGCACAAGAGCTCAATCTTGATGGATATGCGCCCATGCAGTGTAGCGGGAATGTTCTATCCTGCCGAGCCCCGGCATCTGGAGCAACTGCTGGAGACATTCTTCCAGAAGAAGAAGGCCCCCGGCATCGATGCCCGGGGGATCGTCTCCCCTCACGCGGGCTACGTCTACTCAGGAGAGACCTCGGCCTGTGCCTTCTCGACCATACCACCTGATTTTGACGGCACCCTTGTCGTCATCGGCCCAAGCCACCGGGGGTACATGACCTGTGCCTCCGCCGTGCCGTGGGAGACGCCGCTCGGGATCGTCGACGTCGATACAAAGTTCGTCGACGCCCTGGATATCGATATCGATGAGGTGTCGCACCGGAATGAACACTCGATCGAGGTGCAGATGCCCATCATCAAGTACCGGTTCCCGAGAGCGAGGGTTGCGCCCGTTATGATGGGAGACCAGAGATACGAGGCAGCGACAAGCCTTGCGGAGCGCCTGCTCCGGGCGATCGGGCACACGGGAAGGAACGTGCGGATCGTCGCCTCAAGTGACTTCTCCCACTACGTCCCGGGGGAGACCGCCCGGCGGCAGGACCTCTATGCGATCGACGCGCTCACCACCCTGGACGTCCCGGAGTTTTACCGCCGGCTCCAGGAGACCGGCGCTACGGCATGCGGCTACGGCCCGATCGCGGCCATGTGCATCGCCTGCCGGTCGCTCGGTGCAGAGCGGGGGGAGTTGCTCCGGTATACAACAAGCGGCGATGTGACGGGGGACTTCAATCAGGTAGTGGGGTATGCGGCAATAGCGGTGGTGTGATTGGCAACGTGGAGCGCGCCGGGCAAGGTCTTCCTGTTCGGCGAGCATGCAGTGGTCTACGGAAAACCGGGGGTAGCGATGGCGATCAAACCCCGGGTCTTTGTCACCGTGAGGAAGTCGCGGAGCCCGACCCGCCCGAAGTCGCCCTACATCGACGAGTGTTTCAAACGGATGGGTGTCCGGGGCAGCGTCTACGTCAACTCGCAACTCCAGAGTTCTTCAGGGCTCGGGTCTTCGGCCGCGGTGACGGTGGCGACGCTCTCTGCGATCAACGACGAGTTCGGGATCGGGCGCACCCGGGACGAGATCGCCGAGATCGCGTTCACCATCGAGAAGAAGGTCCAGAACGGGCGGGCAAGCCCCACCGACACCTACGTCTGCGCAAACGGCGGGATGGTGCTCATCACGGGGACCTCCAAGCGGCGGCTCCCGCCGCAGAGCCTCCAGCTCGTCGTCGGAAATACGCTCGTGCCGCACAGCACCGCGAAGATGGTGGAACTGGTCGGGACCCTGCAGAGGAAACACCCCGATATTGCAGACCCGATCCTGGACGCCATCGGGGCGGTGACGCTTGCCGCCCTCCACAACATCAACAACCCAAAAGTGCTCGGGCAGTGCATGGACACAAACAACGCCCTCCTGGAAGCCCTCGGCGTCGGCCACCCCGCAAGCAGTAAACTCGTGCTCGCGGCAAGGGCGAGCGGCGCGTATGGCGCAAAGATCACCGGGGCGGGCGGCGGCGGGTGCATCATCGCCCTCTGCCCCCGGCGCGCGAAGAGCCGGGTTGCCGGGGCCATCGAGGCCTGCGAAGGGAAAGCCATCATCACCACGATAGACACCGACGGCGCGAGAAAAGAGAAGCATGACTGAGACCGTGGTACTGAAACTGGGAGGGAGCGTGATCACCGACAAGTCGGGAGACTGCGTCATCGATCACGCACGCCTGCACAAGATTGCGGAAGAACTCGCCAGGGAGAGAGCCACCGCGCTCGTCCTCGTCCACGGCGCGGGATCGTGCGGGCACCCGGAGGCCCGGCGCTACCGGATCAACGACGGTCTCACGGGAGAGAACGTGCCCGGCGTCTACCACACGCATGCCGCCGTCTCCCGCCTGAACACTGCGGTTGTCAAGGCTCTGCGGGACGCAGGCGTCGAGGCTATCGGCATCCACCCCCTCGACCTCGCCCTCGCCGAAGACGGCCGCCTGGTCTCGTTTGAGACTCGCCATATCGCCGAAATGACAGAACACGGCATTGTGCCCGTGCTGCACGGCGACGTGGTGATGGACCGCCGGCGGGGTTCCTGCATCGTCTCAGGAGACCAGCTGGTGACCCGGCTTGCCACGGCTCTCGCGAGCAGACGTGTCGGGCTTGCGACGGATGTCCCCGGCGTCCTGCAGAACGGGTCGGTCATCCCGCGCATCGACCGGCATATCGCGGAGATGCTCGATATCGGCGGATCGACGAAGACCGACGTGACCGGAGGCATGCGGGGCAAGATCGTGGAACTCCTCGCGCTCGCCGACGCCGGCACCGACGCTCACATATTCCACGTCTCTAAGATCGGCCGGTTTTTAGACGGCACGGGGCACGACGGGACGATCGTAACGCGGAGAGGCGCACCATGACCCGCGAGACCGCGACATCCTCAAGGAAACGGGATCACCTTCTCATCTGCGCGGAAAAACCCATCGAGGCCGGCGACGCCGGCTTTGAGGATGTTCGTCTGGTCCATAACGCCCTTCCCGAATGCAATATGGACGCGATCGAGACAAAGACGCAGTTTCTCGGTAGAACACTCAACTCCCCCCTCTTCATTGCAGCGATGACCGGAGGACATCCGGACACCCTCGAGGTGAACCGGCGGCTCGCACGTGCTGCCGACCGGTATAACCTCGGTATGGGCGTCGGTTCTCAGCGAGCGGCATTGGAGAAACCCGAGCTGGAGGACAGTTTCACCATCGTGCGGGAGGAAGCGCCACGGGCCTTCCTCTGCGCGAACCTTGGAATCATCCAGCTGCGCGACCACGGCATCGAGTGGGCAGAGCGGGCTGTCGAGATGATCGACGCACAGGCGATCGCCATCCACGTCAATTCGCTCCAGGAAGCGATCCAGCCGGAAGGCGATCATAACGCGGAGGGATGCCTTGATGCGCTCCGCAACCTCTGCGACGAGTTTCCCCTCCCGGTCATCGTGAAGGAAACCGGTTCAGGCATATCCGCCGGAACCGCGAGGATAATCCGGGGAGCCGGAGCGGACGCCATCGACATCGGCGGTTACGGAGGAACGTCCTGGGCGAAGATCGAACGCCTGCGGGCGGACGACTCCGGTCTTGCCGATCTCGGGGAAGCGTTCCTCTCCTGGGGCATACCGACCGTGGTAAGCCTCTGCGAGGTGCGGACGGCAGGAGGCCCGATCATTGCGACGGGCGGGCTGCGTTCAGGGATCGATATCGCGAAAGCCGTTGCACTCGGGGCGAGTCTCGGGGGCATGGCGCTCCCTCTCTTGAAACCGGCCATGGAGAGCGAGGACGCACTCTTTGCAGCCGTCGAGAGGATACACCGCGAACTCTGCGTTGCGATGTTCCTGACAGGATCCCGGACGACACGGGATCTCCGGCACGCACGGGCGTATATCACCGGATTGACCCGGCAGATGATTGAAAACAGCGACTAACCACAAAAAAACCACAGAAGACATCCGGCAAGGAGGCTACATGGATATTGAGATCATAGCAGTGGGCGGGTATAACGAAGTCGGCAGAAATATGACCGCCGTCCGCTGCGGAAAAGAGATTGTCATCTTTGATATGGGTCTACGCCTCGACCAGGTGATGATCCACGAGGATGCTGATATTGAGAACATGCATTCTCTGGACCTGATCGAGATGAAAGCCATTCCTGATGATACCATCATGAATGCGATAGAGGGGAGTGTCAAGGCGATCGTCTGTTCGCACGGGCATCTGGACCACATCGGCGCGATACCGAAACTGGCGCACCGGTACAACGCCCCGATCATCAGCACGCCCTATACCTCGGAACTGATCAGGCAGCAGATCGCGGGCGAACAGAAGTTCGGGGTGAACAATAAGCTCTTCGCCCTGAAGGCCGGGCAGCGCTACACCATCTCCCCGCACCTGACGCTTGAGTTCGTGCGGAGCCAGCACTCGATCATCGATACCGTCTTCCCGGTCCTGCATACGCCGCGGGGCGCGATCGTCTACGCAAACGACTTCAAACTCGACCGGACACCGGTCCTCGGGGAGCCGCCGGACTTCGCCCGGTTGCGCCAGCTCGGCAAGGAGGGCGTGCTTGCCCTGATCGTCGAGAGCACGAACATCGGCGAGAAGGGGCGCTGCCCGAGCGAGAAGATCGCGCGGGACCTCGTCAGGGATACCATCACAAGTTATGAGGACGACAAGAGCGCCATATTCGTCTCGACGTTCTCGTCGCACATCTCCCGCGTCAAGACCATCGCCGAGTGCGCCCATGAGATCGGGAGAAAACCGGTCCTCCTCGGGCGGTCGATGGAACGCTACAGCTCGGCGGCTGAGCAGTTGAAACTGGTCGGGTTCCCCGAGTCTCTCTCGATGTTTGGCAACCGGCGAACCGTCGACCGGACGCTGAGAAGGATCATGAAGACCGGGAAGGACAAGTTCGTCCCGATCGTCACCGGCCACCAGGGGGAGACGGGCGCCATCCTGACGAGGATCGTGATGGGGGACACGCCCTACAAACTGGAGAAGGGCGACAAGATCCTCTTCTCCGCGAAGGTGATCCCGAATCCGATGAACTACGGGCAGCGTTACCTTGTCGAGACGCGCGCCAGGATGGCGGGGGTGCGGATCTTTGACGAGCTGCACGTCTCGGGCCACGCATACAAGGAGGACCACTACGAGTTCCTGCACCTCTTAAACCCCCAGCACGTCATCCCGGCCCACGGCGACATCAACATGACCGGCGGCTACGCGAAGTTCGCGGAGGAGATCGGGTACACACTCGGAAACGACCTCCACATCCTCAGGAACGGGCAGAAGGTGCTGATAACATAGGAGATGAAGGCATGACGACGCTGAACGATTATCTGGAGAAGAATGCCGACCGGATCGACAAGGTGATCCACCGCTACTTTGGAGACGTCCACGGCGACCTCTTCCGGGCGAGCGCCCACCTGCTGCTTGCGGGCGGCAAAAGGCTCCGCCCGGCGGTTGTGATCCTTGCTGCGGATGCGGTGAGGAAAGGAGCCTCGGACGACCTGCTCCCCGCGGCTCTCGCGCTCGAACTGACCCACAACTTCACCCTCATCCATGATGACATCATGGACGGGGACGTCACCCGGCGCGGCGTCCCGACGGTGCATACCGTCTGGGGCGAACCGACGGCGATCCTTGCGGGTGATGTGCTCTACGCGAAGGCGTTTGAGTTCATCTGCCTCTCGGATGCGGGAGATGCCGCAAAAGTCCGGGCGACACGGATGCTCGCCCGGACGTGCGCCGAGATCTGCGAGGGGCAGAGCCTCGATATGGCGTTTGAGAAGCGGGACGACGTCTCGGGGGCGGAGTACCTCGAGATGGTCAGCAAGAAGACCGGCGTACTCTACGGCGCGTCTGCCGCCATCGGCGGGATCCTCGCGGGCGCAAACCCGGTCCAGGCCGATGCCCTCTACCTGTTCGGGGTGAACAGCGGCGTCGCCTTCCAGATCCAGGACGACCTGATCGACCTCGTTGCCGACACCGCAAAGAGCGGCAAGGACCGTGCCTCGGATATCCGGGAAGGAAAGCAGACCCTGATCGCGATCAAGGCGCGGGAGAAGGGGCTTGACCTCTCTTCGTACCGGCGGGATCTTACGGATGCGGAGATCGACGACCTGATCGCCCGCCTCGAGGATGCCGGCGTCATCGACGAGGTCCGGGCCGCGGCCTTCGAGCGGGCCGCCGTCGCAAAAGAGGCGCTCGGAGTCCTCCCCGACTCGGAGGAGAAGCGTCTCCTCGGAGAGATCGCCGACTACTTCATCAACCGGGGCAACTGATACCATGGACGCGGATCTCGGGCACCTGCTCTTCATCTACGCCCTGCAGAACGCGGTGAAGCACGGCGGCACCCCGAAGAGCGGGGCGGTCATCGGCACGGTGCTCGGGAAACACCCCGAGTTCCGGAGCCGGGCCCGCGAGCTCGGGCCGGTCGCCGGGAAAGCGATCGCGGAGGTGGCGGCGATGACCCCGGCGGAGAGAAAGAGCCGTCTCCTGGAGATCGCTCCCGAACTCCTCGAGGAGCTCACCGAGACGCACGAGCGCTCCCGGGAACTCCCCGCCCTCGAGGGGGCGGAGAACGGCGTGGTGATGCGGTTTGCACCGAACCCGAGCGGGCCGCTGCACCTCGGGCACGCGCGGGCCTCTGTCCTGAACGACTACTATGTCCGGCGCTATGGGGGCCGGTACGTCCTCCGCATCGAGGATACGGACCCAAGGAGGGTCGATCCTGAGGCCTACCGGATGGTGCTTGAGGATATCGAGTGGCTGGGGCTCAAGATCACCGATATCGTCTACCAGAGCGACCGGCTCGACGTCTACTACGACTGGTGCCGGCGGCTCATCGAGCTCGGCGGCGCCTACGTCTGCGTCTGCGACGCCGAACGGTTCCGGGAACTCAAACTCAGGGGGAAGGCGTGCCCCTGCCGGGACCAGACGGTGGAGGAGAACCTGGAACTCTGGCAGCGGATGCTCGACGGTGAGTTCTACGAAGGCGACGCGACGGTGCGGGTGAAGACGGACCTCGCCCACCCGGACCCGGCGATGCGGGACTTCTCGGCGATGCGGATCGTGAACGCGCCCCTCCACCCGAGGGTCGAGGCCACGGTCTTTCCGCTGATGAACTTCTCGGTCGCGGTGGACGACCACCTGCTCGGGATCACCCACGTCATCCGCGGGAAGGACCACATCGCAAACACGGGGAGACAGCGGTATATCTTCGATTACTTCGGCTGGAAGCCGCCGGTCTACCGCCACTACGGCCGGATGGGGATATCGGGGGTCGTCCTCTCGACGTCGGGGATGCGCGAGGGGATCCGGAGCGGGGTCTACACGGGATGGGACGATATCCACCTCGGGACGCTGCGGGCGATCGCGCGCCGGGGGATCGAGCCCGACGCGGTCCGGAACGCCATGGTCGATATCGGTATCGGGGAGACCGATATCACGTTCTCGTGGGAGAACCTCTACGCCCGGAACAAGGAACTCATCGACCCGAAGGCGAACCGGTACTTCTTCGTGCCCGACCCGATCGAGGTCGCCGTGGAGGGCGCCCCGGTCCACGAGGCCCGTGCAGCCCTCCACCCGAACGATCCCTCGCGGGGGGTCAGGACCCTCGTCACCGCGGGAAGGGTGCTCCTCCCGAAGGCGGACATCGAGGGGAAGAGCATGGTCCGGTTAAAGGATCTCTACAACGTCAGGATCGCGTGGGACGGGGACGTGCCGCGCCTCTCCTACGCGGGCGAATCGCTCGAAGACGCCCGGCGCGAGAAGGCGCCGATCATCCAGTGGCTGCCGGCGGATACAAAACTCCCCTGCGTCCTCCACCGGCAGGACGGCGACCTCGAGGGGTTCTGCGAACCGCTGGTCGCCGGAGAGGCGGACAACGTCGTCCAGTTCGAGCGGATCGGGTTTGCCCGGATCGACGCGGTGGACGGCGGCCGGGTGAGCGCGTTCTTTGCGCACCGGTGAACCATTCACTTTTTTCGGCCCTGGCAAAAGACCGTTCCGGCCTCTTTCTCCCCACCGCGCTCACCGGCGCTGAACCGCCGGCCTCTCCGCCCTCCCGACGAGTTCCTGGAGCACCGCCCGCGCGAGGGCGACGTTGCCGTAGTCCCGCTCCGTGACGACGTCCCGGATGCAGGCCGGCACCTCGACGAACCGCTCCGCCTCCCGGATCTCGGTTGCGAGCGCTTCAAGGTCCCTCCTCTCCTGCATACGCTCCCGGTGCCAGACCGCAGAACCGCGGGAGGGGTCGAGCCGGACGACCTCCTCATAACAGGCTGCCGCCTCGTCGTACCGGCACATGATCCCGAGCACCCAGCCCCGGCTCTGCCAGGCAAGGATATGCTCCGGGTCCCGCATAAGCGCCTCGTCGCAGCAGGCGACGGCATCCTCGCTCCAGCCCAGGCAGGCGAGCGCATACCCTTTCCGCTGCCAGGCCGTCGTATCGTCGGGATCGAGAGCGAGCGCCCGGTCAAAACTGGCGGCCGCCTCGCGGTAGCGCCCGGCCTTGATGAGAGCAAACCCCCTGCGCTTCCAGAGGAGAGGGTCGCCGGGGGAGAGTTCAAGAGCCCTATCATAGCAGGCGACCGCTTCATCGAACCTTCCGTCGCTGCAGAGAGCCTGGCCCCTGTGGTACCATGCTCCGGCATTCCTGTCCCTGATCGCCATCGGACCTATGAGGGAGGCCAAACCATAAGAACATAACCGTACCTCCCGGTAACGTTTAAGGCCGGCCGGGCGAGAGATAGGTACATCATGGCAGACAGGATTCTTGTTGCCTACGCCACCCGCTACGGCTCGACCGCAGAGGTGGCGGAGGCGATCGGCGACGAACTCCGGAAGGCCGGTGAGACGGTCGACGTCCGGCCGATCACCGGGGTCACCGACCTCTCCCCCTACCGTGCGGTCATCATCGGGAGCCCGATCTACATGGGCAAATGGCTCCCGGAACCGCAGGTCTTCATCGAACGGCACCAGCAGCACCTGCAGAGCATCCCGGTCGCTTACTTCGCCGTGGGGCTCACGGTCAAAGAAGGGACGCCCGAGCTCCTCCGGAAGGCGGAAGCGTCGATGGACCAGGTCCGTCTGCTCGTAAATCCCGTCGAGGTCGGCGTCTTCCCGGGGAGGCTCGATACCAGCCGCCTCTCCATCGCGGATCGTGCGATCGTCAAGCTCATCCGGGCAAAGACGGGGGACTTCCGGGATCTTGGGGCCGTCCGCACCTGGGCACGGGCGGTGCGCGAAAAGATCGCTTTGGCGTGACCGGCCGCCACCCGGATCTTTGCGCCCACAGGGCTCATCCCGGGATACGGGGCCGCAACATGCCCCATCCCCCGATCGGGGCCTTCCGCGCTGCAAGATAAGATGGAAATAGATCGACGGCGTAGTACCGATATCTCCAGGTGAACCGGGTGAACAAATACTCCTTTATCGCCAGAATGCCCGACGAACCGGGCGCGCTCCACCGTGCCGCCGAGATCGTCAAGTCCTACTCGGGGAACATCAACCGCATCCAGTACGACCGGCGGATCGATCCCGCCACGGTCTTCTTCGAGGTAACCGCGACGCCCGCGACCTACCTGCAGATGAAGGAAGACCTCCACGCCATCGGCTACCTCCAGGAGACGCTCCCTACGATCGGGTTCCTCAAGTTCTCCGTATACCTGCCCCACAAACCCGGCTCCCTCTTCGAGCTCCTCACCTACATCACCGGGGCGGGGGCAAACATCGCCTACATCGACTTCGACGACCGGCGGTGCGACCCGGGAAGGGTCACCATCAGCCTGAACGTCGAAGAGACCGCGATCGTGGAGAGCCTGCTCGACCGGCTCAAGTCGCGCTACCGGCTCGACATCATCGAGTACGACACGACCGGCGAGAAACTCGACGACACCGTCTTCTACGTCAGGTTCGCCCAGGCCGTGCGCGGGCTGATCGGGACGGCGGAAGACGGGTTCCTGCTCTCCTTCCTGCAGGACGTCAACCATATCGTTCAGGAACTCAACAGCCTCGGCCAGGACCCAAAGGAAGTCTTTGAGTCCATCCTGCTCACCGGGAGGACGCTCCGGGACACCACCGGGGATCGGTTCTACGCGGACGTCCAGCGCATCCGGCTCAGCGACGCCGTCGAGCTCTTCTGCTTCCAGATGCCGGGCGGCGGCAACATCTTCCTCCTCTGCGCCCCGGACGAGACCGTCATGATCGATACGGGATACGGGATCTACCACGAGGACGTCGTGCGGATGTTCCAGCACTACGGCCTTCCAAACCAGCAGATGATCGGCAGGGTCTACATCACCCACGCCGACGCGGACCACTGCGGGGGGGGAGGGTTCTTCGGCGCAAAGGCGTATACGCACGCCGGATCGCTTGCGATCATCCGCCAGGCGAACCGGGCCTACGGCTCGCGCAGCGAGTCCTCGATCCTCGAGGAGGTCTACACGACCGTCATCAACCTCTTCTCGCGCTTCACCCCGCCGGAGAACCCCGAACTCTTCCCGGCGGAGAAGATCGGCATGCGCTCGATCTTTCCCGTCCTCGCCCGCGTTAAGGTCCACGACCTCGAGTTCGAGGTCCTTGAATCCCTGGGCGGGCATCTGCACGGTCAGGTCTACCTCTTCTGTCCCGGGCACGGGATTGTCTTCACCGCCGATACGCTGATCAACTTCGGGAGCCTCGACGAGGACCGGAAACGCTACAACTCGCTCGCGGACTTCCTGGTGACGTCGGTCAACGTCGACAGCGAGTGCGCACGCCGGGAGCGTAAGGCGCTCCTTGAGCTGATCCGGGGCCTCGATGAGGAACTCGCGCCGAGCGGCCGCCGGTGCCTGGTCGCGTGCGGCCACGGCGCCGTCTCCGTCCTCAACGACGGAAGGCTGGAAGCGGTCGGCCCGGTCGAACGTTACCGGGCCGGGGAGTCAAAGGGCGGGTAGCGGACCGGTAGCAGCCGCCGGGGCACCCCGGCTAATCCCGGACCTGCGATTACCCGGGCGAAGAGAGAAAGATCCTCAGTCGACCCGGACAAAGCCCTCTTCCTCGACGATCGCCTGGCCGTCGGGGCCGAGGATGAACTCGATGTACGCCTTCGCAAGGCCGGTTGCCTC
The DNA here is from genome assembly GCF_913757945.1 of Methanoculleus sp. 10. NCBI lineage: Archaea > Methanobacteriati > Methanobacteriota > Methanomicrobia > Methanomicrobiales > Methanomicrobiaceae > Methanoculleus > Methanoculleus sp. 10. Next base: position 88,152 of record NZ_CAJYDP010000011.1, on the reverse strand, counting down.
ACCCTTCGTGAACATGACGACCCCGCGCGAGAACGGGTACGTCCCGGCCTTCACGGTCTCGACCGTGGGCGGGACCGCGGTTTTGTTCACAACGATGGAAAGGCCTTTTACGGTGTTGTCGAGGTAACCGAGCCCCACGTACCCGATGGCGCCCGGGGTCTGGGCGATGGTCTGGGCCATGGCGCCGTTTGAGTTCTTCTCGAGCTGGGTCTCGACGAAGGCATCCTTCTGCATCACGACCTCCTGGAAGTACTCACGGGTCCCCGAAGCGCTGTCACGGCCGACGACGACGATCTCCCCGTCCAGCCCGCCGACCTGGTCCCAGGCGGTGTAGGTGCCGTTGTAGATGCCCCGTACCTGGTCCGGCGTCAGGCTCTCGACGGTGTTTGCCGGGTTGACGATGACCGCGATACCGTCGATGGCAACCGTGTGCCCGACAAGGCCGGGATACTCCGCCTTCTCCGTCTCTTTCAGGTCGCGGGAAGACATACCGATATCCGCGGTGCCCTCGCCGACGGCCTGGATGCCGACGCTCGACCCGCCGCCGCCGATCTGGACGTCGACCCCGGGGTTTTCGGCCATGAAGGCCTCGGCAGCCAGCTGGGCGATCGGGAGGACGGTCGTCGAGCCGGTGACCGAGAGGGTCCCGGAGAGCCCGGCTCCCGGAGCGGGCGTCTCATCCCCGGTGCCTGCCGTGCATCCGGCGGCAAACGTGACGGCGACGACAAGGAGCGCGAGAACCAAAAGAAGCGCTCCGTCGTTCCGGACAGAAGACAGGCCTGCCATGCATACCGGTGAGGGACCCCGGGGGATAATAGTGTTTCCCCGAGGTGAACCCGGCAGGTGCAGGGCAGCTCCACAGACCCTATAAGGGGCCGTTCTCGCCCGTCATGCCGCCCCATGAGGCTGCCACTCCCCGGCCAGCGCGAGCCCGGCACCGAGAACGACCAGGACCCCGCCGACCAGCAGGACCGGGGTGCCGAGCTGGGCGAGGAGAAAGAGGCTTGATGCCATCCCGATGACCGGGATGACCGGCAGGGTCCCGACGGCGCCCGGGATCCGGAAAGGCCGCACCACATCGGGCGCACGGTACCGGAGCGCGACCACGGATGCGTTGATGACGATGAACGTCACAAAGAGCGTGAAGTTCGTGACGTTCGCGACGAAATCGATCCTGCCCGCAAAGAGGAACGCCAGGGTGGCGAGCAGAACGGCGACGACGGCCGTCCAGGGCGCCCGGGTCCGGGGGTGCACCCGGGCGAGGAAGGGGGGAAGCGAGTACGAGGACGCCATGCCGTAGATGATCCGCGACGATGCCATCATCATCAGGAGAGCGGTGTTTGCCGTGGCGAAGAGGGCGATGACGGATATGAGGGTGAACGCCGCGGGGCCGAGGGCGACCGCCGCGACGTCGGCGAAGGGTGCCCGGGAGGCGGCGAGCTGCTCGGAGCCGACGACCGAGACGGCGGCGAGGGATACCAGGATGTAGAGGAGGATGGAGACGGCAAGCGCGATCATGAGAGCGAGCGGGATGGTCCGCTCGGGGTTCCTGGTCTCCTCCGAGAGTTTTACGATCTCCTCAAACCCCATGTAGGCGAAGAAGACGAGTGCCGACGCCTGCAGGAGGCCCGGGATGCCCCGGGGCATCTCAAGGTAGTCCACCTGCCCTAAATACGGGAGGCCGATCAGGATGATCATGACGATGCCCCCGGCCTCGATGAGGGTCATGGCGATCGCGACCCGGGCGGTCTCCCTGATCCCGGCGAGGAGGATCGCGGCGAGGACGAGGACGATCAGGATTGCGGAGGGGATGACCGGCAGACCGGCGAGGTCCGAGAAGTAGCCGGCGAACCCGAGCGAGACGGTCGCGGCGCCGAGGATGCCGGAGAGGATGATCAGCCACCCGACGACGAACGCGAGCCTCTTTCCAAACGCGTTTGAGACGTACTCGAACTCGGCGCCTGCCCGGGGAAACATCGACGAGAGTTCGGCGTAACTCAGGGCGCTGAACGCGGCGATGACGGCGGCGATGGCGAACGTCAGCCAGACGGCGTTGCCGGCCATGCCTGCCGCTTCCCCGAGCAGGGCGTAGATCCCGGCGCCGAGGATGATGCCGATGCCCGACAGGGTGACTGCAGGGAGCCCGAGATCACGCCGGAGCGAGTTTCCGCGATCCGGAGCGCCGGATCCCTCTTTTTGCATATGCATGATCCTATGCGCCTGCGCCATTTATGGGTATCCGGCGGACCATACGTTTTTATCCGATGCAGACACCGGAAAACACTCGAAGCAGGGGAGAGAGACATGGGGCAGAACATCCTGGACCTCTTACGGCGGGAACATGCAAAGGTGCTCGCCGGGCTCGACGAGCTGCAGCGAAAAGGTATCAGCGACCGGGCGGAGAAGTTCAACCGGATGAAGAACGATCTCCTGCCGCACATGGCAGGCGAGGAGCGGGTCTTCTACCCGGAGCTCGATGCACGGGGGCTGCACGACGTCACGGCGGTGTCCCGCGGGGAGCATAAGGCCGTCCGGGCGCTTGTCGACCGGTTGAACGGCATACCCATGGCAAACGAAGCGGAATGGGTCCGCGCGGTGCCGGAACTCCGCGAGGCGATGAAGAACCATATCGACCGGGAGGAGAAGACGGTCTTCCCGGAGGCCAGGAGGACGATGGATGACGCTCACCTCCTGTATATCGGGGGCCGGTTCGAGGAGGCGAAGGGGAAGGCCCACCTGCGGCCGCTCAGGTGACCCTGCAGTTGCCCGGGCAAGTGCCGCGATGAGGGGCGCCGGCCCGGATCGGGACATAGTTTATATACCTGCCCCGCACCAGGTGACCTCCCTCCACAGCGGGGGGGGAGTGATCGGATGGCGCAGAACGTTATCGATATCCTGAAACAGGAGCACGAGATGGTGCTCTCAATGCTCTCGGAACTCGCGAGCAAAGGCACGAGCAACCGGGAGCAGAAGTACAGCACCTTAAAAGAGAACCTCATGCCGCACCTCATCGGGGAAGAGAAAGCCCTGTACCCCAGGCTCATGGAGGCGGGGATGCGGGACATGGCGCTCGAGTCGATCGAGGAGCACAGCGCGGTCAAGACGCTGCTCGGCCAGCTCGACAGCGCGCCCATGTCAGAGGAGGACGTCTGGGTGGCGAAGATGAAGGTGATCCAGGAGAACGTGGAGCACCACATCAGCGAGGAAGAGGATAAGATCTTTCCTGCGATGCAGCAGAAGATGAGCAGCGACGAACTTTCGAGCCTCGGCAGCCGGTATGAAGAGGCAAAGAGAAGCGCGATGCCGGTTGCGGCACGCTAACAGCGGGTGCACTGCACCGGCGCCCCTACTTTTTTCCGGGCGGGATCCGGCGAAATCGTTAAGTGCCCCACCCCCTATTGCTCACCCGGACGGAGGCAGAGTATGGTCCATATTCTTGAACTGATCCGGAATGACCACGACTTTATCCGGGGCCTCTTTGACGAACTCGAGAGCAACTCCGATGCGCGGGACGTCCGGTGCATCACGCTCCGCCGCGAGCTGCCCGGGCATATGTACGCAGAGGAGGCCACCCTGTATGCACGGCTCCGGGGCGCGGAGCCCGGGGAGGTCCGCCGGCTGATGGCGGAGCATACCGGAATCCGCGAGACGCTCGCCCGGTTCGAGACGATCCCCCAGAGGGACGACGCCTGGCTGCCGGCGCTCGCCGATCTTCGGGAGGAGGTCGAGGCGCACTTTGCCTTCGAGGAAGGGGAGGTCTTCGAGCGGGCGGAACGCCACCTCGACACGGGCAGCCTCTTCGAGCTCAGCGAGGCGTTTCAGCGGGAGAAGGAGGCGGCGGCACGCTACGCGGTGGTGTGAGGGTGGGGTTCCGGCACGGGGGAGCGTGGCCCGCACTCCCGGGGCCGGAGCGCCTGCAGGAGCACCCGGCACTCGCCGGCAGTGCTCCGCCACGTAAACCAAATTAACCTAACAAATAGATAAAATTAAATATTTATAGTTTATATGATCAGGATGATGCCATCGCATAGCGGTGCATCAAGGATTCAGCGGAACTGAACCGATGAGCTGGAACACCAGAGCACGGATCTCTGCCGTCGATGCCATGGTCGATGCAGGTTGCACTCAAGCCCTGAAACCCTCTCTTTCATCAACGTAAAGCCCGGGGCACCCGTGGGAAGGAAAGGCAGCACACCGGACGGAGAACGCCCCGGATGCCCCGGGCGGTGCCATACCGGAGAACGGGCGGGAACGGCCTCCCGGGCCCGCCCCATACCATGCCTCGTGGGACATGCCCGGAGGGAACGGTGCCTCCGGACGGCCCCTTCGGCCCCACTGCCCGGTCGCGCGCGACCGCCCCTCTTCTCTCTCCGGGGTGCGCCTGCCGGGGATGAACCGGCAGCACCTGCACGCCCGGAAGGCCGCATCCCGCGACACTCGCCACAGGACCGGACGCCCCGTTCGGGAGGGATCGCACGCCGGACTTAGTAAATATAATTATATTAACAAACAGTAAAAGTTAAATTGTTATACCCCATACTGATAGTATGGTGCGGCCGCACCAGCGGCGCATCATGGCTACCATGGAACTGAATCGATAAACCTGAACACCGGCGAGGTATCTCCTACCATCGACGTTGTGCCGGCGCAAATTCCGGTCAATAGCCTGAAACCCTCTCTTCCATGATGTAAAACCCCGGGGCATCCGCGACTCCGGGACGGGAAGGAGTCGCCCCGGGGCATCGTGCCGGATGCCCCGGGAGGTGCCGCAAGAGAGAAACGGCGGGGCGGGGAGGCCGCTCCCTCCCCCCAACTGGCACGGCTGCTTTTGAGAACATGTTCCCGGCAGGAATCGCTCTCCCGGGAAGTCCCTCGTGACCCCTGTCCGGAGTATAACCGCGGTTCGCCCCGGGTTGTGCCGAACAGGGAGGATCCGGCGGAACGTTGCAGCCCGCCGATCCCCGGACCGCCCCTGGTGGGCAGTCACGCATCCGCTTTCGTGTAGTATGAGCCCTCCACGCAATTTTTACACATAATATTTCCCCCCACGACAGTTTCCTTGTGATCCAGAACCAGTTCTCCGCAAACGCTGCATCGTGCTTTATGCCCCGGTGTTCCCGGCAGCTCCTCCTGCATGACGACATTCACCGGCAGAACCCGGATGAGCTCGGACTCGGGAGCCTCCAGCAGGGTTCTGGCCACACCTCGTACGTCCGTCTGGCCCGGGGTTACGCGGATTTTTTCGGTGACTGAAACCCTCACCGCTTTACCGGTGTCCATATCCATGAACGTGGCCGCGAATTTACCGTAGGGTTTGTACTTCAGGGTGCGATGGCCCGGAGTACACCGGGTAATAGCCTGTATCGCATCAGCGATGCAGCGATCGGATTCCACGTACACGACAAGGTTCCGGTTTTTTTCCGCGGGATTCATCCCCAGTTCGCGCATACCCGCAATCGTCATCCGGGTTCCCAGAATGATGCCCGGGCACAACCCCTCATGAGAATCTTCCATTATGGTTAATAAGGCGTCAACACCACACATAGACAGCACTTCCAGACAAGTTGATTGCTTCCGGCATGTCCAACCCTGTTCCATGCTAACGCTTCAAGAACCTCACTGTGAGCCACTTTTTCAGTGAACAACCGTTGCAGCAACTCATATCATATTATTGGGTGTCGAACCAGGCACATAAATATTTTTGTTTAAGTTTTACAAAGTGTTATACCATAATGACTTTTCATGCCCCAACCCATAGTGCAACGATTCCCAATTACCGGCACTCTCAACGGGGGATTATCGCTCTTTTTTCGCGCTGCCCGGAAGTTTGCATCCCGGGGCACGGTTTTTTTCCGGATATCCCCATGCACCGCCCCCGCCTCCGGAGGGGGTTACCGGCGGATGGCAATCAGGAGGAATTGAGTCCGGACGCTGAAGACACGAGGCAGGGACAGGGGAGGGGGCTCGCCCCCGCGAGCCGCCACCTCCCATGGCGATAGCCACCACGGTCCAGCGCCCGGGGAAAGAGCCGCTTTCTGGCTAACGCCTGAACCTCATCTGACCCCTCAGGGAAACCGGCGTCAGCGCCGCTCCCGGGCCCGGCTCCCCACCGGGTATCGCCATGACTGCCCTCGCCCCGGAGGACGGGGAGGAGGCCGGGCGGGGTGGGGGACGAAGGAACTTTCATGAAAATCCCATCGAAATCGAAAACAGGTCTGGCTGTCGCGCTTCCAACCGCGACGTACTTGCCAGTTATCACCCTTCGGGGATTTTCATCAGTTGCGCCTGTGTGAACGCGAGCCTCATGGAAGCGTTTTGGTGACATTTGCCCGGGAAGGAAAGCCCCCTCCCGGCCCCTCCCATGGCGATATCCCACGGTCCACTCCACGGGAGATCCGGAGAAGAACCGGATAGGGCTTTGTCGCCACGCCCCGCCCCAGGAGGACGGGGAGGAGCGCACGCAACGCGGGCGGGCGGGGATGCCGGGGAAGCGCATGCGGGTATGCGACCCGTGTAAAGCGCGGGCGGGGCGGGGGGGACGGAGGGGAACGCTCCGTGGGGATGGGACGAAGGCCAGAGAGGGTCTGTTCGTTTGGAACCGATGCAATAGCGGGGCACTGCACCTGACATTTCGCGGGCAACATTGCCTCGCGCAAAGCCTCGAAGATTATATGCCTGGCTCTGCAAGCATGAATCGCGACAGGATATCCCTCACCCGCTTCGCCGAAGGAGACCTGGAACGCTCTGGAGAGGATGAAAAGCACGCACTCCTGCCGGGTGAGAACCCTGCGGGAAACGCCCGCGCTCTTGCGAAGAAACAGCGGCGGCATCAGGGGGATCTTACTCTTATCAGAACGCGTTATGAAGAAAGGTCGATCCAGGAGAAATAACCTGCGTTCGCACAATAAATCATCAGAAAAGCAATCGTTCAATGTAAAGGGAGGTAATAGCAGCGAGTTGGGCTTCCCGAGGACTCTCGTACCTCAGTACCACACAGCACGTGAGAGGGCTTAACTTCTGGGTTCGGAATGGGTCCAGGTGTTTCCCCTCTGCTATGGCCGCTATTACCAAAGCCAAGGCCCGGATTTGAACCGGGGTGTAGTTGATCTGCAGTCAACCGCGTGGCCGCTCCGCCACCTTGGCAAGCCGTGTTACCTCCTATAGGTTAGCCCCCCAGACATATAAAGGTAATCACCTCACACCGGGATAGGGCTTCTGAGATAAGGTGCGTACTCCGGATTTCGTCTGAGTTCAGCGGAAGGCATCGGACGTTAGTACCTGCGGACTGAACATGTCGTTGCCTTCATGCTTACATCCCAGGCCTATCAAACGGGTCTTTTACCCATGTCCTCAGCGGAGTCTCTTTTCAGGTCAGGTTTCAAGCTTAGATGCTTTCAGCTTTTACCCCTTATCGCGTAGCTGCTCGGCATTGCCCTGTCGGACAACCGATCGACCAGAGGCGACGACGGAAAGTTCCTCTCGTACTATTTCCATCTTACCTTCAGACTCCCGACACTCCAGATAGATAGTAACCGACCTGTCTCACGACGGTCTAAACCCAGCTCACGATCTCCTTTAATAGGCGAACAACCTCACCCTTGGCCGCTGCTGCACGGCCAGGATGGAAAGAACCGACATCGAGGTAGCAAGCCGCCGGGTCGATATGTGCTCTTGCCGGCGACGACTCTGTTATCCCCGGGGTAGCTTTTCTGTCGTCAATGGCCCTCATCAATAAGGCTCATTGGTTCGTTAGACCCGAGTTTCCTCTCGCGATTACTTGCTTTGCGTAATCGCGTCAGGCCAACTTATGCTCTTGACACTCTCCTGTGAGTTTCTGACTCACATGAGTTGACCATAGGGCACCCTTGATATTTTTTCGAGGGTGTGGCGCCCCACCCAAACTGCCTACCTACCGTTGTCCTCTCCGAAGAGAGTTAGTGTTACAGTAAACCAAGGATGGTGTCTCATTGACGGCTCCCCACCCCCCGGAAGGGGTGGTTCGACGCCTCCCATCTACGCTGCGCAAGGAATACCGTAACACAGCGACAGGCTGCAGTAAAGCTCCACGGGGTCTTCACTTCCCATCTGGAGTCCCTAGTCTCTGCACTAGGATAAAATGTTCAACGGATTCGTGTTAGGGACAGTAGGGCTCTTGTTAATCCATTCATGCAAGTCGCCAATTAAGCGACAAGGTACTACGCTACCTTAAGAGGGTCATAGTTACCCCCGCCGTTTACGAGTCCTTCGTCCGGTTGAACCCGGTATTCAGATACTCGCACTGGGCAGGAATCAGTGACTATACTAATCGTTTCCGAGTTGCAGTCACCTATGTTGTTATTAGACAGTCAGAGCCCCCTGGTCACTGCGACCTGCCTGATCGCCAGGCAGGCACCCCTTATCCCAAAGTTACGGGGCCAATTTGCCGAGTTCCCTTAACACGATTAAACCGACACGCCTTAGCCTCTTCAGCTAGGGGCACCTGTGTCAGATCTCGGTACGGTCATTCATCCCCCTTTTCACGGGCTCCGGGAATTTGCCTGGTTACCCCATCACGTCTTCACTCGCTTCTCACCATGGCGGTACTCCACGAGCTTGAACGCTTGGACAGGGCGACGGCCCTGCCGGGCATATCCCGAAGCGTCAGGGCGAATTAACGCTACGGATGAATGGTACAGGAATATTAACCTGTTTCCCTGTTGATGTGCTCGAATTACGACACACCTTAGGACCGACTAACCCTCGGCTGACGAACATTGCCGAGGAAACCTAGCCCCTCCGGCGGTTGGGATTCTCACCCAACTTTGCTTCTACTAATGCCAGAATTCTCATTACTACCCGGTCCACAGGAGCTCACGCCCCTGCTTCGACCCAGGCAGCACGCCTCTCTACGCCATCACACAAACGTGTGGTCCGTGGTATCTGTAGTAGGCTTTAGCCCCGTCCATTTTCAGTGCCCCAAACCTCGACTGGTAAGCTGTTACGCACTTTTTAAAGGATAGCTGCTTCTGAGCTCACCTTCCAGTTGTCTTTGGCCTGGGACGCCTTTCAGTGTTGACACTTAGCCTACATTGAGGGACATTAACCACGGTCTGGGTTGTCTCCCTTACGGACTACAAGCTTACCCCGTAGTCCGGACTGCCAGCCATCTTCGACGACGGGGAATTTGGAGTTTGACAGGAGGGTGAGGGATTTCTCCCCCAGCTCCCCCAATCAGTGCTCTACCTCACCGTCTATCTCCGGCCAGGTCATGCTACGGCATGTTTCGAGAGGAACCAGCAGATGCCCAGCTCGATTAATCTTTCACTCCTATACGCAGGTCACGCGAATGATTTGCATATCAAAACCGCTTGCGGTCCTCCACGCGCCTTTCGGCACGCTTCAACCTGCCCACGCATAGATCGCTAGGCTTCGGGTCTTATCCTGCAGACTCCGCGCACTTTTAATACGCCGTCCCATGCAGACGCTACGGACCTGTTGGTTTCCCTTCGGCTCCCCTTTTGGGTTAACCTTCGCCTGCAGAATAAACTCTCTGGCCCGTTCTTCAAAACGTAGGTTACGACACCGGCAACCACGCCCGTACTACCGCCTCGCGACGGGTTCCTTCACGTGGAAGATCCTTTCGCGCCGTAACTCACCATCACCTATCAGTTTCAGGCGCTTTTAACCACCTTTCAAGGGTTACTTTTCAGCCTTCGCTCACGCTACTAATACGCTATCGGTTTCGAGTAGTATTTAGCTTTGGAAGTTGATGACTCCCAGATTCCCGCGAGAATTCCGACCCGCGGTACTCAAGACACTACCAGGACACCTTGGCTTACACGTACGGGACTATCACCCTCTTTGGTACCACGTTCCAGAGGATTTCCGTTTGACCTTGGTATCCGGACGGTAGGCTTACTACACCACATCTCCCCGTGAGGGGATTCAGTTTGAACTCTGTCGTGTTCGATCGCCTCTACTAACGACATCTCGGTTGATTTCTTTTCCTCCCCCTACTAAGATGTTTCAATTCGGGGGGTTCCCGATCCTTACGGATCAACACCGAAGTGTTGGGATGTCCCATTAGGGAATCTCCGGATCGTAGACTCCATGCGTCTTCCCGGAGCTTATCGCAGCTTGGCACGCCCTTCTTCGGCACTCGAACCGAGCCATCCACTGACAGGCATATCGCCGTTCCGCTGAACTCATTTAACGTCCAGAGTACGCACCTTTACACGGCTTCTTCAGGTCAAAGACCTTCAGCCCTTCCCCGGTGACTCTCATCTCCGAGTGCATCGAAGGCGGGAAAAGGACTCCCCGCCCAGTGGACTCAGGGGGATTTGAACCCCCGGCCTCCGCCTCGCAAAGGCGGCGCTCTTCCAGCTGAGCTATGAGCCCGGTCTTCCGGTTGACATCGGCAATTTTACGTTTTGTTCAGCAACCGCATGAACCCCAAGCAATTTCTTTAGGAGGTGATCCAGCCGCAGATTCCCCTACGGCTACCTTGTTACGACTTAACCCCCCTTGCGGAACCTAGATTCGACTACGGCAACGACCGCAGCCTCATCCAAACCCCACTCGGGTGGTTTGACGGGCGGTGTGTGCAAGGAGCAGGGACACATTCACCGCGTTATTTTGAAACGCGATTACTACGGATTCCAGCTTCATGTGGGCGAGTTGCAGCCCACAATCCGAACTAAGGACAGGTTTAGGAGATTGCCTTCACCTTTCGGTGTCGATACCCATTGTCCCTGCCCATTGTAGCCCGCGTGTAGCCCGGATAATTCGGGGCATGCTGACCTACCGTTGCCCATTCCTTCCTCCTCTTTAGCAGCGGCGGTCCCAACAGTGTCCCCGTCACTCCGGAGAGTACGCTGGCAACTGTGGGCGTGGGTCTCGCTCGTTGCCTGACTTAACAGGATGCTTCACAGTACGAACTGACGACGGCCATGCACCTCCTCTCAGCTAGTCATGCAGAGTCTTCAGCCCGGCAATCATTCAGCTGTCTTATCCGGTGAGCTTCCCGGCGTTGAGTCCAATTAAACCGCAGGCTCCACCCGTTGTGGTGCTCCCCCGCCAATTCCTTTAAGTTTCAGCCTTGCGACCGTACTTCCCAGGCGGCACGTTTCACGGTTTCCCTTCGGCACCTCGGTGACTCGTGGTCACCGATACACCTAACGCGCATCGTTTACGGCTGGGACTACCCGGGTATCTAATCCGGTTTGCTCCCCCAGCTTTCGTCCCTCACTGTCGAAGCCGTTCTGGTGAGGCGCCTTCGCCACAGGTGGTCCCTCGAGGATTACAGGATTTCACTCCTACCCCCGAAGTACCCCTCACCTCTCCCGGTTCCAAGATTGCCAGTATCCCTTAGACGCCTGACGGTTAAGCCGCCAGATTTCCCAAGAGACTTAACAACCCAGCTACGAACGCTTTAAGCCCAATAAAAGTGGCCACCACTCGAGCCGCCGGTATTACCGCGGCGGCTGGCACCGGTCTTGCCCGGCCCTTTCTTCAGGTGTGTTTTAGACACCTGAACAGCCTGCATGTACAGGCACTCGAGGTTCCCTTATCACGGTTGCCCGCATTGTAAAGTTTTCGCGCCTGCTGCGCCCCGTAGGGCCTGGATTCGTGTCTCAGAATCCAACTCCGGGCTCTTGCTCCCACAACCCGTACCGATTACTGGCTTGTTGGGCCATTACCCCAACAACTACCTAATCGGCCGCAGATCCATCCTAAGGCGCCGGAGCTTTGGGTTACAGGGCATTCCAGCATCTGTAACCTATAGGGTATTATCCCCAGTTTCCCGGGGTTATCCCCTTCCTTAGGGCAGGTTATCCACGTGTTACTGAGCAGTACGCCGAGGGCCGAACCCTCTCGACTCGCATGGCTTAATCGAACCCCGATAGCAGTGACCTCTGGCAGGATCAACCAGAATTTGGAAGTATGCACACTACTAAACTTGGGAGGAATTAGCGGTTACTGAACAAATTTCCGCATTGCCAATGCCAACGTCAGAACCAACCCGCTCAAAGAGCGGTCGCGTTGATTCTCCATCAACAGGAAAACAATGTTTATTTTGTAAGTATTTAAACATTTGTTTCCTGCATCAGATCCAAGCCTTGAGAGCTTGGACCTTCATGTCCTTTTTAATACAGGGAGTTTGACCCGGACCGGGTCTTGTCATTTCACCTGTAGGGGAACTAATGTTTATTGTTCTTCACATATAAACATTTTCATCCCGCTTCAGGATCCATTCCGGAGATCCCCCAAGGAATTCCGGCCCGATCACAGAAACTCGCCGGAACTTCAGTCCCCGGCGGCCCCGTTTCACCTGTGCAGGAATTAATGTTTGTGAGTCATCACATATAAACATTACTTCCTGTTCCAGGATTCGAGCCGGAAGTTCATCACATATTCCCGACCCGATAGCGCCAGGCCGCCCGCATCGCGGGCGTCATGCACCTTGCGAGAATACATATTGAATTTCCGGATATATAAACATTGTCAACCCGAATCAGACCCAAATCAAGACTTGGGCCCTCACAACGGTTGAGAGAGCGCCGACCAGACCACCCGGATCGGGCTGCACGGTCTGACACCCTGGCAACACAGCCTTACTATGTTAGCGCCAATGTCATATAAACATTTCCCTGCTCAGTCGGATCCGAGCACCCGGCTCGGACCCCCATGAACGCCGGAAGCATCGTGCATCCTGCACCTGAATGCAGAATCAGGCACGAGAACCGCTTCCGGCTTGACTACTACATGTTGACACCGGAGGTATTTATACATTTACCCCAAACCCGTGCACAAAACCGGTATCCGACCGGTGAACGGCCCGGGGCCGCCGCCCGGCGTGCCATCACATATAAACAGGGCGCGTGGCGTTGCGGCACGCGCGCAACGGTACAGCCCATCTCCCCGGTGGGCCGTCCTGGAAGAACAGGGGAATTTGCAACGCCCGATCGGCCTGTTCTCGCCGGATCGGGATCAATCCTCGTCAGCGCCGCCCTCAGGGATGCGGTCGCCGACGTACACCTCGCCGAAGAACTCGTCCTGCCAGAGCGCAAGTCTCCCCTCAAGCATCAGGAAGAGGAGCGGGATGTACACCTCGCGCCGGGTCCGCCCCATCGCCGTGGAGAGGCCGGCGAGCGTCAGGACATCCCCGTCCCGGTTCGCGCGCCGGAACTCCTCCATCACAGCCGAGACCGCCTTCTGGTACCCCTCGTCGTGTGCCACCGCCACCACATCGCCGGCGCTGAGGTCGAGATCCGGCTCCCGCTCCGCCGGAGCCCTCCGGCGCTGCCTGCGGCGCTGCTCTTTCTCCGCCGTCTTCAGCTGCTTGATCAGCTCGTAGAGCGTGACCGGCGGCCGTTTCCGGAGGCTCTTACGCCCCAGGCGGCGCTGGATCTCGCGCTCCAGGCGACCTATAGGCTCGCTCTCATCACCTGAGCTGAAATCAAAGTCGATATCCGGAAATGCATCGTCCTCATCATCAGGAGAGGCCTCATCGTCCTCCTCTCCATCCCACCCCTCGAGATACTCCGACTTCAGGCGCAGCAGGCACGCGGCATAAAAGAGCGTCCTCCCCGAGACCCGCAGGTCCAGTTCCTTCCGGCGGTCGAGCTCGGCGAGAAACCGGTCCGTCACGTCCACGATATCGACGTTCCAGGGATCGATCTCTCCCCGCTCGGCCATGCCCGCCAGGATCTCGACAGGTTCTTCATCCATTGTTCTGCACACCGGTCACGTAGGTGCTCTTGTCGGGGCGGATCGTCACGCCCACGATCCGGTCGGCGCGCTCGATCATCGGCTTTCGGAGCGAGACGATGATCGACTGCGCGTTCCCGGAGAGGTCGCTGATCATGGCGGCGATCCGGCCGACGTTGTTCCCGTCGAGGAACATATCCACCTCGTCCAGCGCATAGAACGGTGCGGGCATGTACTGCTGGATCGAGAAGATGAACGCGAGCGTGGTGAGCGACTTCTCACCCCCCGAGAGCGCGGAGAGGAGGTGGACCTTCTTGTCGCGGGGCTGGACCGCAAACGTCATGCCGCCGGCAAACGGGTCATCCTCGTTCTCGAGGACCAGCCTCCCGCTCCCCTCCGTCAGCCGCGCGAAGATCTCCTGGAAGTTCGCATCGATCGCGTTGAAAGCCGTCATGAACGCCTCGTACTTCATCTTCTCGTACCGCTCGATCCGCTCTAACAGCATCATCCGCTCCCGCGAGAGCACCTCCTTCTTTGCGGTCCGCTCCTCAACGCGCGTAGCGACCCGGTCGCATTCCTCGATGGCGAGCATGTTCACCGCGCCGATCTTCTTTAGCGCCCGTTCAGCCTCCGCTATCCCCGCATCGATAGCCGCAAGGTCGAGGTCGGTCTCCACGTCGCCGGCCTGCTCCCGGAGCGCCGCAAGCTCCGCGAGGAGCGTCCGTTCCCGCTCCGCGAGGGCGTCGATCTGCATCCGGGTGCGCTCCATCGCGCCCGAGAGGTCGAGAGCCTGCCGGTCCAGCACCCGGATCTCCTCAAGGATACGGTCCCGCTCGCCGTGCAGGCCGGCAAGCTCGTTCGAGAACTCCTTCTGGCGGGTCTCCAGTTGAACGATCAGGCGGCGCAGGCTCTCGATCTGCTCTGTGGCGGCGGCGATCTCGCCGTCGATCTCCTGGTTCTTCGCCGTCAGGCGGTCCCGCTCCGCGGTGAGCTCCTCTGCCCGGTTCGCGAAATGCTGCCTCTCGCGTTTGGCGTCGGTGATATCCGCGTCCTTGTTCCGGAGCCGGCGCTCGATATCCTCGACGGATTTACGGTGCCGCTCGTACTGCTCGGTGAGCGCGGGGATCTCCGTGTCGTCGAGTTTCTTCTTGAGGGCGTCGACCTCCCCCGAGATACGCGCGATCTCGACGGTGATGCGTTCCCGGTCCGCCTCGAGCCGCGCAAGTTCCTCGCCGCCGGCCTTCGCCTCAAGGAGCATCTCCTGCAGGGTCTCCGCGAGGGCCTGCCTCTCCCCGGCGAGCACTTCCATGCGCTTCGAAAACTCTTCCGCGAGCATGCGGTAGCGCGCAATCTGCTCGTCGACCGCACTGCGCTCCGCCCGCTTCGCCTCCGCGGCCACCGCAAAGCGGCGTATGGACGCCTCGATCTCCGCCGCCTCCGCCTCGAGGCCAGCGAGCGTCGCACGGACCCGCATAATCTCGTCGTCGACCGCCACCCCGAACCCGCGGACCTTCTTCGTCTGCGCGCCGCCGGTCATGGCGCCGCTCTTCTCGACAAAATCCCCCTCCAGGGTGACCATCCGGTACCGGCCCATCAGTCGCCGCGCCCGCTCGAGGGTGTCCACCACCACCGTCGCGCCGAAGACGACCCGGAAGGCGCGCTCGAACGCCGGGTCGAACTCAAGGAGGTCGACCGCGTAGCCGACGATGCCCGGGTCCGCCTCGAGCGGCGCGAGCACAGGAGGACGGAGCTTGTTGAGCGGCAGGAAGGTGGCCCGCCCGAGACGGTTCTCTTTCAGGTAACGGATCGCGTCGGCCGCGACCGCATCGGTATCCACGACCACCCAGCGGAGCCGGCCCATCGCCGCCACGTCGAGCGCGGTCGCGTACTCCGGCGGCGCCCGGCCAAGCTGCGCCACGGTGCCGTGGACCCCTTCCATGCCAAGGACGGCGTCCATCGCCCTTCCACCGGCATCGCCCTGCGCCTGCTGCTGCGCTTCAAAGCGCATCAGGCTCTGCTGGTTCTCCCGGATCTCCTTCTGCAGCCGGTCAAGGGCCGAGCGCCGCGCAAAGAGGGTGCTCTCGGCCTCGGAGAGGTCGCGCTCAATCCGGCGCTTCTCTGCCTCGCAGCCGGCCGCGCTGGAAGCGTAGTCCGCCGCCTGCGCCTGTTTGTTCGCCAGTTCCTCCTCGATCTGGCGGGTGCGCGCCTCCAGGCGCTCGCGCTCCGATGTCCGCATCCGGCTCTTCTCGATGAAGATGTCCTGCTCGCGGAGGATCTTCGCCCGGAGCTCCTTCTTGTTCTCAAGGTCCTGCATCCGCGCGAAGAGCTGGTCCTTGACCCCCTCGACCTCCTTGCTCTCGCTTGCAATGCGCTCCTCGACCGCCGCGAGCTGATCGCGCTTTGTTGCGAGCTCCATCGCGAGGTTCGCCCGGTCGATCGAGAGGGTGCGGATCTGCCCGGCGCACTCCTCGACCTTCGCCTCGGCGCGCCTGCCGTCCATGTAGACCCGCTGGATTGTTTCGAGGTTCTCGTCCCGGCCGGCCGCGAGACGCTCGATGGTCTTCTCGGCGAGCTTGATCCCGCCCCGCGCCTCCTCGAGCCGCCCGACGAGCGCCAGGTACTCCGGGCCGCTCTTTTTGTTGATCTCTTCGTCGACCGCATGCCGGCGCCCGCGTGCTTCCTCGGCCCGCGCCCGGACGGCATCGGCCTCACCGGCGGTGCGCCCGAGCGCCTCCTGCTGGTCGAGCGCGAGCGTATGGAGAGTGCCGACCTCCTGCTCTTTCTGCCGGACGAGTGCCGCACCCCGGCAGCGGTTGAGGTGTTCCAGTTCGTCCTGCCACCGCCGGTACTCCATCGCCTGCTCGCGCTCGTGCTGGAGCGCGTCCAGCCGCGCCACGAGCTCGTTTAAGAGGATCTCCTCGCGCTCGATCCGCTCCCGGACCACCTCAAGCTCCGAGAACGCCTGTTCGCGCTTATGGTCGAACTCGGCGACACCCGCTATCTCGTCGATGATCTTCCGCCGCTCGGTGTCGCTCATCTCCATGATGCGGGTGATGTCGCCCTGCATCACGACGTTGTACCCCTCCGGCTTGATCCCGATCTTCGCGAGGAACTCGATGACGTCGCTCTGCTTGCAGAGACGGTTGTTTAGGTAGTTGTAACTGTAGTATCCCGCCGGGGTCCGCTTGATCCGGCGGCGGATCGTCGTGCCGTCCGAGAACGTCGCCGTCACTTCGGCGGTGTTCTTCCCGGAGTTGACGTTGATGAGATCGGTCAGTTTCTCGGCCCGCAGCCCCCGCGCACCCGAGAGAGCCAGGACAAAGAGGATGCTGTCGATGATGTTGCTCTTCCCGGAGCCGTTCGGGCCTGAGACGACCGTAAACCCTTCAAAAAAAGGGATTTTCGTCTTTCTCGCGAAAGACTTGAAGTTGTCGATCTCAAGCTGCGTGATGTACAAGGATCGGGCTCCCCTGGTTATCTGTCGAGATCGACGGTGTCGTCCTCTTCAGCCTGGATGACGCTCTCGACCTCCCGCTTCTTCTGCTCCACGAAGAGCGTCCGGTCGGACGATTTGCCGCCCCGGCCCCGGCCCTTCGCCGGGGCGTTCCCGAACTTGTTGCTTGCGATGATATACTCCGAGGATCTCCGCGGCTCCGGTTTCAGCGTCCCGTCGTTCTGCATGATAAGTTCCATGTTCGCGTCGTCCTGGTCCGCACGGGCCCGCTGCTTCTCCACCGGCCGCGCGGATTCCCGGGGTTCGGCGGCACGCACCGGCCGGGGCCCGGCGGCGGCGCGGGGCTCCGCCTGGAGCGTCGCCCCGGCCCTCCTCCCTTCGGCCGCGACGGGCTTAACCTTGCGTTCTTCCGTCTCCCGGGAGAGTTTCATCGTCACGGACTTGAGGTCCAAAACCTCCTCCGTCAGGCCCTTGACGAGGGCCTCGAGCTCCCGCACCTTGCGCTCCAGATCGCGCAGGCGCTCATCGCCCGCATCCGGTACCGCCGGCTGATCAGACTCCGTCATCGTCTCCATCTCCTTCTCGCGTTCCGCGAGTTCCCGCTCAAGGAACCGTATCCTCGCATCTTTCTGTGCCATTGTCTCCCTCGAATTAATCCTTGATAATAATTACGTAATAATATTACTATGGATTCCCGAAAAGAAGAATGATTACTTTTTATCCGGGATATGTCAGACTACAGGCCGGCAGTCGCCGGATATGCAGCCTGCACGGACAAATCCTGCAAAAGAAAGAATATTACCTCACCAAAGCAACCTTTTTTCTGCATGTCTAATCTGGCAAACTTCGATCCGGAAGTCGCAGGCGTCATCGAGAAGGAGCGCCTGCGTCAGATCAACGGGTTGGAGCTGATCGCCTCCGAGAACGTCGTCAGCAAGGCGGTTCTCGAGGCGATGGGCTCCATCATGACCAATAAGTATGCCGAGGGCTACCCCGGCAAACGCTACTACGGCGGTTGCGAGTTCCACGACGTCGTGGAGAACCTGGCGCGCGACCGGATGTGTAAACTCTTCGGGGCGGAGCACGCAAACGTCCAGCCGCATTCGGGAAGCCAGGCAAACCAGGCGGTCTACTTCGCCTACCTCAACTACAAGGACAAAATCATGAGCCAGAGCCTCACCCAGGGGGGCCACCTCTCCCACGGCTCGCCGGTCAACATCACCGGGCGCTGGTACTCCATCTTCCACTACGGCGTCGACCCCGTGACGGAGACGCTCGACTACGCGGTCATCGAGGATATGGCGCGGATCGTAAAACCCCAGATCATCGTCTGCGGCGCGAGCGCCTACCCGCGCGAGATCGACTTTAAGGCGTTCCAGGAGGTCGCCGACACCGTCGGTGCGCGGTGCATGGCCGACATCGCCCACATCGCCGGACTCTGCGCGACCGGATACCACAACTCCCCGGTCGGCGTCGTCGATATCGTGACGACGACGACGCACAAGACCCTGCGGGGCCCCCGGGGCGGCGCCATCATGTGCGGCAAAGAGGACGCCGCCGCCATCGACAAGTCCGTCTTCCCCGGCATGCAGGGCGGCCCGCTGATGCACATCATCGCCGCAAAAGCGGTCTGTTTCAAGGAAGCGCTGACCCCCACGTACAGGGACTACTGCGGACAGGTCGTCAAGAACGCACGCGCGATGGCCGGCGTCCTCGCAGAGGAAGGGCTCGACCTCGTCTCCGGCGGCACCGACAACCACTTAATCCTCCTTGACCTGACCGGGGTTTCCACAAACCACGAGCACCTCACCGGCCTTGCGGCCGAGACCGCGCTTGGAGAGGCGGGCATCACCGTCAACAAGAACACCATCCCCCGCGAGCAGCTCAGCCCCTTCGTGACGAGCGGTCTGCGCATCGGCACGCCGGCCGTCACCTCCCGTGGCATGAAAGAAGAGGAGATGAAACAGATCGGTCACTGGATCGCCCGGGTCGTGAAGGATGTCGCCCGCGACCGGACCTCAAAGAAGGCGATCACCGAAGTGAGGGAAGAGGTTATTGCCCTCGCAAGCAAGTATCCCCTCTACCCAGAAGTAGCATGATACTCGACGGAAAAGCGGTCTCTGAGAAGAGGCTCGAGATCCTCAAGGAGAAGATAGACGAGTCCGGGCTCTACCCACGCCTCGCGACCGTCATCGTGGGAAACGATCCCGCATCGCAGATGTATGTCCGGATGAAGCACCGGGCGTGCGAGCGCGTCGGGATCGGGTCCGTCGGCATCGAGCTCCCGGAGGACGCCTCCACGGAACGGGTGCTTGAGACGATCGCGCGCCTCAACAACGACCCGGACATCGACGGCATCCTGGTCCAGCTGCCGCTCCCCCGGGGCGTGGACACCACCCGCGTCATCGATGCGGTCGCGCCCATAAAGGATGTGGACGGGTTCCACCCCTTCAACCTGGGCCGCCTTCTTGCCGGGAAACCGGTCTACGCCCCCTGCACCCCGCAGGGGATCATGACGATCCTCGACGAGTACGGGATCCCGGCCCGCGGGCAGCGGGCGGTCGTCGTCGGCCGGAGCATCGACGTAGGGAGGCCCATGGCCGCCCTGCTCCTGAATGCCGACGCAACCGTCACGATCTGCCACTCAAAGACGAGGAACATCGAGGACGAGACGCGGAACGCCGACATCCTGGTCAGCGCGGTCGGAAGAGCGAAGTTTGTCAGGCCGGAGATGGTAAAGGTTGGCGCGACGGTCATCGACGTCGGGATCAACTACGACGAGCAGGGTAAACTCTGCGGCGACATTGATTTCGAGGCGGTGCGCGAGCGGGCGGGGGCGATAACCCCGGTCCCCGGCGGCGTCGGCCCCATGACGATCGCGACGCTGATGGAGAACACCTTCAAGGCAGCCAGGTTGAGGACATGCTGCGACGAGACTGCACGATAAACCGCCTCCGGATCGGCGGCGACGCTCCCGTCCGCCTGATGGGCGTCATCAACTGCAGCCCCGAGTCGTTCTACCGGGGTTCCTACACCCCGGCCGGCCGGATATACGACCGGGCTCTTGCCATGATCGATGCGGGCGCCGACCTGATCGACCTCGGGGCGCGGAGCACGGCTCCGGGCTCTTCCCCCATCACCGTTGCCGAGGAGGCGGCACGGATGGACACGGCGCTCTCCGAACTCGACGGGACCGGGATCACCCTCTCGGTGGACACCCGCTATGCGGAGGTGCTCGAGGTCTGCCTCCGCCACGACGTCCACGCGGCAAACGACATCTCCGGTCTTGCCGACGAGCGCTACGCCCGGGTGGTCGCCGACTCCGGGCTCCCGGCATTCGTCATGGCAAGTTTCAGGGAGCCTGGCGATGCGGTCGGGCTTGCCGCAACGCTCGCCGCGCTCGATGCGGTTGTGGCGCGGTGCGCGCGCCTCGGGATTGAGGACGTAGTCCTCGACCCCGCTGTCGGGAGATGGGTCCCGGGGAGGACGAGCGAGGACGACTGGGAACTCTGCCGGAACTTCGAGTCGTTCTCGTCCTTCGGCCGCCCGGTGCTCGCTGCGGTCTCCCGGAAGACGTTCATCGGGGATCTGCTCGGGAGAGAGCCCGAAGACCGGCTCGCCGGGACGCTCGCGGTCACGGCGATGCTGGTGGAGAAGGGAGCGAGCGTCGTGCGGAGCCACGACGTCCGCGAGACTGCCGACCTCCTGCGGGTCTCCGGGAAGATGAGGAGACTATGACGACACCGTCGTTCTCGGTCTACGGCCTCGCGACCGCGCTGATCTGTGCCGGCGACGACGTCGCGGCTCACCTCATCGCGGCGGCCGGGCGTTCGGAGTGCGGGGGGTTTTTGGCCGGCGACGTCGTGGTCGTCGCCGAATCGGCCGTTGCCACCGCCGAAGGGCGGGCCGTGCACCTTGCCGGTGTCGAGCCGTCTGATGAGGCGCTCAGGCTCGCTGAAAAATACCATATGGACCCCCGCCTCGTCGAGGTGGTCCTCCGGGAGAGCGACCGGGTCGTCGGGGGCATCCCCGGGTTCCTGCTCTGCATGAAGAACGGGACGCTCCTCCCGAACGCCGGGATCGACGCCTCGAACACCCCCCACGGCTCCGTCCTCCTCCTGCCGGCCGACCCCGACGCATCCGCGGCGCGGATACGCACGGCGATCAGGGTTCGGTCGGGGGCGGACGTCGGCGTCATCGTCATCGATTCAAGGACGCACGCGATGCGCCTCGGGTGCAGCGGGGTCGCCATCGGGTGCTCAGGGATCCCGTCGGTGCTCGACGAATGCGGAAAACAGGACCTCTTCGGCCGCGAACTCGAGGTCACCAAGCGGGCAGTGGCGGACTGCATCGCGTCCGCCGCGGAACTCGTGATGGGAGAGGCAAACGAGTGCGTCCCCGCAGCCGTGGTGCGGGGGCTCGGGCTCCCGGTCGGCGACTACGCCGGGGTCGCCACCATCGACGCGTCAGAGTGCCTCTTCATGGGCGTCGCGCTGCACGCCGACCCGTCCCTTCTCGTCGATGACAAGAGAGAACCCTGAGTTCTCCAGGTACTCCCGGCTCTTCCTCCCTTTTCCATGGATCAGGATCTCGACGAGGTCTTCCTTCTCGTCGATATCGGTCGACATCCGGAACGAGTCGATCACCTCGACGGAGAAACCGCACTCTCCCGCGATCCGCAGGTGGTCGAGGAAACTTGCGCCGTAGTAGTCGGCGCGGAAGCACCGGGGCTTTTTGAGAAATATAATGTTCGTCCCGCCGCCCCGGCCCGGCACGATGGCCATATCCTTCTCGGTGCGGATCAGCCGCTGGATGTCCCCGGCCGTCACCAGGGGGAGGTCAGCCATGATGATGAGTGCCGGACAGTGGAACTGCCCGAGCGCCCAGTTGATCGCCTCGTTCAACGACTCTTTCCTGACGGCGACGAGCGCGTTCTCGTGCTTGAACGGGTGGGTGCAGAGGAGGGTGGCGCTGCACCCGGACTTCAGCACGGATGCGATCACGTCTTCAAGCATCGCCCGGGCGAACGCCTCCCGCTCTTCCTGGTCGAGGATGCAGGAGAGGCGTGTCTTTGGGTTGACGGGCTTAAAGGGGATGAGCGCGTGGAAGTACATTGAGAAACAGTTGTCGGGATAGCATCAAAAAGGCATCGTTACGGTTGTGCGCCGGACACCTGACCCCTAACCTTGATGTGGAAAGGTGCCGACATATACCCATGCACCGCCGCGTGATCACCTTCTCAAGGAACGCGTTCCTCCCCTTAACGACGGTCTGCAGGAACCGTTGCGGCTACTGCTGTTTCCGGACGCCGGTACGGGAGGGGTGCGTCATGCCTCCCGGCGAGGTGCTCCGCACCATGGAAGCGAGCGCGAGTCTCGGCTGCACGGAGGCGCTCTTCACCTTCGGGGAGCGCCCGGGTGCGGTGCCGGGGTTTGCCGCCGTGCTCGGCAGGATCGGCTATGCCGACATCCTCGACTACGTCTACGACCTCTCTCTTGCGGCCGTAAGAAGGGGGCTCCTCCCGCACACCAACGCCGGCATCCTCTCCTACGAGGAGCTCGACCGGCTCCGCGCGGTGAACGCGAGCATGGGGCTGATGCTCGAGACGACCGCAGAGATCCCTGCACACCGCGACTCCCCCGGAAAGGATCCGGCGGTCAGGATCGAGATGATCGAGAACGCCGGCAAGCTCTCGATACCGTTCACGACCGGGATCCTGGTCGGGATCGGCGAGACGATGGAGGACCGCGAGGAGTCCTTCGAGGTCATCCGGGACCTTCATTCGCGGTTCGGCCATATCCAGGAGGTGATCGTGCAGAACTTCTGCCCGAAACCCGGGACACTGATGGAAGGCGCACCGGCGCCCGACACGGACGAACTCTGTGCGACGATAACCCTCGCCCGGGAGATCCTCCCGGCAGACGTCGCAGTGCAGATACCCCCGAACCTCGCAGACGCATCGCACCTGGTCGGGTGCGGCGTCGACGACCTCGGCGGGGTCTCCCCGCTCACCATCGACTACGTCAACCCCGAGCGCCCCTGGCCGCAGATCGAGGAACTGAAGAGGGTTGCCGGGGACGCCGAACTGCGGGAGCGGCTCTGCATCTACCCGCAGTATATCGAGAAGGGCTGGTATTCCCCTCTTCTCGAACCCCTGATCCGGCGGCTCGCGGCGCGGATCGCGGCACCCGGCCAGGGGGAGGGTGCATAACCTCATCATGCATCCCGATCAACACCTACGAGGAGATCTGGCGATGAAACAGGTTGACCTCCTCTACACAGGGAAGGCTAAGTCCGTCTATCGCACCGACGACCCGGACGTCTACATCATGAAGTTCCGGGACGACATCACGGCCTTTGACGGCGGGAAGAAAGATACCCTGGGCGGCAAGGGGAGATATAACGCGGAAGTCTCCTCGTTCTTCTTCAGGTACCTGGAGGAGAACGGGATCCGGACCCATTACCTCGCGAGCGTCGAACCCGCCGTCATCGCGGTGCGGGGTCTCACGATGATCCCGCTCGAGGTGATCGTGAGAAACGTCGCGGCCGGCTCCATCGTGCGCAACTACCCGTTCCGGGAAGGAGAGGTGCTCGATCCGCCGGTGATCGTCATCGACTACAAGAGCGACGCCCACCACGACCCGATGCTCAACGACGACCTGATCTACGCTCTCGGGCTTGCCACGCCCGAAGAACTCGACCAGATCAAGGCGATGGCACTCGCGATAAACGAGGTGCTCTCGGAGTACCTCGATGCGCGCGGCATCACCCTGGTCGACTTCAAACTCGAGTTTGGCCGGAGTAATGCCGAGATCGTCGTCGGCGACGAGATCAGCATGGACTCGATGCGGCTCTGGGATAAGGAGACCGGGGCGTCTCTTGACAAGGACGTCTACCGTTTCAACAAGGGAGACGTCCTGGAGACGTACGCCGGCGTCGCGAAACGAATACTCGCGCCGCCCAAAGGAGGATCTGCATGAACTATACCGTAACCATCACCATTGCACTCAAGGAAGGAATGCTGGACCCCGAAGCGCGCGCCATCCGGCACGCCCTCGCGAACCTGGGGTTCCCGGCCGGGGACCTCGCTACAGCGCGCCTTTTCCGGATCACGCTCGACGCGGCGGATGCGGCGGCGGCGAAAGAAGAGGCACGGCAGATGTGCGAGCGGCTCCTCGCAAACCCGGTCATCCACCGCTACACGATTGAGGTCGAGTGAGGTATGAGGTTTGCTGTGGTGCAGTTCGGCGGGAGTAACTGCGACCGGGACACCCACCACGTTCTCGCGGACGTCTGCGGGGTCGATACGGACCTTGTCTGGTACAAGGACGGCCTCGTCCGCCCTTACGACGCCGTGGTGCTCCCGGGCGGGTTCTCCTACGGCGATTACCTCCGGGCGGGGGCCATCGCCGCCCGGACGGCGATCATGGCCGATGTCGTCAGGCACGCGAAGGGCGGGGGGTTGGTCCTCGGGATCTGCAACGGCGCGCAGATCGGCTCTGAGGCCGGACTGGTCCCTGGCACGTTCACGCTGAACGCCTACCCGAAGTTCATATCGCGGCACGTCTACCTCCGCGTCGAGAACGCCGCATCCCCGTTCACCAGCCTCTACCGGGAGGGCGAGGTTGTCCGGGTGCCGATTGCCCACAAGGAAGGCCGGTATGTCGCCCCCGCGGACGTGATCGCACGGCTGAACCGTGAGGGAAGGGTCGCGTTCCGGTTCTGCGACGAGCACGGCAACGCAACACCGGAGAGCAACCCGAACGGGTCGGCGGAGAACATCGCCGGCGTCCTCTCGGAGGCGGGAAACGTCCTCGTGATGATGCCGCACCCCGAGCGGGCGAGCGAGTCCGTCCTCGGAACGGAGGACGGGGTCAAAATCTTTAACTCGATGATAGCCCATATCGAAGAGCACGGACGGCAGGAGGCCTGATACATAGTATGACCGAAGAAGAGATCGAAGCGACGCGCGCGAAGGCGAAGGCCTACGCGAAGGAGAAAGGCTACGTCTTAAACGTCGACGAGAAACAGCTCTCGGCCGTCCTCCGCGGGCTTGCCCGGAACAAAGAGCGGTTGGGGGCGGCATACTGCCCCTGCAGGCTCCGGAGCGGGGATCCCGAGAAGGACCGGATCATCATCTGCCCCTGCCTCTATCACGAGCAGGAGATCGAAGAGCAGGGGTCCTGCCACTGCAGGCTGTTCTTCAAGAAAAAATCCGAATAAAACCCTTTTTGTTCGCCCTCCCGGCCCCGGGACAGGGTGATTTCTCTCGGGACCGACGGGCTCCGGCGTTGAGCGCAAAGGAAGGTCACGAATGCATCGGTTCCCGGGAACCAAAGAGATTACCGCTCAGGTTTCACTCTATCCGGAAGGCCGCGAAGGGGGGGCACGCCCGGGCATTGCCCTCGCCCTCCCGGGGATAGGGGAGGAGGCCGGGGGCCGGCGAGGCGAGAGAATACAGAAAAGAACATCCGGGCGTCATTTTAGCCGGGGAGGGCTCGTCACCTCTCCCGCCCCCTCCCCGTGGCGATAGCCACCACGGTCTACCACCCGGGGGGAACCTGGGAAGAACCGGATCCGGGCTCGCTCTCCCCTCCGCCGGAAAACCGCTGTCAGCGCCGCTCCCCCGGCACGGCTTCCCATCGGGTATCGCCATGACTGCCCCTGCCCCCGGGAGGGGGCTACAGGCGTATGGCAATCTGTAGGAATTGAGTCTGGACGCTGAAGACACGAGGCAGAGACAGGGGAGGGACGGCCCCTCCCGTCAGCCCCACCCCCGTGGCGATAGCCACCACGGTCCAGTGCACGGGAGATCCCAGGAAGATCCGCCCCGGGTCGGCTCTCCCCGCCCTTCCCGGGAAACCGATGTCAGCGCCGCTCCCCGGGCACGGCTTCCCATCGGGTATCGCCATGACTGCCCCTGCCCCCGGGAGGGGGCTACAGGCGTATGGCAATCTGTAGAATTTGAGTCTGGACGCTGAAGACACGAGGCAGAGACAGGGGAGGGCTCGCCCTCCCGTCAGCCCCCGGGCGATAGCCACCACGGTCCAGTGCACGGGGAGATCCCAGGAAGATCCGCCCGGGTCGGCTCTCCCCGCCCTTCCCGGGAAACCGATGTCAGCGCCGCTCCCGGGCACGGCTTCCCATCGGGTATCGCCATGACTGCCCTGCCCCGGGAGGGCGGGGAGAGAAGCGCGGGCGGGTGGGGATGCCGGAGAAGTGTATGGGTATGCCACCTGGGTGAAGCGCGGACGGGTGGGGATGCCGGAGAGGGACGTAAAGTATCCTCCAGGAAGCGCGGGCGGGGTGGGGATGCCGGAGAAGTGTATGGGTATCCCACCTGGGTGAAGCGCGGGCGGAGTGGGGGATGCCGGAGAGCGCGTATGAGTAACCCGTCTGCCGGACTTCGCAGGCGCCAGCACCGGATACACGGCACACGCCCGTTGGGCGCGAACGGGGGACCGGCCCTCGTCCGGCCCCTCACCGCCGGAGAGCGCGGCCGTGCCTCAAGACATTGTAGACCGCGTAGAACCCGACGAGCACCGCGAAGACGTAGCCCAGGGCGGCGAGGGTCGTGACGTAGCCGGGGACCGGGAGGTCGGCCACCCGGAGCACCAGCGAAGAACCCACGACGATCGCGGCGACCACCAGCCCGACGATGATCTTGTCGCTCGTCCGGTCGATGACGCCGACGATCTTCCCAAGGTCGGTATCCTCAAGCTCGATCGTGACGGTCCCCTCCGAGAGGGTTTTTAAGGTCTCGTTCACGTTCGCCGGGATGGCAAGCAGCCCCTCCGCCGCGCCCGCGAGCGACCGCACCGCATTTGCCATGGTTTCGGGGGACAACCGCTGCTGCGCCGCGATTCCCGTCAGGTAGGGCCGGATCCGCTGGTCGAAGTTAAACGTTGGATCGAGCCGGGTGCCGACATCCATCACCATGACGATCACCTTCATCATCAGCATCAGGGCAGGCGGAACCCGGATGTGGTACCGCCGGAGGGTGTCGGTCAGGCCCCGGATCGCTACCGCAAAGTTCACCTGCTCAAGGCGCATCTCCCGGTAGTCCAGCAGGACCAGGTAGAGGTCGTCTTTGACGGCGTCAAGGTCGGCAGGGTCGATATGCACGTCGAGCCTCCTGAGCGCCGAGACCACGCCCGCGACGTCCGTCCGGGTCATGGCGAGGAGGAGATCGACAAAGACACGCTTTCTTTCCGGGCGGAGGACCCCGACGATACCGTAGTCGAGGAAGGCGATCTCGCCCCGTCCCGTCACGAGAAGGTTTCCGGGGTGCGGATCCCCGTGGAAGAAACCGTCGACGAAGATCTGCTGGACGTAAGCCTGAAACCCGAGATCGGCGATCTCCTCCGGGAAGAGGCCGAACGCGCGGATGGCCGCCACGTCGTCGATCCGGACCCCCTCGACGTAGTCCATGGCGAGCAGACAGGGGCCGGAGATCTCCCAGTGGATCCGGGGGACCCGCACGCACGGGATGTCGCGCATGTTCCTCCTGAGACGCTCCGCGTTCATCCCGTCCTGGGAGAAGTCCAGCTCGCGCCGGATCTGGACCGAGAACTCGTCCACCATCCCCGGCAGATTGTAGACCTGCAGGTCCGGGAAGAGCGACTCCACCCGCCGTGCAAGCGACTGCAGGATCAAAAGATCGGTCTCGATCAGGTCGACGATCCCGGGGCGCTGCACCTTGAGGGCGACGACCCGGCCGTCCCTCAGCACGGCCCGGTGCACCTGCGAGAGGGAGGCCGCCGCGACCGGATCGGCCTCGATGATGTCGAAACACTCCTCAAGGTTCGGGCAGTACTTCCGGATCTCGGGCAGGATCTCCACAAACGGGAGCGGGGCAACCTGGTCCTGCAGCCGCTGCAACTCCTCGATCAGTTCAGGGGGGAGAAGTTCCCGCCGGGTGCTCATGATCTGGCCGAACTTGATGTAGGTTGGCCCCAGTTCCTCGAGCGCAAGACGGATACGCTCGTATACCGACCGTCTCTCCTCAGCGGGTTTCGGGGCCCCCCGCAACCGCCCGATCCCGGGGAAGACCTCCTCGACCAGGATATCAAAACCGTACTTCGCCAGCACATCCGCAATCTGCCGGTAGCGCCGGAGCCGGGTGACCATCGGGATGAACTCTGCACTCCCGATACTTAAGGCATGGGGCCCGGCTCATCCCCGGGAGAGCGACTTCCAGGGATAGGGGACGGCGAGGAAGAGGGGGAAGGCAAGGCCGATCGCGAGCGGGATGGTCGTGAGGCCGAGCGGGAGGGAAGCCGTCAGGTCGGCGATCCACCCGGTGACCGCGACCCCCATCCCGCCCACGCCGACCGCGAGCCCGAGCATCAGGCCGGAGACGAGCCCGACGTTCCCGGGGGCGATCTCGTGGGCCATGGCGACGGTGACGGCGAAGGTCGACCAGAGGATGAACCCAAAGATCATCAGAGCGATGAGCGAGAGAATGCCGCCCGTCGAGAGGAAGACGAGGAACGGCGGGACGGCGGCAACCAGCCCGACGAGCGTGTACTCCTTGCGGCCGTAGCGATCCGAGAGCGTGCCCCCGACGACCTGCCCCACGACCCCGGCGATGAGCATCCCCGAGACGAGCAGGTTTGCGGTCACGAGGTCGATCCCCCGCAGGGTGAGGACGGTCGGGAGGTAGGCGACCGAGCCGAAGATCGCCCATGCCCGGAGGCCCGAGGCCGCGACCAGGAGGGCGATCGCCCGGTAGGCGGGCCGCTCGCTTGAGGCGGGCGCCGGCCGGTTCTCCGGGCGCTCCGGGGCAGGGAGGACCCGCCGGAGCACCGCCGCCATCGCTACGCCGGGGACGGCGAGGATGACGAGGCCGGGAAGACCCATGAGGCCGACCGCCACCCCGGCGCAGATGGGGCCGATCGCGTAGCCAAGATTCCCGCCGATGACAAAGTAGGAGGTGATCCGGCCCCGGCTCGCGTCCCGGGTCAGGCGGCTGACGGTCCCGAGCGCGCTCGGGTGGAAGAAAGCGTGTCCCAGCGCCGCGACGGCGACGGACGCGAGGACGAGATGGTAGTTGTTGAAGAGGCCGATGACGGATATGAATATCGCGCTTATCGCCACGCTCGTCCCGACGTGGACGGCAAACCCCCGGGTATCAAAGACCCAGCCGACGAGCGGCTGTACGAGCGACGACGTGAGGTTGTAGACCGTGACGATCAGCCCCGCGAGGAAGAACGAGTAGCCCTGCTCCGCGATGAGGAGCGGCAGGATCGCAGGGAGGACCGGCGAGTAGAGGTCGGTCACCAGGTGGGCGGCCGAGAGCCCCCAGACGGACTTGGTATCGGAGGTCACGGTATTAGATCCGCCGTAAGCGTATGACCTCTACAGTAATATCCACTCGCTCTTTGCGGTGGTGGGCAAACGTCCGCCGGAGGGGAAACGCGCACCGGATCACCTCGTCGATCGCCGCCCGGCCTTCGGTATAGGCCGCCACGAACGGGGTCGAGCCCTCGTTGAAGATGCCGTAGACCACACCCGCAAGTTCGAGCGCCCGATCGATGAACGGCCGGTCGGCGTGCGCCTTCTGCGCCCCGAACGGCGGATTCATCACGACGGTGTCGCACGCGAGCCGCGCCCAGTCGACGCTGGGGCTCCGGACGTCGGCGACGAGAAACTCCACGGAGACGCCGAGCATCTGCGCGTTCCGGCGGGCGGCGTCGATTGCGGCCGGATCGATCTCCACCCCGGTCACGGCCGAAGCGCCGAGGAGCGCCGCGCCGCAGGCGAGGACCCCCGTCCCGCACCCGAGGTCGCAGACCCGGCGCCCCTCGATCGCGCCCTGCATGGCGGCGTGGTGGAGGAGGCGGGCCGCCACCGGCGCCGGGGTCTGGTACTGTTCGAGGCGGGCGGTCGGCCGCCCGAAGCCTTCGAGGCGTTCGAGCCGCATCTCAAGGTGCCGGAGGTTCATGCAGCGAGGTACTCGTCTATCGTATAATCGTCCCAGGACCGGGCCCCGCAGAGGATCTCGAACTCCGGCGGCGTCAGCACCGGGACGGGGAACCGGGCCTGATCGTCGTAGGCCAGCCGGGGGCAGGCGGTGTTCACGTAAGCCGCAAAGCCGAGGTCGAGGAGCTCGCCGGGCGAAACCTCGCGCATCATGACCAGCACCGCCCGGTCGGAGAGGGCGACAAGCCGCCGGGCAAGCCCCATCCGCTGCTGCCCGCTTTTTGTGCTGACGATGATCCCGAAACTCTCAGCGCCCTCTGCCTTCGCCATCACCGCGGCGCGGCGGCGGACCAGGCGGTCGGCGTCAACCTCCTGCGCTTTTCGGGTGTAAGGGTCGAGCGCCACCACCCTTGAACGGGTCGCAAGCTGGATGCCGATGGGGTGAAAGACCCCGGTCCCGACAAAGAGGATCTCGTCTGCGCCCGTCGCCCGCGCGGCGGCGAAGTTGCACCCGAGCACCTGCCCCACGAGCGGTGTGCGCCCGTCGCCGGGCGCGACGACCGCCTCGATCCCGCGCTCGCGGAGGTAGGCCGCCATCGCGCTGAGCAGGTGGACGTGCTGGACGGTCGTGACGAGACCGATCCGGCGGGTGCGGAGGAGCGGCAGGGCTGCCTCAAGGGCGTTCACGTCGAAGTCGAACCTGACAGGCTCGTAGATGACATCCGGGCGGTCCTCGACCGGCGCATGGCCGAAATGGACCAGGACGTCAGCATGCAGAAGGGTGTCGAGCGCGAGATCGCAGGCCCCGTAACAGGGGTCGCCGCTGACGACCACGAAGAACCCCGCGTCGCGGAGGGCGGCGGCTACCTGTGGCGCCTGTCGCGCGAGCCCGGCGGGGAACTGGAGAGCGACGGACCGTACAGCGCGCTCGTGGAGTTTCACGACGAGGTCAGAGACAGGTATCAACGACACGCACCCGGTCCTCGGAGACCTCGATCTTGACCAGGGTCTTGAGCGGCCGGCCGATATCAGCGTCGCCCCGGCCGATGACCACGCATATGTCGGCGATATCGGCACCCACCTGCCCGAGCGCGCTGATAAGGGCGCGTAGCGTCCCCCCGGTGCTGCAGACGTCGTCGATGATCACGACCCGGTCGCCCGCACCAACGCCGTTTAAGTAGAGTTCCCCCTTCGAGTAGCCCGTGGTCTGGTGGACCGCAACCTCCCCGGGGAGGTTGTAGGACCGTTTCCTGACGACCACGAGCGGGATATCGGTCATCATCGAGAAGGCGACGCCGATGTGGATACCCATCGCCTCGCAGACGACGATCTTGTCGACGCCCGAAAGGTCGAGGATCCGCACCATGGCGCACGCGACCTCGCGGAGGAGCGCGGGCTCGACGAGCGGCACTCCGTCGGTGATCGGGTGGATGAAGTAGTTGTACTCCCCGCGCTTCATGACCGGGGAGGTTTCCAGCGAATGTATCAGGCGTTCAAGCATGCACATCACTCATATCTCCGAGAAACGCTTCTATCACGTCGCGGGTGACGTGGGGCATACAGACGATCCGTATATGCCCGGCGCGGGTCGTCGAGACCCGCCACCCCTCCGGCGCACGGCCGCAGGAGAACGTCGCCACGTTGACGTCCGGGGTCACCGCCCGTTCGTAGCCGAGCGTCTCCATCCCCTCGATCAGCCGTCGAGTATTCTCCATACACCCGGCGACCACCGCCCGCATGCCGTCCATCCCCAGGTACTCGAGGACCGCAAACGCGGCGGCCACCGACGCCCCGGGCCGGGTGCCGGCAAGGGTGCACTCCCGCTTCACCGTCAGGTAGGGCGTATCGACGTTGAGGCACGAGAAGCACTCCGGGTTCCTGACCAGGAGACAGCCGGCCGGGATGGTGCTCATCCCCATCTTGTGGGGGTCGACGGAGATGGAGTCGACCCCGGGGAGCCGGAAGTCGAACGGGATCGGCCGGTCGAGGAACGGCACCACCATCCCGCCGAACGCGGCGTCGACGTGGAAGAAGATGTCCCGGTCAAGGGCCACATCGGCGAGGCGGGCGATGGGGTCGACCACCCCGTACTCCGTCGTCCCGGCAATCCCGACGATACAGACCGTGTTCCTGTCCACGAGAGCCTCGACCGCCTCCGCGTCCACCCGGAATCGGGCGTCGAGCGGGGCCGTCCGCATCTCGAGCCCGAGGATATCGCAGGCTTTCTGGAACGAGAAGTGGCTCGACGCCGGGACCACGACGTTTGGGGACTCCACCGGCTTTTGCTTCTTTGCTATCCGGAACGCCTGGATGTTCGACTCCGTCCCGCCGCTCGTCGCATATCCCCCGGCTTTCGGGTGGTGCATCAGCGCACCGAGCCTCCGGACGAGGAGTTCCTCAAGTTCCGCCGTCCCGGGGAAGAGCCCGGGGTCGCCGAGGTTGGTCTCAAGGAACATGGCATGCGCCCGGGCCGCGACCGGGTGGGGCGGCGTGCACATCGAACTTAAGATGTTCCGGTAGCCGAGATCCTTCTCTCGCTGCGATGAAAGGAAGGAGAAGAGATCTCCCTCGGGGCATCCTTGCTCACGCATTTCTTCTCGCCGCATCTAACAGGATCTGCCGCTCTTTGCGCGCAACGGCCTCACGGATGCGCGGGACGGCATCGATGTTTGCGGAGACGCTGGTGATGCCGTGCCCGACGAGCCATGCGACCATAGCGGGGTCGGAGCCGGCCTGGCCGCATATGGAGCACTCGATCTCGTGCTCGCGGCAGGCTTTGATCGCGTAGTCGATCAGCCGGAGCACGGCGGGGTGCTCGGGCTCGTACATGTCGGCGACGTGCTCGTTGTTCCGGTCGATGGCGAGCGTGTACTGGACGAGGTCGTTCGTCCCGAACGAGGCGAACCGGATCCCGGCCCTGATGAAGTCCTCGATCAGGATGGCGCTGCTCGGGATCTCGACCATGACGCCGAGGGTTGCGTTCTCCACGTCGACCCCCCAGTCTTTCATCATTGCCCGGGCCCGGATGAACTCGCCGGGATGGTTGACCATCGGGAACATCACGCCGAGGTTGCTGTAACCCGCGGCCCAGAGTCTCTTGAACGCCTCGACCTGCAGGCGGAACTGGTCGGGGCTCCGGAGGTCCCGGCGGATCCCGCGCCACCCGAGCATCGGGTTGTGCTCGATCGGCTCCTCTTCCCCGCCCTCCATGTTCCGGAACTCGTCGGTCGGGGCGTCGAGCGTCCGGACCCAGACGGGTTTTCCCGAAAAAGCATCGAGCACCGTCTTGATGCCGCCGTAGAGTTCGCTGATGAACTCTTCCTCCCTGCCGTGCTCGACGTACCAGCCCGGGGTCTTGTTCAGCCCGAGAATGAGGTGCTCGATCCGGAGGAGGCCGACTCCGTCGGCGCCGGTTGCGGCGGCCCGCTTTGCGGCCTCGGGGAGGGAGACGTTCACCTTGACGAGCGTGCCGGTGATGACCGGGGCGGGCGCTGCCGCCACCGTCGCGGCTGCCGGTGCCGGCGCCGGGGCCGCAACCGCTCCCTCGTAGATGGTGCCTTTCTCCCCGTCGACGGTGATGACCTGCCCGTCCTGGAGCACCTTCGTCGCCTTCTTGGTCCCGACGACCGCAGGCGTCCCGAGTTCCCGGCTCACGATGGCCGCGTGGCAGGTCATGCCGCCTTCGTCGGTGACGATGGCGCTGACCCGCCGCATCGCCGGCACCATGTCGGGGTTGGTCATCTTCGTGACCAGGATGTCGCCTTCCTTGACGGCGCTCGTGTCCTTGACGTCGCGCACGATCACGACCCGGCCGCTTGCGACGCCGGGGGACGCGCCCTGGCCTTCGAGGAGCACCACGCCGAGCGGTTTTTCAGGCCGCGCGCCGGGTCCGGCCCCGGGGCGCGGGATCTCGGGCCGCCGGATCGTCGTGATCGGCCTCGACTGGAGGATGAAGACGTCGCCGCCGACGATCGCCCACTCGATGTCCTGCGGGACGCCGTAGTGGCTCTCGGCGATCCTGCCGAGCGTCGCGAGGCGCGCCACCTCGGCGTCGGAGAGGACCGGGGCAGTGCGCTGTTTCTCGGAAAGGTTGACGACCTTCGTCCCGTGCTCTCCCTCCGGCACGATCATGATCTCTTTCTCGGCGATCAGGCGGTCGACCACCCGCTCCGAGCGCAGGTCAAAGACGTAGTTGTCGGGCGAGACGCTGCCCGAGACGACGGCTTCTCCGAGCCCCCAGGACCCCTCGATGATGGTCAGGGGTTCGCCGGTGACGGGGTGGGAGGTGAACATGACGCCGGACTTCTCCGACCTGATGAGTTCCTGCACGACGACGGCGATGTTTACGCTCCGGTCGTCGAACCCCTGCTTGGCCCGGTAGTAGACGGCACGCGCGCCGTACAGGGAGGCCCAGCACCGCTGGACTGCGTCGACGAGGTCTTCGTCACCAAGGATATTGAGAAAAGTCTCCTGCTGGCCGGCGAAACTGGCCTCCGGCAGGTCTTCGGCGGTGGCGCTCGAACGGACGGCGACGACCGTCCCGTTCGCCCCCATCCGGGCGTATGCATCGGTGATCTCCTCGCGGATATGGTCGGGGATCTCGACGCTCAGGACGAGGTCCTGCGCGTCACGGGAGACGGACTCCAGCGCTCCGTTGTCGTCGACGTCGAGGCGCTCCAACCGCCGGAAGAGCGTCTCCTCGATCCCGGTCTCGACAAGGAACTTGCGGAACGCCTGCGCGGTCACCACAAATGCTTTCGGCACGGGAAGACCGATTGCCGTCATCTCACCAAGAGATGCCCCCTTTCCGCCTACGGAGGGGATATCTTCCTTTTTTATTTCTTCGAGCCACAGAATGTTGGGCATTTCCTTCATTCTCGCACCACACATATACTTCTCACCATTACATAAAAGATTTCGGAGGAAAAAGCATCAATACACATGATGTCGAATCAGATATGGGTTGAACTGTGAAATATAGAGTGCTGGTCAGCGACCCGCTGGCAGAGGAAGGGATTGACATCCTCAAGGAGTTCTGCGACGTGGATGTCAACACCGGGTTGACCGAGGATGAGCTCGTTCGCGCTATCGGGGACTATGATGCCCTGCTGGTGCGCTCGGGCACCGAGGTGACGGCGCGGGTCATCGACGCGGGAGCGAAACTGAAGTTCATCGGCCGTGCCGGCGCCGGGGTCGACAATATCGATACCGAGGCGGCGACACGCAGGGGCATCATCGTCGCGAACGCTCCGGAAGGCAATACCCTGGCGGCCACGGAGCATACGATGGCGATGATGCTCTCGCTTGCGCGCAATATCCCCCAGGCGAACGCGTCCTTGAAGAAGGGCGAATGGAAACGATCGAAGTTCATGGGGATCGAGTTGAACGACAAGGTCCTCGGCATCGTGGGGCTCGGGCGGATAGGTAACGAGGTGGCGAAGCGGGCACGGGCGATGGAGATGAAGTGCATCGCCTACGACCCCTTCATCAGCAAGGAGAGGGCGGCAAAGATCGGCGTCGAACTGGTCTCGCTCGACGACCTCTTCCGGCGGGCGGACGTCATCACGGTCCACACGCCGCTGATCAAGGAGACGCGCCACGTCGTCAACGCGAAGTCCATTGCCACGATGAAGGACGGGGTGCGGCTGATCAACTGCGCCCGCGGCGGGATCATCGACGAGAAAGCGCTCGCGGACGGGATTGCGAGCGGCAAGATCGCCGGCGCGGCGCTGGACGTCTTCGAGTCGGAACCGCCGACGGACTCTCCGCTCATGGGGCTGGACCGCGTGATCGTGACGCCGCATCTCGGGGCGAGCACGGTCGAGGCGCAGAAGAACGTCGCCATATCGGTGGCGAACCAGTGCATCAGCGTCCTTTCGGGCGGCCCGGCGAAGTACGTGGTGAACGCGCCGATGGTGCCCGCGGAGCAGCAGGCGCTGGTCGAGCCCTATGCGATGCTCGCGCAGAAGATGGGCCGCCTCCTCATCCAGCTCATCGAGGGGCGCCTTGAGTCGATCGAGATCACCTACGGCGGCGAGGTCGCCCAGATGCCGAACACGAAGTTCATCACCCGCGTCATCTTAAAGGGGATGCTCGACCCGATCCTGCAGATGCCGGTCAACATCGTGAACGCGGAGTTCGTCGCAAAGGAGCGCGGCATCCGGATGAGCGAGACCACCACCGAAGAGGCGCAGGGGTTCAGGAACATCATCAGCATCACGGCAAAGACCGACCGCATGGCCGAGTCGGTGAGCGGGAGCGTCTCGGGCCCGAACCGCGCCCGTATCGTGAGCATCGGGGGCTACATGACAGACCTGACCCCGACCGGCCACGTGGTGATCTCCCGCCACACCGACAAACCGGGCGTCATCGGGAAGGCCGCGACGATCCTCGGCCGGGCGAACGTGAACATCGCGGGGATGCAGGTGGGACGCCACCGGCCCGGCGAAGAGGCGCTGATGGTCCTCACGGTCGACTCCTCGGTGCCGGCCGATGCGATGGACGAGATCAGGAAGATCGACGGTATCCACACGGCGAAGCACGCCGAGATCTGACCGGTCCCGGCCAATCACCCCCTGTTCTACCGCGTGCCGGCCCCCGATGGGGCGGAGCCGGCACACGGGGGTTTTTGGGGGGAGGGAATAATTTTATACCCGGAGCACCAACCTTATTGATCGTCGGGTAGACACGGGCTCGTGGTCTAGCTGGTTATGACGTCGCCTTGACATGGCGGAGGTCCTGAGTTCGAATCTCAGCGAGCCCATCACTGTTTTTGAAACGATTGATTTCTTGAAGTTCTTTTTCCTGAGTTTCACCGCCGGGAGACGTCGATAAATCAGATAATTCCGTACCATCATCGTCGGGACGAATGTGCCTTCTCTGAAGGAGAATCTCCGGTTCTGTGCGTCTCCACCGGAGCGTGCACCTGCCACCCACGCGCGGTTTTTTCACAGATCTTACCCATTCCTGCGATCCCCGTCGTCCAAGGCTGGAGGAGAAGGCAGGTGGACAGTAGACGAAGGATTGCCGTACGTTCACAAGAAGGGAAGTGGGGAATTGTGGAGGGATTTGTGAGGATCGGGCATGCGCCGGTTCACGCGCCGATGGCGAGCGCAGCCGGACCGGCCGCCCCCTGTCCCTCACTGACTGTGGGGCACCTTCGCCAGCACCGGTTGTCGGCACAATCCCCGTTCAGGGCGCGAGCATAGTTCAGCAGGCAATCGTAGCAGAACTGCGCTGCATGCAGAATCGCCTCATCATGGCCTTCAAAGTCATGCCATCGCCACTCACCTTCGATGTAGGGCCATATGCCGCGCCACATGTCCCCCGATGTTCTTGGCATCGTAGCCGTGCCTGATCGCGGCCCTCTACCGGGGGCTCCTGCCGTCACGGGAGGATGAGCCGGAGAAGAGGGCGCTTGGAGAGGGGCGCAGGCCGGGACGGATCCCCATCCTGGCGTCACGGGAGGGCAGAAGCGCACGCTCGCTGATGAGGCAAAAGAGGAGCCGGCGATCGAGCATCCGCGGAGCCCTCCGCCCTGCGTGAGCGGGTGTATGGGCTCATAACCCCGATTCCTGGAACAGATGGGGCACCACGGGTCTCACCGCGGGGTCCGGCCCGGGCAGGCCGCCTCGCCGGCAACGCCGGCGGCATTGCCGGGGTTTTCCACCGGACGGCCGGGACCCGCGATATCGCTATCCTGAACGCCCGGCACCCACCACCGGGATTGCCGGCCTTCCAAAACCCAAGAGTGCCCGAGAGCCATTACTCCGGGCTACAGCATGCATATATCGGCCGGCATCTCAGGAGCAATCATGCCGACAGTCGTGCATCTCGATATCCCGGCGGAGGTACCCGACCGGGCCAGGACGTTCTACGAGAAACTTTTTCACTGGAAGTTCGAGGCCCCGCCGGGCTACACCGACTACTTCCTCTCTGCAACGACGGACGAGCAGGGAAAACCAGGTGTGGGACTCGGCCTCGGGAAGCGGGGAGCCCCGGACCAGAGGATAACGGCGTACTTCGACGTCGACTCGATCCCCGCCACCCTGCCCCTCGTCGAGCAGCTGGGCGGGAAGGTCGTGGTGCCGTATACGCCGATCCCCGGCTATGGGGCGCTTGCGGTCTGCACGGATACCGAGAACAACACGTTCGGCCTCTGGGAGACACATACGGGTTAGGGAAGGCGGCCACCTCCGGCACTTGAGATTTCTCCCCCACTCAGTCTTTCGCATCCGCCTCCTGAAAACCTCGGATAGATCTCCACGGCGCATACTGCAGAAACCACCCTCATGAGAGGCGCAACCCTCATCATCATCGGCGCCAATCACTCTACAATGAAACCCCGGGATCTCCCTGTCGAGGAGAAGCAGCAACTCCTCGACCTTCTCGCCGGACTGCTCTTAAAGAGAGAGGAGATTCTCTTTGTCTACGTATACGGATCGTTTCCGCACGGCCCCTTCCGCGACATCGACATCGGCATCTTCCTGCAGAAGAGCAGCAACGGGGCAACCGATACGCTCCGATACGAGATGGCGCTTGAGCAGGAACTAGAGGATGCCGCAGGCGTGCCCATCGATGTCAGGGTCCTGAACGCCGCGCCCCTGCCGTTCGCGTATTCGGTCCTGCAGACCGGGGAGGTGCTCATCTCCCGCGATGAAAAGGCTCGTTGCGACTTCGTATGCAGGATCTATACCCACTACCACGATTTCGCCTACTACCGAAAGCGTTACCGGAGGGAAGCCCTTGGTCTCCTACGATGATGAGAAAGTCACCGCACTCTCGTCGGAATTGGTTCAGGCGTGCGGGCACTTAAAAGACCTTGGCGAGATGGAAAAGGGGGTCGTTATCAAAGACCCACACCTGATTGCCAGTGCCAAATACCACCTCATCGTCGGCATCGAGGCTGCCATCGATCTCGCCAACCATCTGATCGCGAAAAACCGGTGGAGAGCGCCAGAGGATTACGCAGACACATTCCGCATCATGGAGGAGCAAGGTCTCATTGACGCGGAATTCTCCGCTCGCCTCCAGAGGATGGCGCGGTTCAGGAACCGTTTGATCCACATCTACTGGGATGTCGATAATGAAATCATCTACAACCTCCTCCAGGAAGATATCTGCGACATTGAAGAGTTTCTTACCGAATACCTCCGCTTTCTCAGGACAGAGTGAAGGTCGACACCTGCACCCCCTGAACGGGGTGACGGATCTTCTTGTGGCCGCTTGAAGATGTTACGAACCCGTTGCTCCGGAGGGAACGGCCCGGTATCCAGAACCTCTTTACCCCTGCCGGTCATGATCAGGAGGTATATGGCAGACCTTCATCCCTCACTCCTCTTCGTGCTGGCAGCCGGAAGCATCATTGTTGCCGTGCTGATCGGCGGATGCCTCGACGGCGGCCCTGCACCGGGGCACCAGACCGTGCGGACCATCCCGCCCGCTGAGGCGCTTGCCCTGATAGAAGAGAGGGGAGAGGACCCGGGTTTCGTTATCATCGACGCGAGAAGGCCCGACGAGTTTGCCGGAGGGCATATCGCGGGTGCGGTCAACATCGACTCGGCAACGTTCACAGAACACATTAAGGACCTCGACCCGGACGGAACCTACGTCATATACTGCCGGACGGGCGGGCGGACCGCCGGTGTCCGCGATATGATGCGGGAGGCCGGGTTCCGCGAAGTCTACGAGATCCAGGGCGGCATCAGCGCCTGGACGGCCGCCGGGCTCCCTGTGGTGAAGGAGTGATCCTCAGTCCTCAGGCTTCACGTAGGTGACGCCTTCCGGCTCCTCGCTCTCCCGGGTCTCTATCACGACGGTACGGGAGATCCGGTTGAAGAGTCTCTGCTTTGAGCCCGGCATCGCGAGCCACCCGATCAGGCAGTCAGGGATGAGGAGGAACGCCTTCCCGAAACTCTCGATTGCAGCGGCGGCAAAACCGATCTCCTCCCCGGCGCGGCCGGCGACCCGGATCTTCAGCGCCATCTTGCCGATGGACTGGCCCCGGTACCCCTCAAGCAGTGTCCAGTAGAGGAAGAGGACGACCGAGGAGAGGCTTATCGATACGAGGCCCGGATCGATCGTGAACCTCCAGGAGGGCGGCAGCCGGTCGGAGAGCGCCCAGAGGGGCAGTCCGACCAGGACCATGTCGATGAGCCATGCCCAGAACCGGGTTTCCCACCGGGCGAGGTAGAGGGTGACCATACGTATTCACCTGTCGTTTTCTGTGACTCTTAACGGTTTGTATCGGTGGATCTGTGGAGGCCCCGGTGAGAGGGGCTGAGCGCCGGGGGCCCGGGTGCAATAGAACTCTATCCGGTACTCGCCCCACCCCGATGAGGAGGGGGCCGGATCTTTTCCGGGATCTCCCTCTGCAAGTGGATCGTGGTAGTCAATCGCACCCGGGGGATACCCGTATGGCTCTCGCCGGCATCCCCCAACCCTGCCCGGGTGTTGTTTCTCCGGCGGGCGGCGTCTGCTGTCCTGGTGCATCTTCAGGCCGTGGATTCAAGATACCTGTACAGAAGATACGCACCGACGATGATGAGCCCCAGCGTCACGATGGTCTCAAACGTAACACCTTGAGCTTCCGGCTGCTCCGCTACAACGTAGCGTCTTAATTCATCCTGTTCTGCCGGGGTCAGCGAGGTGTGTTGAGCCTTGCCAAGCAGGTATTCCATCCTTTCAAGTTGCGCGGGCAGTAGCGGCATCACTCATCCCCTCTCTGTTTTTTATATGCATCTTCCGATTCGCGGAGGCCGGCTTTCCTCAACAGTTCAGGATCATGGGCCGAGGAACCCCCCTCATCTCGTCGGGGAAGGAATCGGGCCTCTGCAGGTCCCGATACACGTTCACCCCGCATGGGTATTCTTTATGTGTGCTGGGTGCCCACAGGGATCTGGTTGCGCCGCAGGAGGCACGAAGCAGGAA
The DNA here is from genome assembly GCF_913757945.1 of Methanoculleus sp. 10. Lineage (NCBI taxonomy): Archaea > Methanobacteriati > Methanobacteriota > Methanomicrobia > Methanomicrobiales > Methanomicrobiaceae > Methanoculleus > Methanoculleus sp. 10. The sequence goes on along the minus strand of NZ_CAJYDP010000011.1, from coordinate 47,156 downwards.
CATTCTCCTGTGGATTACAGTTACACGCGATTGGCGCAAACGACACCACGGTGCAGCGATCTTGCTGCTAGGGCCGCCGTCAACCGGCCTATTGCGGTCTGCTCCCCTGACACCGGGAGAGAAGTTGAATCGCAAGCCTGTAAAGAGCATGGTGCCACCTACGATATCATGCCCCGACTTCAGTCGGGGGTAGTTGACAAGTTGTCTGCAGCACTAATATATCTCTCCCTCGCCTTAAGGCTGCCCCGATCCCCCGGTTGAGCCTATCCCGGAGTGCAACCCGCCCATGCCTGCCCGCGAACCCCGCGATAACCAGGGCAGGCGCTCCCGGGCCGGACCATCCCGCCCCGGAGGAAAAAAGAATATCAGCCGATATAGTTCAGCTCTTCCCGGCCCCGGGCTTCCTCGGCTTCCCGGATATTCGCTATAATCTGCTCCATATCCTCGGCACGCTGCTGCAGGGTGGTATGATCGATATCGATCCCGATCAGGCGGGAGAGGATGGTGAGAAGGCTGTCGGCGCTTCTCGGGTCGACGATGTAACCGCTCGTCTCGCCCATCAGGCAGATGCCCTCGATGCCCCGGGCCTTCCCGAGGCCGAGCAGGAGGCCCGACGCCCCCATGATCATCCCGCCGCTCCCGGCGTTCTCAAACGACCCCCCGGCCGCCTCCACCTCCGGCCGGAGATGCTCCATGTTGACGGCGGAGAGCACCCGCGGGTGCTCGACCAGGTGGCCGACGCCGTACCCCCCGAGCGTGTAAATCCTCCGGACGCCAAGATCTTCGGCGACATCCAGGTAACGCTCGGCCAGGATGTAGTGGCCTTCGGCCGAGGTGCCCTGGAAATCCCCCACGAGAAAGAGGATCGCGAGCCCATCCTTCTCGCAGCGATAGATCTCGTTGTTGACCAGGTGAGTGACGCCCTGCTCGTCGATGACCACCTGCGGCGGGAAATGGACCGAGGAGATCTCCGCGATCTTCTCGCCCCCGAGCTCATCGATGAGGTGGTCGGCAACAAGTTTCCCGACGTGCCCGATGCCGGGCAGGCCCTCGACCAGGACCGGAGCGCCGCCGGTATCATCCCGGAAAAATTTCACGACGACGTCTTCCATCTGCGCACCACCCTCCTGTAATTACCGTACCTATCCTCGGGAGAAAAACGTGCCGGATGAGCCGGTCGTGTCGACCGGCCGCAGATCGGGCAGACCAGCGCGAGCGTGTACCTCAGGTCGTCCGGACAACAGCGAATACGATTGCTCATGACGCTTTATCCGGCCTTCTGCTTCCGGATAAACTTGCCGGACCCGCCCGCCCGCTCGACCACGCCGACGGCGGCGCTTGCCGCCTTCTCGATCGCCCGCTCAGCCGCCTTATAATCGGGCGCGGTCACTTTTATCCGGTATTTCGGCGCTCCGATGTAGATCAGGTCGATATCCACATCCTCGATCTTCGGCTGAGCGCTCCGGAGCGCACGGCGGATCACGTTGACGCCGTCGGGCCGGGGCGACATCAGGACGAGATGCCCCGTGATGGTCACCTTCGAGACCTTCACGTTCTCGTTCGCGATGGAGGTGAGCGCCTCCCTGACCGGTTCGTCAAGGTCCAGCCTATCCGCCGCCTCGCCGCCGGTGGTGACGATATCCTCGAAGGCCGGATACAGCAGGCCGTATTCACGGTACATGGCCTCTTCGATGACCTTCCGGTTCACACCCGCGGCTTCGGAGGCAAACCCGATCCACTTCGCGGCCTTCTGCTCGCTCTTCCACTCGTGAATCTTCTCGCGCCGCTGGTGCTCGTTGACGTCTTTTAACGAGAGATCGATGTGGCCGCGGTCGGGGTCAACACCCAGGACTTTGCAGACGACCTTCTGTCCTTCCCGTATGTAGTCCCGGATATATTTTATCCAGCCCCGTGCTATCTCGGATATCGGTATGAGCCCTCTTCGCCCGTCGTACTCATCCAGGGTCACGAACGCCGCAAAGTCTTTGACGTCCGCGACCGTGCAGACAACGAGCTCTCCTTCCTCGGGCCACTCTCTCTCATGCATGGAATAATCACTCAAGTACTGCCAGTATATCAGCCTTTATATCTGCCTTTCCGCCGTGGGGCTCGGCAAGGATACGCCCGCAGACGCTGCATTCCACGACGGTGCTTGCTCTCTCAAAGACAATCTGCTCGTTCTCACAGTCGGGGCACTTTACCCGGAGGAACGTGCTCCTGTTCTCTCTGTTCAGCCGGACCATAATAACTTCACTCCGTAAGCTCGAATTTACCGATCCGGAATCCCGGCCGGAGGTGTGCCTTCCCGCAGACGGTGCAGCGGTATCTCACGTTGATCTTCTTCGTCGGCTTGTCGCCGCCGGGCACCTTACTGAACTTGCCCATGTTGCCCACCATGCTCCTGCGCCCTTTCTGGCGGTCGATCCAGTTGAAGTGACGCACTTTGCCCTTCTTCACCTTCACGACCTCATGGATCTGGTGATTTCTGCAGAACGGGCAGTACGTCTTGAATTTTGATGGCATTTTCATGATAGCAGCCTCTATTCAATAGATTCGAGTACCTATATTACTTGTTAAGCCTAATATTTAAGGCTATGTCGTGCTCGCAGAGCACGTCTGCATTGTTTTCCGGCAGGGTGACGATATCCCCCTGCTTTAAGACATAGACCTTGCCGTCCACTCCCATGAACGATTCCACATCGGAGCGGATGTGCACGAGGGCATACGGAGACGAGGCCGGGCGGGGAGCAGCGGGGGCCGCCCTCCCCGCTCCGGCGGTGGGAGGAACGTCCGGCTCCTCGATCGCCTCCACGGCCGCCGCACCGCTGCCCCCAAAGGAGCACACCTCCCCGCGGACGAGCGCTTCCCGGCAGCCCTCGATGGCGTCGATGATCTGCCCGTACATCGCCCGCTCCGCGGGGAGCATCTTTCTCGCCTCTTCCCTGTCGAAGTACTGCCCCTCAATCTGCTGGAACGCGAGATCGAGGATCTGGCGGGTCCGGATGGAGAAGATCTCCTGCACGGTCTCGGTGACGCTCCCGATCTCTTCGATGAGCAGGCTGCCCGACCGGCTCTCAAGGGGGTTTTGCAGGCTGTAGTAGTCGGCCTTGAGCTTCTCGACGTAGGCCCGGGCGCCCTCGTAGAGGCCGGGCTCGATCTCGGAGAGCCTGCCCGAGTGGTGCATGTCAAGGAGCGTCTGCCGCAGTTTCTCCAGGGGGTCGGCGGCCATCGGCTCAGGCACCCCCGGCGATCTCCGCCATGTTCCGGCAGCAGAGGAAGACCGCGAGCGCCTCGGGAACGCTTGCAGGACCCGCTTTGAGCGCATAGGTGTTCCCGAGCAGGGATGTGGTGAAGTTCGCCTTCACATCCACCCGCACCTCGCGGTCGCCGAAGACCACCGCGTCCACGAGCGGGTCGAAGTCCGCGAGGTCCCGGGCATCGAGCGGCACCACCCGCATCCCGCTGCCGCCGTGCAGCGACCCCGGCGCCCGGATCAGCCGCTTGATATCGGTCGTGACCGGTTCGTCCGCACGCGCCCCGGCGTCCCGGACCCGTTCCTCGAACTCGGGGGTGCCCGTGATCGCCCGGACGATCCGGTTCTCCCGGAGGGCGCCGGCGTCCTCCTCCCGGAGGGCGTCGAGACCTGCAAGGAACTCCGTGGCCGCCCGTTTCCCGATACCTGCCGGTCCCGTGAGGTATGCCGCCGCCTCCGCCGGGTCGAGGCCCGCGAGCCAGAGGAGGTGGTCCCGGAGGGCATCGGCGTAGCGCTGCCCCCACCCTGCCGGGGCTCTCCCGGGCGCGAGCATCACTCCCGGGTCGATCCCGATGCCGCAGACGTAGTCGACGACCTCGCGCCGCTCCGGGCTCTCCCATCCCCGGACGGCGATATCGGTGACGTGGACATGGTAGCCGCGCCCCCCGGAGAAGGCGATCCGGATGTGGTTTCGGGCAAAGCCGAGCTCGTCGGTCAGCATCCCGACCAGTTTCACGGTCTCCTCCTTGACCCGGGCAAGCATCATCGCGTAGGGGCCGCGGACGATCTGGTCGGCGTCGAGGTCGAAGATCAGGTCAGCGCCGGCCCAGTGCTTCTCGTTCATCGTCGGCGCCGACGGCGTCTGGTAGTAGGCCGTCGAGTAGTAGACGTGGGCGGGGACCAGGCTCCTGACGTAGGCGGTAAGTTCCAGCGGGTCGGCAAACGCCATGTGCCGCCGCATCCGGACCTCGGATGCGGCATCAAAGAAGGCGAACCCCCATTCGCGCTGCTCAAGAGAGGACGGAGCGGCGAGGTTCTGCCGCTGGTAGTAGTCGGTGAACCTCTGCTTCACAAACTCGATCGTCGCAGGCCTCATGAGAACGTCTTGATCATATATGGCCCCACTCGTTCATATCCCTGTTTCCTGTAGTAGGGCCGCACCCCGACACCGCTCATCACCGCGAGCTGCCCGTAGCCGTGGTCGCGGGCCGCCTCCTCGGCCGCGGCAAGGAGCCGCACACCGTAACTGCGGTGCTGCCACTCCTCGGCCGCCGCCGGGGTGCCGAGGGGGACCACGCTCCCGTAGACGTGGAGCTCGCGCAGGAGGGCCGCCCCGGCAAGTTCGTCGCGGAAGGGCCGGTGCGGGAACCGGAGCCGGGCGAACCCGACGAGGGCGTCCCCGGAACCGGCCTGGATGAATCGTTCTTCCCCGCCGCAGGAATGGTAGGCAAAGATCGAGACCGCCGTCTCCTCCGGCGCAACCGTCCTCCCGACCTCGCGGCACCGGATGCACCGGCAGCGGAGCCCCTGTGAATGGAGGCGCGCCGCCGCGAGCTGCCGGAAGTTGCTGTGCCGCGAGCCCGCGACGATCAACTTCGCCGGGATGTCCCGCTGAATCCGCTGGAGGCGGACGTACTCCGGGAGGAGCGATTTCGCGTAGGCGACGAGGTCAACCAGTTCCTCTTCGGTGTAGGGCCGGTAGTCGCCCCGCTCCCAGAGGGCCTCGATCTCTGATCCCGGCGTCACCAGGGTCGGGTAGATCTTCAGGAAGTCCGGCCGGAACCGTGCGTCGGCAAAGAGTTCCCGAAACATCCTCCGGTCGTCCTCCATGCTCGCTCCGGGGAGGTTCGGCATCACGTGGAACCCCACCTTCAGCCCGGCGTCGCGCAGGAGACAGTTCGCCGCGACCGAGTCCGCGACCGAATGGCCCCGGCGGTTGTAGTCGAGGATCCGGTCGTCGATCTGCTGGACGCCGAGTTCCACCTTGGTCACGCCCATCGAGAGCATCCGGTCGATATGCTCCGCCCGGCACCAGTCCGGCCTCGTCTCAAACGTGGTCGCGATGCACCGGACCCCCGAGCGCTCGTTTGCGGCAAAGACCGCGTCGAGGTCGGGTCGGGTCGGCGGGACCCCGGCCCGGGGGTAGTCGTTCATCGCCTGCACGGCGGCCCCGATGAACCACTCCTGGTACTCGACCGGCCGGGCGGTCATCGTCCCGCCCATCACGATCAGCTCGGCCTTGTCGACGTGGTGGCCGAGCGCCTCGAACTGCCCGAGGCGGGCCTGCACCTGACAGTAGGGATCGAACGCATGCTCGCGGGCCCGGAGCGCCGCGGGTTCCTCTCCGGTGTAACTCTGGGGAGACCCAAACGGGTGGTCCGGCCCGCCGGGGCAGGGGAGGCACTTCCCGTGAGGGCAGGGGTGCGGCGAGGTCATCACCGCGACGGGCGCCACCCCTGAAAGCGTCCGGGTGGGTTTGACGAGGAGGAGCGGCCGGAGGCGCTCGCGCTCATCGGGCGTGGCCGCGGCAAGAACTGTGGAGTTTTTAGGCATACCGACGCCCCGCTCCCGGCAGACCTCGAGCTTGATCTTCTGGACGTCGGCAGGACCGGGTCCGGTAGAAAGGATGCGGGAGATGATCTCCCGGAGGGTATCGGTATCGTTCATCGCTTAATGTTCGGTTGCGATTCGCTCGGATGGAAAATCAACGTGGTATTCGATGTAAGGGTTATGGTTGGCGCGGATGTGCTGGACGATCTCGCCTCCGAGCGTCAGGATCGCCTTTTTATGCGTCACCTTATTCTTATGGATATGGACGGGTGAGATGTGGAGAGCATTGTACTGGTCGGTCGGGACATCCTCCCCCGTGGTGCTTTCATAATACTTTCTGACGTGGACTAACAGCATGTGTAAATGGAGCAGCTCTTCTTTTTGCACAATATCACCTTTCCTCGAAGAATACTACTGTCCGCGGGTAGATATAATTTGTTGGTGATCTTTTTATATGCACAAGATGCGGGCGGTCGGGGCGTTTATCGGGCTTGCAATCGGCGATGCACTGGGCGCGCCCCTGGAAGGCCTTCCGCCGCCTCCGTTCGCCGTAACCGAGATGGAGGGGGGCGGGATTCACAACACCCTTCCGGGGCAGTACACCGACGACACCCTGCAGGCGTCAGCCCTCGCGGAGACGCTCGCCCGGTGCGGGAGACTGGATCAGGGCGACTTCTCCCGGCGCCTAGTTCTAGTATACCGGGCTCACCCGGAGTTCTTCGGGCCGACATCCCGGGCCGTCCTCGACCTGATCGAGGGGGGCGTCGATCCAGGAGATGCCGCGAGGATGGTGCACGAGGCGCGGGGAGGGAGCCGGAGCAACGGGAGCGTGATGCGGGGGATCCCAGTCGGCATCTTCTACCCGCCGCCGGAGGTGCGGGAGGCGAGCCTCGCGGCATCGCGGGTCACGCACTTCGACGCCGCCGCCGGTGAGGCCTCGGCGTTCGTCAACCGGATGGTCAGCGGCATGTGCCGGGGTGAGGAGGCGGGCACGGCGTTCGGGCACGCCCTCGCCGCCTGCCGCGACCCGGAACTCCAGGACCTCCTCCGGGACTACCGGGCGCACCCGCGCGAGCCATCGCTTGATGCCGTCCTCTGCACCCACTGTGCCGTCAGCGTCTTCATGGACGCATCGTCCTTTCGCGACGCGGTGGTCACGGCGGTCAACCTCGGGGGCGACGCCGATACCGTCGGCGCGATCGCCGGCGGCCTCGCCGGGGCGCGCTGGGGGGTTCGCGCGGTCCCGGCGTCCTGGCTCTCCGCGCTCCAGGACCGGGAAGAACTCCTCGATCGTGCCCGGCGGCTCTCTCGCGCGAGCAGGGCGTAACGGGACCTCCAATAGTTCAGGTGCACTGTTGCCTCATGCGAAGAGCGCGAAGGCCAGGCCGTGGGGTTGCTGCGCCTTCCTTCACGTGCGGCGGGCGACCGGCACATCCGCGCCTCGCGGCCTCAAAATGAAACTGAATCTGGACGCTGAAGACACGAGGTAGGGGCGGGGAGGAGGCAAGCCGCCACCCCCCATGGCGATAGCCACCACGGTCCACAGCATGAGGCCATGCTTGCGAGAAAAGGTCGAACTCAGGGACAGGCCGGGTCCGGCACCAATCTCGTCAGGGATGAACGACAGCCGGAATAGGGTGGGCTTTACCAGAGCCCGATAACGGAAATTTTCGGTCGGATCCACCGAGATCGATTATCAGTTCTCTGCTGGAGCACTACCGGCGCTCCCCAGTTGCGATATCCACCACGGTCCAGCGTACCGGGACATACTACATCCGGTACTGTGATGACGGCGTGATCCTGGTTGCGATATCCACCACGGTCCAGCGTACCGGGACAAGCCTGGAAAAACCGGGTTCCGGCTCTCTCCCCTCCCCCGGGAAACCGGCGTCAGCACTGCTCCCTTCCTGCGGTGGGGACGGAGTGGAGAATTGCCGGGTACAGCTTTCTATTGCGGGAAGGGGTAAGCGCCGGGAACAAACCAGCCCCTTGTGAAACCGCGAAGGGGCGTTGCCTACGACCATTGCCTGACTTCGCATGCGGCGGCGGGCGCATTCCGCCCCACACCTGCAAAAGAAGACGGTTCAATACGGCAACGTCAGACGGGCCGCAGTTCCACCAGTTTCAGGGGCCGGCCCCGCTCGCAGACGTCGGGAGCGTTGCCGAGGACCTCCCCGACAATGTACTTCTCCCCCTCGATGATGCCGTCGGGGCGGCAGAGCCGGTAGCTCCGGCACGCGGTCCTCGGGCAGGTGAACTCATAACTGATTTTTGAGTTCGCGATCGCCATGTCGGCGCCGATCAGCGCGACGACGGGGGCCTCCAGCACATCGACCGCGACCACCGCCTCATGGTGGACCGGGCAGTCGTGCCGGGTGTTTGAGCGGATGGCAGTCACCCGGTACCTCTTCCCGGGCTGCAGGTTGTGGCAGACCTTGCGCACCTTGCAGTTCTCGCACTCGGTGCACGTACTGCCTTCGTAGACGAAATCAAGCCCCGGTTTTGCAAGCGCGGCGCCGATCAGGGTCACTTTTGTCTTCTGTTTCACCATTCTTCCGCTCACTCCCGGTACAGCATCTTCACAAGGTCCCGCGCCGATTCAGGGGTCAGTCCCATATCGAGGATCGTGAACCGCTCCGGTCGGATCGTCCGGGCGGCAAGCAGCGCTTCCACGGCCGTCTCGTCGTCGACGCCGATATCGGCAGGGGTGGTCGGCGCGCCGATCTTCTTTAACGAGTCGCGGATCCCCTCCCAGTCCCCGCCGTGGAGGTACATCGTGATGATAGCCCCGATACCGCACTTCTCCCCGTGGAGGCCCTTCCCCGGCGCGAGCCGGTCGAGAGCGTGGGAGAACTTGTGCTCGCCGCCGCTCCCGGGCCGGGACGAGCCTGCGATGCTCATCGCGACCCCCGAGGAGACCAGCGCTTTCGTCACGATCCAGGCGCTCTCCTCGGAATGCGGTTTGATCAGGTCGGCGTTCTTAAAGAGGATCTCCGCGGTCATCCGGGAGAGCGTCAGCGCATACTCCGAGAGCGGTTCGCCCCTGAGGCGGTGAGAGAGTTCCCAGTCGAGGATTGCAGTGTGGTTTGCTATGATGTCCGCACACCCGGACGCAAGCAGCCGGTGGGGCGCCGATGCAATGATGGCGGTGTCGGCGACGACGGCGATCGGCGGTTCGGCGGCGAGCGAGACATTCCCGTCGGCGGTCGGGACCGAGGCCCTCGATGAGGCGATGCCGTCGTGCGATGCGGCGGTGGGGACGCTGATGAAGTGGCGGTCGGTGTTGTAGGAGGCGATCTTTGCCGTATCGATGACCCTTCCGCCGCCGACGCCGATGACGAACCCGGCCTTCGCCGCCGACGCCTCGGCCCTCTTGATGGTATCGAGGGGGTTCTCCGGGTCGGCGGCAAACGTCGTGATGTCGTAGGAGCCGCAAAGCAGCGCCTCGACCCTCTTCCCGGCCACATCCCGGGTTCGGTCTCCCGATATGATGAGCACAGAGTCGCCGAGCGCAAGGTCTTCACAGACAGCCGGGAGCTGCTCGATGACGTCGTGGCCGATGACGATGTCGCGGGGGAGCTGCATCCATTTGGACTTATCGAAGACCTTGGTTCTGAGTAGGTTTATGCCGTCTGCGCTCATTCAGATCAGTAATGATTAGGGAGTTCCTCTACAAATACTACATCGATCCCATTCGTTACGGCCAGCCGTATACGCTCGTCGATACGCTGACCTACGCCCTGATCCTCATCGCAGCGGTCTACCTTGTCTACCGGGGGCTCCGGCGCTATAAGATTGCCATCGACGACGAACTGGTGCTTGCAACCATGCCCTTCGTCGTCCTCGGTGGGCTGCTGCGGGTCGTCGAGGATACCGGCATGATCACATCGGACTTCCGGTTTCTCCTGATCACACCCCTGATCTTCTTCACGATATTTGTGGTTGCGGCGGTCGCCCTCTTCGCGGGGAAAATCGCTGAGAACGAAGGAATCGTCGCCCGCTACAGCCGGGTCTACGGGGGGGCGGGCATCGCCGCCTGCGTCGCGGCCGGGGCAGCGCTCGTCTGGTTCGGCCTCACCGAGACGAAGATCGCGCTCGACGTCCTCGCCGCCATCCTCGCGCTCGCGTCGGTCACGTCGCTCGCCCTCTGGGCTCTCCTCGTCTACGGCGCAAAGTGGGAGTATGCCTCGAACATCCTCTACAAACTCCTCATCTTCGGCCATATGCTGGACGCGAGCGCGACAAGTTACGGCATCGAGATCCACCCCGTCCACTACGTCGAGCAGCACGTCGTGGGCTCGAACCTGATCGAGGCGACCGGCACCGCGTTCTCGATGTTTCTCCTCAAGATCGTGGTGATCATCCCCGCCATTTATATCCTCGAACAGTACCGGCGGGAGGGGAACCCCGATCTCTGGCACCTCATATTGCTCGCGATGATCGTCGTCGGCATGGCGCCCGGGATACGGGACATGGTGCGGATGGTGCTCTATGTCTGAACGCCCCATCACCCGGGCCACGATCTTTGCGGCCGCCGTCTTTGCCGTCTCGGTCGGCCTCGGCGTCGTTGCCGTAGCCCGCGATCCGGCGGTCGGCGTGGAGGTCATGACCCTCTTCCGCGACCAGGTCGCAGGCCAGCTCCTCTCCGACTCCCCGGCGGTGCTCGCGGGCAAGATCTTCTTAAACAACCTCGGCACCTGTCTCCTCCTCTTCCTCGGAGGCGCATCCCTCGGCATCGTCACCCTGCTGATCCTTACGGTCAACGGGCTCCTGATCGGTGCGGTGATGGAGCTCGTGCGGCAGCAGCAGGGCCTCCTCTTCGTCGCGGCGGCACTCGTCCCGCACGGCATCTTCGAGATCCCTTCCTTCCTCATCGCCGGGGGCCTCGGGCTCCTCCTCGGACAGGAACTCATCGCCGAGTGGCACGGGAGAGGCGATGCCGCTGCCAGAGCCCTGCCTCTCGCCCGCCTCTTTCTCCGGGTCGTCGTCCCGCTCCTCGCGGTTGCCGCGATTGTGGAGGCATTTATTACGCCGGCAGTCCTAAGTGTGATCATATAAAGCAGGCAGATCAACAATTTTTGAGGTACGAGACGGATGGAAGAAGATACAGGCGCACTTCCCCGGAAAAACGATTTTTCCGAGTGGTATAACGAGGTTCTCTGGCGAGCCGAGATCATGGACGTCCGCTACCCGGTCAAGGGGCTGTACGTCTGGTATCCCCACGGGTTCGCCATCAGGAAGCGTGCATACGGCATACTCCGGGACCTGATGGACCGCGACCACGCGGAGACGATGTTTCCCCTCCTGATCCCCGAGACCGAGTTCATGAAGGAGGCCACGCACATCAAGGGGTTCGAGGACGAGGTCTACTGGGTCACCCACGGCGGCAAGAACGAGCTCGACGTGCCGCTCGCTCTCCGGCCCACGAGCGAGACGGCCATCTACCCGATGTACTCGCTCTGGATCCGGTCCCACACGGACCTCCCCCTTAAACTCTACCAGATCGTCAATACGTTCCGCTACGAGACGAAACACACCCGCCCGCTCATCCGTCTCCGGGAGATCACGTCATTTAAGGAGGCACACACCGTGCACGCGACGCGCGAGGAGGCGGAGGCGCAGGTCGAGGCCGCGCTCGCCCTCTATCAGGAGTTCTACGAGAGTCTCCGGGTGCCGGTGATCGTATCCCGCCGCCCGGCCTGGGACAAGTTCCCGGGCGCCGACTACACCATCGCGGTCGACACTATCATGCCTGATGGAAAGACCCTCCAGATCGGGACGGTGCACATGCTCGGCGACCACTTCTCCCGGACCTACGATATCACCTACGAGGACGCGAACGGGGAGCGGCAGTATGCCTGCCAGACCTGCTACGGTATATCCGAGCGGTCGATTGCAGCCGTGATCAGCGTCCACGGCGACGACAAGGGGCTCGTGCTGCCGCCGGAGGTCGCGCCGATCGAGATCGTCATCGTGCCGATCATCGTCGGGAAACGGCGCGACGAGGTGCTCTCGGCTGCAGCGGCGCTCGAGGAGGATCTCCGGGACGCCGGGTTCGCCGTGAAACTGGACGACCGGGACTTGCGCCCGGGCGCGAAGTACTACCACTGGGAGATGCGCGGTGTTCCGTTGCGGCTCGAGCTCGGGCCGCGCGACATCGACGCGAACACGGTCGTCGCCGTGACCCGGGACGGCCATAAGATCACCCTCGACCGGCGGGGCGTCGTTGAAGGAGTAATCTCGGCCCTTGCGGAGTTCAGGAGGGGGATTCTGCAGGCGGCACGGCAGGCGATGGCCGACCGGATCACCGTGGCGGCAACCCTTGACGAGACCGCCCTCGCGGTGAAGGACGGGGTTGCGGTCGTCCACTGGTGCGGGTCGCAGGAGTGTGCGGAAAAGATTGAGGCGGCGGTGGATGCGAGCATCCTCGGGTCCGACATCCGGTCAGACCTGATCGCCGTCTCCGACGGCCCGTGCATCGCCTGCGGCGGGAACGGCACGTCTACCCTGGTTGCCCGGACCTACTGATCAGCAGGACGGGCAGATATACGTCCGGGGGTGCTCGGGGGACGAGAGGTCTCCCGAGATGACTGCTTTTCCCCCGGAGAAGAATATCCTGCCGCATTTTGAGCATCGTTTCGGGAGCAGCCGTTCCCAGCGGCTCATCGGAACTTCCAGAGTGAACTGCATCTTCTCCGCGTCGGCGGGGTTGCACTGGGCGAGCTCCTCATACCGGGAGAGGACCTGCATGACCTGGAGCGGGTTTGCTCCCTCGCTGCAGAACCGTCTGAAGATAAAAAATTGAAGGATCATCCACCCAAGGTCAGAGCGCTCGAGGGTCTCCTCGTACTCGCTGCAGGTCCCGTCGTCTTCGTCGAGGGAGTACCCGCAGAGGGGACAGCGCCCGCCCACGAGTTCGTCCAGGAAGACCTCTTCATGGCAGCTGGGACAGGTGGTGTGGGGGGTATGCATTCTGGAAGTCATGGTTGTACTGGCCTCATACCTTTTACTCTTCCAACGGCACAAGGCAGAGCCGCACGCCGTTTGAAAGCATTCCACGCAATCTGCGCGGTCTCTACGATTGCCTTGAGGTTTTACTACGTATTGCGTTCGTGGTGCTCTTATACGTGTCGAATGCGGTTGCCCGGATCCACCTCCCCGGGGGGTGTGCCGGCCGGGGCGGCGCGGCGCTCAACCTCCCGCTGCCCGGAGACCTCCGGCCTGCTCGAGTACCGTCGGGGACGGGCGTGGCCGGCAGGAGCCCGGCCCACCTGCCGGTCACCGGGAACGGGCGACCACAACCCCTGAGGGGGAAGTGTTTTCAAAAACTGAGCCGCGAAAGAGTCTTTCAGGGTATATTTTTATAGATTGGCGGGATACCCTGCGCGCATGGCATCCCCGGCAGCATCTGAAGTCTACGTCATCGACGCATCGGATCGCAACCACGCTATTGAGACGCTCTGGCGCGAGGTCGGGCCCCCTGCCTTCGACGGGAAAGACGTCGCGGTCAAGGCGAACTTCAACAGCGACGACCCGTTCCCCGCCACAACTCATCCCGATACTCTGGAGGCCATCCTCGGGCTGGCCCTTGATGCCGGCGCCCGGACGATCCGGCTCGGGGAGCGGAGCGGGATGGGCGAGACCCGTGCGGTCTTGAAGAACCGGGGGGCCGTCGGCGTCGCGGCCCGGGTGGGGGCGGAGGTGGTGGCCCTCGACGATCTGCCCCCGGAAGGGTGGGAGGCGGTCCCCCCGGACGGCCTCCACTGGAAACAGGGGTTCCTGCTCGCCCGGCTCTTCCGGGAGGCCGATGCGGTGATCCAGACCTGCTGCTTAAAGACCCACCGGTTCGGCGGGCACGTCTCCCTCTCGCTGAAGAACCCGGTCGGGGCCGTGGCGAAGAAGAACCCCGAAGGCGGCTACAACTACATGGCGGAACTGCATGCCTCGCCGCACCAGCGCCGGATGATCGCCGAGATCAACCGGTTCTTCCCCTGCGCGCTCGCCATCATGGACGCGACGGAGGGGTTCTCGACGGGGGGGCCCGAACGGGGCCACCACATCGCCCCGAACGTCATCCTCGCAAGCACAGACCGGGTCGCCCTCGACGCCGCCGGAATCGCTCTCCTCCGGCTTCACGGCTCGACACCGGAGGTGATGCGGGGCCGGATCTTTGCGATGGACCAGATCGCCCGGGCGGCGGAACTCGGCGTCGGTGTCCGGTCGGCACAGGACCTCAGGCTTGTCGCGCTCGACCCGGAGAGCAAAGAGGTCACCCTCGAGATGCGGCGGATCCTGGACGAGACCGGGTGAGGTGCTGGTGCAACGAGTTCAGACGGACAGACCCTATCCGGCCTTCGTCCCGTTCCACCCGGGGCGCTCCTCTCCGGCAACCCCACCCCGCCCGGTAGGGGCGGGGGCAGCGCCCAGGCGTATATCCGGGGATGAGCCGTGCCCCGGGAGCGGTCCTCGCGCCGGTTTCCCGGGGGGGAGAGCGGGCCCGGACCCGGTTCTTCTCCGATCCCCGGGGCGGTGGACCGTGGGGTATCGCCACGGGGTGGGGCAGTCATGGCGATATCCAGTGGGAAGGCCGTATCCGGTTCTCCTCCGGGATCTCCCGTGCAGTGGACCGTGGGGTATCGCCCTTGGGGAGGGCCGACGGGGAGGGGCAAGCCCCTCCCTGTCTCACCAGGTAGTGATACTCGCAACCCCACCCCGCCCGGCCTCCGGCCTCTCCCCGCCCCTCCCGGGGCAGGGCAGTCATGGCGATACCCGGGGAAGGCCGTGCCAAGGAGCGGTCCTCGCGCCAGTTTTCTGGAAGGGTGAAGAGAACGGGCCGGTATCTGGTTCTTCTCCGGGATCTCCCCATGGAGTGGGCCGTGTGGGCATCGTCATGGGGGTGGGGGCCGTGCGAAACAAGATCGATAAGTCAAGAGTGCCGGTAATTGAGGATCGTTGCACTAGATGATAAGGTGGTCGAGCAGGATCCGCAGGCCGATGCCGATCAGGATCACGCCGCCGAAGACCTCGATCTTCCGCCCGAAGATCCGGCCTACCGAACCGCCTATCAGCACCCCGGCAGCGGAGAGGGCGAACGTTACGGCGCCGATCGTGACTGCGGGCCAGAAGATCGGCATATCCAGCACGGCAAACGTGACGCCGACGGCGAGCGCGTCGATGCTGGTCGCGACCGCGAGCAGGAGCAGGGTCGCCGTGCTCCCGGCGGCAAACTGCACGGTCTCGCCGTCCCCCCGCACCGCCTCGACGACCATCTTCCCGCCGATCAGGGCGAGCAGCAGGAAGGCGATCCAGTGGTCGTAGGCCCCGATGAACGAAGCGAGGCTCGCCCCGCCGAGCCACCCGAGCACCGGCATCCCCGCCTGGAATCCTCCAAAAAGCGCCCCGACGATGAGGGCGTACCTGAACCGGTCCTCCCGCACGGCGGCGCCCCCGCTGACCGCAACGGCGAACGCATCCATCGCAAGACCGACGGCGATGAGGAGGGTTGTCGCGAACTCCATCTCTCCTGTATACGAGGGGCGCGATACCGGATAACGGTATGGCCCGGCGGCGGTTGATATAAAGCGCTGGAATGCCCTACCGATACGGTGAGATGATACAGATGAGCACACAGAAGATCGGCCTCATCCAGACGACGGCGGGCGACGACCTCGGCCGCAACCTGGAGCACACCCTCGCCCTGGCGAAACGGGCGATCGCGGAGGGTGCCCGGATCCTCTGCCTGCAGGAACTCTACCGGACCCCCTACTTCCCGCAGTACGAGGATAGAGACGCGTCCAACTTTGCCGAGACCATACCGGGAACCTCGACTGAGGCGTTCTCGGCGCTCGCCCGGGAGCACGGCGTCGTGATCGTCGTGCCGCTCTACGAGCGGACGGCGTCCGGCGAGTTCTACAACACGGCGGCCGTCATCGATGCGGACGGGCAACTGCTCCCTCCCTACCGGAAGGTGCATATCCCCTACGACCCGCTCTTCTACGAGAAGAACTACTTCCGGCCGGGGGACCGCTACCGGGTCTACGACACCCGGTACGGCCGGATTGCCGTGCTCATCTGTTACGACCAGTGGTTCCCGGAGGCCGCGAGGGCGGTTGCGCTGCAGGGTGCGGAGATCATCTTCTACCCGACTGCCATCGGCCGGATTGCGGGAGAGGAGGAGCCTCCCGAGGGCGACTGGCGCGATGCCTGGGAGACGGTGCAGCGGGGCCACGCGATAGCAAACAGCGTCCACGTCGCCGCCGTCAACCGAGTGGGCGCGGAAGGCGATATCCGGTTCTTCGGGAGCTCGTTCGTCGCCGACGCTTTCGGGAACGTCCTTGCCCGGGCGGGGGAGACTGACGAGGAGGTTCTCGTCGTGGAGGTCGACCTCACAGGAAACGAGGCCGTCCGGGAGGGCTGGGGGTTCTTCCGAAACCGGCGGCCGGAGACCTACGGGGTGATCACCCAGAAACTCATGCCGGAGAAGACCCCGCAGGCGCTCGGGTACCATATGCCGGCGGAATGGGAGCCGCACGACGCCGTCTGGCTCTCCTGGCCCCACGACCGTGAGACGTTCCCCGACCTTGCAGCGGTGGAGGCGGTCTACGTCGAGATCATCGCGGCGCTCCGCGGGTCCGAGACCGTCAACCTCCTTGTCACCGGTGAGGCGATGCGCACCCGGGTCGAGGCGATGCTGGAGGAGGAGGGCGTCGATACCGGGAACGTCAGGTTCCACGCCACCGGGTACGCCGACGTCTGGTTCCGCGACTACGGCCCGACGTTTGTGGTCAACCATAAGACCGGGGGTCTTGCGATGGTGAACTGGACGTTCAACGCCTGGGGAGAGAAGTACCCGGAACTGATGGCCGATACCCAGATACCGCTCATCATGAACCGGGAGATGGACTTACCTCTCTTTACGCCCGGGATCGTCATGGAGGGGGGTTCGATCGAGGTGAACGGGTGCGGCACGGTGCTCACGACGGAGGCCTGCCTCCTGAACCCGAACCGGAACCCGCGCCTCTCGCGGGAGGAGATCGAGGCCTACCTGGAGGCTTACCTCGGTGCCGGCCACGTCATCTGGCTAAAGCAGGGGATCGCCGGCGACGACACCGACGGCCACATCGACGACATCGCCCGGTTCGTGAACCCGACAACGATCCTCTGCGCCATCGAGGAGAACGAGGACGACGAGAATTACGCGGTCCTGCAGGAGAACTACGCGATCCTCCAGGCGTCGACCGACCAAGACGGCAACCCCTTGACGGTCATACCGCTCCCGATGCCGGGGGCGGTCGGCGGCGAGGAGCGGTTGCCGGCAAGTTACGCGAACTTCTACATCGGGAACACCGTCGTGCTGGTGCCGGTCTTCGGTCACCCAAACGACGAGGTCGCTCTCGCCCGGATCCGGCAGGCCTTCCCGGACCGCGAGGTCGTCGGGATCGACTGCACGGCGATGGTCGCGGGGTTCGGTGCGATCCACTGCGTCAGCCAGCAGCAGCCGTCGGTGCAGGGGGTTACGCCGCGGCCGGAGTGGTGAGGGGTCCTGCCGGCCCGCCCGCGACGTCAACCATTCCCGGGAACGGGCCTCCCCACCGGCATCAGGTAGAGCGGCGTCATGTTCTCCGGGAGCATAAGGACCTCCCGGACCCGGTCATCGTCGAACGCCCCGATCGCGACGGTGGAGAGATCGAGCCCCTCCGCCTGGAGGTAGACATTCTCTGCGGCGTGCCCGGCCTCCATGGCGACGTAGCGTATCCCCCGGTCGCCGTACTTTCTAGTCGTCCGCTCCTGGACCGCGGCGATGACAAGCGTTGCCGGGGCCTCCCCCACGGGGGCCTGGTCGGCGGCCGCTGCCCGGAGGTCGGCCCGCCGGTCCCCGCCGCTGACCCGGACGAGCAGGTGGTCCCCGGGCCGGTAGTGGTAGATCCCCGGTTCAAAGTCCGCGACGTTGCCCGCGACGACGTAGACCTCCAGGGGGTAGAGGGCGCCGGCGGAGGGGGCGGTTCGGTAACCCCGCTCATCCGTGACCCCCTGCGCCGCCCAGAGGACCTGCCCGACGTCGGCAAGCATGAGCGGCACTTCGGCGTAGGCCCGGACAGAACGCCGCTCCCGGAGCGCCTCCTCAACGGAGGTGCTGCTTTCGGGACGGGGGGCCGGGAGGACGACAGCGCCGTCCGGCGGTGCCGGGGTGCTGTTCCCGCCCGTTGAGAGGAGACTGCCGGCGCATCCTGCGGCGAGCACCGCCGCAAGCAGCGCAGCGATGGCGAGGCTGAGGGAGAGATTCGTCAGGTTCATGATACCGGAACGGGGCTGCCCGGGTTGATGAAGGTATCGGAGCCGCTTTCCCGCCTCTACCGCTTCTTCCTCCGCCCGGCCCTCGCGGACGAGAAGGGGAACTTCACCAGGTCGCGGAGGCCTCCCGCCGGGGAAAAGTTCCGCATATCCCGCCGGACCCCCGCGATGAGCTCATCGACGATCTCCTGTTCCTTCGCCTCCCCCTCCTCCTGCACCGCGGCCAGGCGGTGCAGGGAGTAGAGCCCGAGGATGAAGGCGAAGAGGAAGAAGAACTCCCACTGCTGCAGGTCAAGGGTGACAAAGACAAGTTCGCGCACCGGGTCCTTCCAGATCAGGGTCCATATCAGTTCCCGCTCGGCAAAGAAGTCCACGAAGAGACCGCCGAGGATCGGGGCGATCCCGGCGGCGACCGAGTTCGTGAAGGTGCTCGCCGCAAGGTAACTGGTCGCCTGGCCCTGCGGGGCCATCTTTAAGCTGATGTTTCCCGAGGCGAGCGAGACACCCGCAAGCGATATCCCCATGAGGATGTGGATGAGGATGAGCAGCGGGTAGGTCAGGGGGTAGACGTCGGGGAGCGTGACGAACATCCACGCGAAGATCGCGAGCATAAAGAGCGGGCCGCTCACGGCGAGGACCGACTTGTTGGAGTAGCGGTCGGAGACCCGGCCCCAGGACCGGTAGAAGACGATGTTCATGATCTGGCTGAGGACGCCGAGGGCGACGACGACCGATATGTCAAGGCCTATCCTCTGCAGCATGTAGACCGTGAAGAACGGCGCTGCAAGGTTGACGGCGAAGTTCCACGAACCGAGGAAGACGATCAGGTTCCGGAAGTTGATGTCCGCAAAAGGTTTTCTGATGGCGGCGAGCAGACCGTCCTCCTCATCGGCGGTGACCATCCGGGGTTCGGGCGTGCGGGCAAGGAGGGTGATCCCGACGAGGCCGGCGATGAGCCCGAGGAGGAAGAGGGCAGAGTAGCCGTAGGCTGCAAGGTCCGGGAAGACGACTTTCCAGGAGTCGATGAAGAAACCGGCGGCGAGGCTGATGACGAGCGCAAGTGCCGTCGAGAGGGTCATCCGCCGGGAGAAGAAGGCCCCGAGCCGATCCTGCGGTATCAGGTCCCGCATCCAGGAGTTCCAGCCGCAGTGCGAGACCGCCGAGAACGACGAGTAGAGAGCAATCGATGCTATGAGCACGAATACGCCCTGTTCCAGCGAGAAGGCGAACGGTATCAGGATGATGGGTATCCAGCAGAGGCGGGCGGCAAGCGACGCCGCCACGACCACGAGCCTCCTTTTCCTGACGCGGTCGACGATGTAGATCGCGGGCATCTGCAGGAGTTCGGCAAGCGGCGGGATCGCGGCGAGCAGGCCGATGACGGTGTTGGATGCGCCGAGCTCCAGGGCAAAGGCTACGAGGAAGATGCCGCCGGTCAGCGTCACCATCGCCTGGGTGGCAAGACCGTCCCTGATGACGAGTTTTAAGCCGTGCTGGATCTCTTCGTCCGTCAGGTACTCTTCTGTCTCAAAGACCATGGTTTCCTGGATATCCAGTTCTGGTGCTCATGAAACTGTTCACCTTCGGGGATCGCCCGGGGGAGGGCGAGGGCCTTTCGTGCCGGAATCCCGGCAGCGGATCCTGCGCCGGGCGCCATTTTTTGGGTTTTACTGTATAAAAATAGAATTATATTAATTTGTTTGAATGAATCCGCCGGCCGGGATCCTGTGGGGGGGATCCCGGCTCGGCGGCGACCGTTTGCGGGGAGAACCTCTTTTGGCCCTCAGCTCCCGACGACCACGGCGTCCTGAAGTCGGCGCAGAGGGTCAGCCCCCCGTCGACGTAGAGCGTCTGCCCGGTGATGTAGGCGGCCTCGTCGGACGCGAGGAACACGAAGATCGCAGCGACCTCCTCCGGCTCCCCGGCGCGGCCCATCGGGATGTGTTTCTCCACCTCCGCCCTCTTTTCGGGATCCTCCAGCCACTCGCGGTTTATCGGGGTTGCGATGGCGCCGGGGGCGACCGTGTTGACCCGGATGCCCTGCCCGGCGTACTCGAGCGCAAGGGTCCTCCCGAGGGCCCCAAGCCCCGCCTTGCTCGCGGCATAAGGGGCGTAATACGGTTTCGGGATGGCCTCGTGGACCGATGTGTTGTTGATGATGATGCCCCCGCCCCCGCGGTCGAGGAAGTGCCGCACGGCCTCGCGGGCGCAGAGGAACGCGCCCCGGAGGTTCACCGCGAGGACCCGGTCGTAGGCCTCCATATCCGTCTCGTGGGCCGGGCTCGCGGCCTGGATCCCCGCGTTGTTGATCAGGATATCGAGCCTTCCCCATGCGCCAAGGATCTCGTGGAATATGCGCCTGACGTCCTCTTCGCTCGCGACGTCCCCCTGGACCAGCATCTCGCCGCATCCTTTCCCGCGGATGATGTTGCAGGTCGTTCTCGCCTCTTCAAGCGTTATCTCCGCTTCCGTCTCGCTCGTATAGTAATTGATGGCGACGTTTGCGCCCTCGTCCGCGAACCTGATCGCCGTCGCCCGGCCGATGCCGGTCGATCCGCCGGTGACGAGGACGTTCTTTCCTTCCAGCCGTCTCATCCCGCCTCACCTCGTGATCCGGGCCCGGGCGCCTGCCGGGACCCGGCGGCATCCCGCCCGTCCCCGGGCCCCCTGGGGGCCCGAGAGGATATAAAGGTCCCGGCCGGAACTCACCGCCGCCCCTCGATCATCTTCCGGACAAGCGCCCGCCGGTCCGGTTTCCCGGCGGTGAGCGCCTGGAACTTCTCCTCGTAGA
The DNA here is from genome assembly GCF_913757945.1 of Methanoculleus sp. 10. Classification (NCBI taxonomy): domain Archaea; kingdom Methanobacteriati; phylum Methanobacteriota; class Methanomicrobia; order Methanomicrobiales; family Methanomicrobiaceae; genus Methanoculleus; species Methanoculleus sp. 10. The sequence continues at coordinate 26,271 of NZ_CAJYDP010000011.1, read as the reverse complement.
TCGGTTTTTCGACCGAGTAGAACGTCCCGAGTGCGATCGGCGCCTCTTGATCGTAGTCCCATTCCCGGATCTTTTCTTGAGCGCTCTCGAACCTGCCCGTCTCGACCTCCCCTTCCGCGAGCTCGTAGGCGTGAGCGTCGTAGTAGCCGGTCAGGTTGAAGTAGGTCGCGCAGATCTGGAGGACGTCGACGAACGAGAACCCCCGGTGCAGGATCGCCTCCTTGAAGAGGTCTTTGAGGTGCCGGACCTTCTTCGTGTAGCCCCGGGCGATGTGGGTGGCCCCGGCGGCGAGCATCACCTCGAGGGGGTTGATGGGGTGCTCCGTGATCCCGCCGGGGGTGGAGCGGCCGCGAAACCCAAAGGGCGACGTGGGGGTGTACTGCCCCGTCGTCAGCCCGTAGACCCGGTTGTCGTGGACGATGACCGTGATATCGCTGTTCCGTTTGGCCGCAAAGATGAGGTGGTCGAGCCCTTCCGCGTAGATGTCGCCGTCCCCGACGTGGCAGATGATCTTTAAGTCCGGGTTTGCAAGGCGCATCCCGGTGGCCGCCGGTATCGATCGTCCGTGGATACCGTAGAAACTGTTGACGTTTAAGTAATCGACCAGTTTTCCGTGGCACCCGATCCCCCCGAGGAGGACGAAGTTATGGAGGGGTATCCCCTCCTCCTCCGAGAGTTCGGCGATGGCCGACTTCATCATGTGCTCGATTGCGAAGTTGCCGCACCCGGGGCACCAGGTGTTCTGTGCCGGGCTGATGAGCCCGCCGGCCGGTTTTCCGGCAGGTTGCTCCGGGCTCATGCGAGCACCTCCAGAAGGCGTGCCTCCAGTTCGTCGACGGCAAACGGCCGCCCGTCGTACTTCAGGACCGGGCGGCCGGGGTCGAAACCCTGCTGCCGGAGGAGGCGGGCGAGCTCTCCCGTAGCGTTGTTCTCGACGCAGATGATCTTCCCCGCCCCGATCATCGCCTCCTTCCAGTGCCGGACGGGGAACGGCGCAAGGACGAGCGGCTGGACGACCCGCGCCCCGAACTTTTCGGCGGCCTCGATGCACGCCCACTTCTCCGAGCCCCAGCAGACGATCGTCGCCCCGGAGTTGCGGGGGCCGTAGGCCTTCACCGTGGGGTAGGTCGCAAGTTCCGCCTTGAGGCTCTCGCCTTTCGCGAGCCTCTTCTCCTGCAGCAGCTTCACGTCCGCCGCGGCCTCCGTGGTGAACCCGGCCTCGTCGTGAGCGTAACTGTTCACCCTGACGACGGCGCCTTCCCTCCCCGGGAACGCGAGCGGCGAGACGCCGCCCTCTCGCGGGGCATACCGGCGATACTCCCCGGCTCCGTCCCAGAGCACGGGTTCCTGGTCCGGGTGCGGGACGACAGTCTCGATATCGAAGGAGGAGGCCCCTTCTGCGAGGGTCTTGTCGGTCAGGATGATCGAAGGCACCTGGTACTTCCAGGAGAGCATCAGGGCGGTCGACGACCAGGTGTAGGCCTCCTCGAGGTCGCCGGGAGCGGCGACCAGCCGGGGAAACTCCCCCTGGCCCGCGTTCAGGACGAAGTGGAGGTCGCTCTGGGCGGTGTAGGTCGGCATGCCGGTGCTCGGGCCGGGCCGCTGCCCCATCACGATCGTCACGGGGAGCTCCGCCATCCCGGCAAACGAGAGGCCTTCGGTCATCAGGCAGAACCCGCCGCCCGATGTGCCGACCGCCGCCTTCTCGCCGGCGTAGGCGAGCCCGAGCGCCATCAGGATGACGCTGATCTCGTTTTCAGGGTGGAGGACCTTGATCGAGAAATCTTCGGCGTGTTCGGCAAGGAAGTGAAGGAGGTTTGAGGATGGGGTCATCGGGTAGGCGACGTAGGACTCAAGCCCGCCGTGGACGAGCCCGAGCCCGGCGGCCTCGTTTCCCGTCAGGACCGGGAAGGTCGGGGCATCGAGCGGCTCGACGGTGAAGACGTTCTCCACGGCGTCGTAACCCCTCCCGGCGACCCGGAGGTTTGCCTCAAGGTGCTTTGCGGGGACACTTTCGCGGAGGACCGCCTCGAGGAGATCCCGGTCGATACCCGCCACCTGCGCGAGCGCCCCGAGCATCGCGGAGTTCCCGGTGATCGGGGGTGCGTTCTCCTCCTTGAGGATCGCATCGAGCGGGAGGCCGTAGCCCTGGCCTCTCACCACCGTTGAAGCGTCGTAGACGACGGTCGTGGTGTCGCGGATCCTCTGGCGGTGGTGCTCGATGCTGTTCTGGTCGAAGGCGAGGAGGACGTCGACCGGCGTGCGGTGCGCCCCTATCCTCATATCGGAGGCCCGGACGATCGCGAAGTTGTGCCCGCCCCGGATGAGCGAGGGGTAATCGAAATACATGCAGGTGCGGTAGCCAAGGCGCGAGAAGAGGCGGGCGATGGAAAGGCCTGCCGTATTGATGCCTTCGCCGGCCCTCCCGCCGATCAGCACGGAGTATTCGCTCATGGTTATCAGGCGTGCCGTAGCCTGCCGGCGGGTATATAGGTTGCGCCGCGAGCGGGGGCGTGGTGCGGTCCTGCCGCACCCGGCCCGGAGAGGGGCGCCCCTCAAACCCGGAGGCGTGACGACGCCGGAACCTTGAGGGATGCCGGGACCATCCGCCGCTCTGCGATATCCGCCTTGATCCAGGCGACAAGGTCGAGCAGGCCCGCTTCGAGGGAGACCTCCGGCTCGTAACCGAGGGCCTCTCGTGCGCGGCTAATGTCCGCGATGCAGTGGCGGATATCCCCCACGCGTCCCGCCCCCGTGATCTCGGGGGAGAGGTCCTGCCGCCCGGTTATCGCCATAAGTCGGTCGGCGACGGTCCAGAACGTGTGGGGGCGGCCGCTCCCGATGTTGAACGTCTCCCCCCCGGCGCGGGGGGACTCAAGGGCCAGGCGGAAGGCGCGCGCCACGTCGTAGACGCTCACGAAGTCGCGCTGCTGGTAGCCGTCCTCGAAGAGGTGCACGGAGAGTCCCTGGAGCAGGCGGAACGTGTACTCGGTCAGCATGCCGGAGTAGGGGTTGGCATACCCCTGGTGCGGGCCGTAGACGGAAAAGAGCCGGAGGATGGTCGTCGGGATGCCGTAGGACTCACCGATCACCCTGCACATCTCCTCCTGGTCGTGCTTGGAGACGGCGTAGATCGAGAGCGGCGACGCCTCCTTCGCCTCCGGTGTGGGGAGGGGGTAGATCACCTCGCCGTCCGGGCTCCGGGGCTCCCAGTCCCCCTTCGCCACCTGCCCCGGAGAACGCCGGATCTTCGGGTAGATAGCGCCGTTGTACGAGCAGTACAACCCTTCCCCGTAGACGGCGCTGCTTGAGGCGACGACGAGCCGCTTGACCGGGTGATCCAGTAAGGCCTCGAGGAGGACGGCGGTCCCTGAGGTGTTGACGCTCATGTACTTCTCGATCTGGTACATGCTCGACCGTTCCCCGACGACCGCAGCCAGGTGAATGACGGAGTCGATTCCATCGAGGGCCTCCCGCAGCCGGTGCGGGTCCCGGACGTCCCCGACGACGACCTCAACCCGCCGGTCAAGGTGCCGGGGCCGTTGGCGTTCCGGGCCGTGCACCCGCGGCGTCAGGTTGTCGAGGATGCGGACCCGGTAGCCGTGCTGCAGCAACTCGGTTGCGAGGTGTGACCCGATGAACCCTGCCCCCCCGGTGATGAGGAGGGTCGGACTGGTATCCGTATGCATGGTGTATCAGGGCACACCTGATGCACTCTTCGCATTAAATATTATCGTGAATACAAAATATTATTAAAACTTGTTTATTCCGGTTATCCCGGTGGTTTTTCCCGGCCGCCGGTTCGGTCTGTCCGGATGAGGGAGGCCGGGGAAGGATGGCGCCCATGCCGTCTCCCGCTCACGAATCAAGGATCGCCTCGGCCGCATCGCGGTAGGCCCGCATGACGTAGGGTATGCCGGAGACCGCCTCCGCCTCCTCGGTCAGGGCCATCAGGTCGCTCCGGGCGATTGTCCGGAGGCTGAAGTTCCGGGTCCCGGCCATGATCTGCTGCAGCCCCGTCCTGAATTTCTGCGTGTAGGTGTAGATCCCGACCGCACCGAGCGGGATCTCGTCGATCCGGTCGGAGTACTTCTCCCGGAGCTCCTCGTAGCAGACGAAGATCTCCTCTTTGGTGCGGCCGTACTTCGAGACGGTCTTTGGGAGTTCGCCGGCATCGAGCCACTTTCCGATGTTCTTTCCGACCATGCCGGGGATCATGAGGCCGCGGCCCATGCAGACGGCCCGGACGTAGGGGCTCCCCATGGCAAGCGCCTTGAAGACGTTCGCCTCGTCGGCAAACCCGCCGGCGACGGCGATGTCCGGGACCCGGATGCCCCGCTCCCGGAGCCGCTCGCAGAACTGGTAGGCAAGGGACTCGATGTAGAAGGTCGGGATCCCCCACTCGTTCATCATCGGCCAGGGGCTCATCCCCGTGCCGCCGGGCGCACCGTCGATGGTGAGGAGGTCGATCTTCGCCTCGGCACCGTAACGGATTGCCATCGCGAGTTCGACGGCCGAGTAGGCGCCGGTCTTGAGGGTGACCCGCTTAAAGCCGATGTCGCGGAGCCGGTCGACCTCGTCGAGGAACCCCTCCCGGGTGATGAACCCCACCCGGGAGTGCCGCTCGAACTCCCGTAAGGCGCCGTCCTCGAAGGCCTTCTGCACCTCGCGGATCCCGGGGTCCGGGAGGACGATGTAGCCCCGGCTTTTGAGCTGGTTTGCCTGGGCGAGGCTGTCGACCTTGATCTCCCCACCGATGCACTTTGCGCCCTGCCCCCACTTCAACTCGATCGTATCGAGGTTGTGCTTTGCGGAGACGTACTCGGCGGTCCCAAGCCGTGTGTCCTCCACGTTCAGCTGAACCAGGAGTTCGCCGTACCGGTCGCGGAACTTTCGGTAGATCTCGATCCGGCGGTCCATCTCGGGGGACCTCGCGACCCTGCCGGTGTGGTCGAGCACCAGCCCCGGGTCGACACCACAGACGTTCTCCCCGCAGACGAGCGTGATACCCGATATGGCAGCCCCGATGGCGAACTGCTCCCAGTTCGCGCGGGCGCTCTCGGTCGACCCGAGCGCCCCGGTGAAGATCGGGATCCGCATCGGGACCTTCGCGCTCCACCCGTACTCGGTCCGGGTATCCGCGGCGTAGAATACAGCGGTGTCGGGGCCGGCCTCGGCGCCCTCCGGCAACCCTTTCGCACCGACCGCGTAGCCCTGAATGTTCAGGTGCGAGTAGTCGACCGGGTAGTTCTTATCGGCGCCGGCCGTGATCTCGCCGAACGGGCCGGGGTAGAGGACTTCCCTGCCACGGAAGGAGGAGAGCCAGATCTCGCAGGCCCCCTTGCAGCCGTCGACGCACCGGGTGCAGATCCCGGACATGGGCACGACGTCACGGGAACGGTTGCTGGTTCCCGTCGCTTCGTTTGCGTTCGGTCTTCGCAGATTCATCGTTGCACCAGCAGATTTGTAGATAGAAGATTCCTTCCTCCAATTATAAACTTTTCTGTCGGCCGGAGAGCCGTTCCGGGATCTGCACCGGGTATTTATACTGTCGTATCGCCGGGATGCCGGGAGCGTGACGAAAGGGTAAAATATCTTGATGTAGATGAATGGCTTATGAACTTCAGGTTGCTACCTGCTCTGATTGTGCTTCTGCTCGCGTTTTCGTTCAGTGCCGCCTGCACGGGCTCCGGCGGCGACGCCGGGCCGTCCACGCCGGGGACCGGGACCCCGGCGGCAACGGAAACTCCCGTGCCGACGACAGGGGCCTCGCTCGCGCCCGGCCCGACGCAGACGATGCCGCCGGGCAAAGAGGTTGCGTTCCAGATTACGGCCGGATACCCCTCCCGGTTCACCCACGACCTTACCATCACCTTCAGCGGTGGCAAAGGCCAGGATTTCGTGAACAAAGAGAACGGCATCAATCTTCGCGTGACCAAATCGACCGGGGAGGTCGTCACCAGGACGATGCAGCCGCGCATCGGCGACGCGGTCACCATCAATGAAGCAGAAGGTGAGAACCGGGTTGAGATAACTGTCTCCCTCGTCACGGGAGGTTCATACAAGGTTACAGACGAGATCGTGAAGGTCCCCTGAACCCCGGGTTCCCATTTTTTTGCGGCCGCCGCCCTCAACCGGCGGCAGTCGACTCTTTCTCCACGCTCCACCGTATGAGCAGGCCGTCGTCGAGCCGTTCGGCCTCGATGATGCGCAGCCGTGCAAAATCCACTTCCCTGAGAAAACCGGCGCCGTCGGCAGGCGTGGGAGCGTCCTTGCCGCCGATGACGATGTTGCCGACGAACGTCTGGAGTTCGTCGACGAGTCCCTGCGCAAAAAGCGCCCAGATCAGGGTCCCGCCCCCCTCGACCATCAGCCGCCGGACCCCCTGCCGGTAGAGTTCCGCGAGCAGGGCCGCGAGATCGACGGTCTCATCACCGGCGACGACGACGGTGGCGTGCTCGCCGAGGGCCGCCACCTGTTCCGGGTCCGCCCTGCGCGAGACGGCGACGATCCGTTTCCCGGTCCCCTTGTGGAGGATATCAGCATCCGGGGGGGTTTTCCCGGCACTATCCACGACGACGCGGATGGGGTGTTCGTCCTTCCCGGCCGCTCGCCGCCCGGCCCGGAGTTCCGGCGATTTAACGGTGAGCGAAGGGTTGTCGGCGAGCACGGTGCCGATGCCGACCATGATGGCATCGCTCTCCGCCTTGATCCGGTCGACCCGCGCAAAATCCGCGCTCCCCGAGATCCTCACCTGCCGCCGCTCTCGTGTCGAGATCTTCCCGTCGGCACTCATGGCGACGTTGACGAAGACAAACGGGCGCATATTCCAGGGTTATGCGGCGATCCACATATAGGCTCTCCTCGGAAGCGGTACAGGACACTGCGCGGCGCCTGCCCTCTCCCTCCCGGGACCGGAGAAATATTCGGGATGAGGTTCCCGGCAGGTGAAGGCATATATTTCTTTTTGGGAAAAATTATTTAACTCCTGATGCAATATTCCGAACAGCATATATACCCTTCCCGGATAATTCTCTGTATTCCTTATGTCCGTAAACCGGCGCCTACCGATCCGTCTCCGGGAAGACCTCTTTACCGGAACGGATCTCGTCAAAATGATCGTGGTCGTGTCATTTTCGGCCGTATCGCTTATGTTGACGGCGGTCGCACCGGATTACGGCGTCTATCCCGCCTGTTCCCTGATCTACTGCATCCCGATACTCCTTGCCGCTCTCTGGTACCCCAGGCAGGGGCTCAGGGTGACCGCATTCCTCGTCGCCGGGTTCGCCCTCATCCGGACATACCTCTCAGCCCTCGGCTTTGCCGTAGACCCGGTGATGACGGGACTGCACATGATGATCTTCTTCTGGGTCTTCGGGGCGGCGACCCTTTTTTCGCAGGCCCCTCACCTCGCCATCTCCCGGTGCCGGCAGGTCGTCGAGAATACGCGCGACGCAAAGTTTCTCTGCGATCCAGAGACCCTCCGGCTGCTCTGCGCCAGCAGGCGGTGTGCCGATATCCTCGGGTACGCGCCCCACGAACTCATCGGGACCACGGCAGAGAAGTTCTGGCCGGATGAGGCGGACAGGGCCCGGTTCGCGGCGGAGATGGAGCGGGAAGGCTACATCGGCAATACCGAGACGACGTTTCGCACCAAAAACGGCGAGGACCGCGCGGTCCTCGTATCCTGTCGGGCGCTGACCGCCGAGAACCTCTTCGAGTGCACGGTCGTGGACACCGGCAGGCTCGGGGACGGGCGCGCCGCTCTCATCCAGACAAACGGGCGGCTGACGGAACTCATCCACCAGTCAAACGATATCTTCTTCATGCAGGATGCCGCGGGCCGCATCCTCCACTTCTCCTGGCTGCGCGCCGCCGAGCACGGGATCTCCCCCGAGACACTCGTCGGGCAGGGTGTGGATGCCCTTCTCCCCGCTGATCTCGCCGCGCAGCATATGGCACGGTTCAAGGAGGTGGTCGAGGATCGGAAGAACACGCGCTACGATCTCGACCTGGAACTGGCGGGAATCCGCCATGCCTTCTCCGTCACGATGGCCCCCTATTACGGGGCGGACGGCAGCCTCATCGGTGTCGCCGGGTCGGCGCGCGACATCACCGAGATACGACGGCAGAGACTTGCCGGCAGGCAGATGGCCCTGGAGGTCGACCAGTGGAAAGGGCTCGTCGCCGTCCTCTCCCACGAGCTGCGCACGCCGTTGCAGCCGCTCATCGGGTATCTCCAGATGATCACCGAAGATCCCGGGCACTACGGTCTTACCGGGGAGACGAAGGAGTCCCTTACGACCTGCTTCGAGTGCGCCCGGCAGGAGCAGGCGGTGGTGGAGAGGATGGTCGAGTTGAGCCTGCTTGCAGCGGACCACGTCGAACTCGTCATCCAGGACGTGCCCCTCCGCCGGCTCGCCGATTCCGTCATCTCCGGGAGCGGCTACGACCGGGAAGCGGAATTTTGCAATGAAATACCGGAGGCTGCCCGTCTCTGGGGAGATCACGATCGGCTCTATCAGGTGATGGAAAGCCTGGTATCAAATGCAGTTAAGTATAATGAGCCGCCAAAAAAAATATGGATCCGCTATGCGGAATCAAATAGAAACCATTATATTATGGTGTGCGATAATGGCATCGGTATCGGTGCCGATACCATCAAGTCGATCTTTGGGCCGTTCTATACCGGGGGCACCGAACGACCGAACCGCAACGGGGGACGAGTGGGCCTCGGGCTCTCGATCGCAAATAAGTATGTCGAGCTGCATGGAGGGGAGATAACGGTGACAAGCGTGGTGGGCGAGGGAAGCACCTTCACCATCAGGATACCAAAGGAGGTGTAAAACAGTGGGAAACAAGATCATGGTCGTCGATGATGACCTGCCGACACTGGAAGTAATGGAGCTGCTGCTCAAAAAGATCAACCGTGAACCGCTCCTGGTTCACAACGGGTGGGACGCCCTGAGGATGCTCAAGAAGGAGAAACCCGCGCTCATCATCCTCGACGTGATGATGTCGCCCATCGACGGGTGGCAGTTCCTGGAGGAACTGAAGCGGAACGAGGAGTACAGGGAGATCCCGGTCCTGCTCTTCACCGCAAAACATGTCTGGCCCGAGGAGTACTCCCGGTATTCGGGCGATATCGTCGGGGTCCTCGAGAAACCCATCTCGCTTGCCGAGTTGAAGGCGGCTCTTGAGAGGGCGCTCCCCCGGGACGCCGCTTCCCATACCGACAACGACGCTCACCCAAGATCGCAGGCCCGCAGCGGGTAGTCTTTTTTCCCCGGGCAAACGCCCGCCGCGAGCCTTTCCGGAAGAGGGGCCCCGCCGTCCGGGTACGGGAGCGGCGAAACCGCGCCCGGCCTGCTCCACCAGGGCCGCTGCACCCCCACCGAAAGGCATTTTATTGGCCGGGGGTGTATCACCGGGCAGGAACTCTGATGATCGTTACGGACCTCCCCGGCTGCCCTTCCCTCAAGGAGTACCGGCAGATCGTGGGAGCGGAACAGTTCTCGGCCATCGAAGAACTCGCCGGGCGTCTTTCGGGCATCAGGATGCAGGAGATCAACTCGACCCGTTACGGGGGCGGCGTCGCAGAGATCCTGATCTCATACGTCCCGTTCCTTAACGCGCTCGGTCTTGAGACGACCTGGAGTGTCATGGAGGCAGGACCCGCGTTCTTCGATGTCACCAAGACCCTCCACAACTTCCTCCAGGGCCGCGACGGGTTCTCGCCGTCGATGATCGAGACCTACTGGGAGGCCCAGCGGCAGAATGAAGGCCTGATCGAAGATGACGCCGACGTTGTTACCGTCCACGACCCCCAGCCGCTCGGTCTCATCGAGTTCCTGACGGCCCGGGAGCTTGAGCAGAAGAGGCTGCTCTGGCGGTGCCACGTCCAGCTCGAGACGATCCCCACCGGGACCGTAGGGAGTATAGGAAACATCATGCGGCGGCTGGTCGAGAAGTACCACGCAAGCGTATTCTCCAGTTTTCAGTATCTTCCCCTCTGGAGCGTGCCGAGTTTCATCATCCCGCCGTTCATCGACCCCCTCTCCGAGAAGAACCGCGACCTTCCTGCAACCGAGATCGATGCCACCCTGGAGAGATACGGGATCGACCCGGAAAAGCCGATCGTCACCCAGGTCTCCCGCTATGACGTCTTCAAGGACCCGGTCGGCGTCATCCAGGCGTTCAAAAGAGTCCGCCGGAAGACGCCCTGCCAGCTCGTCCTCGTCGGCGGACGGGCATGCGACGACCCGGAGTGTTTCCTCGTCCTGCGCGAGGTCCGGGAGACGGCCGAGGACGACCCGGACATCCATGTCCTCGACCTCCCGCCGGACAGCCACCGGGAGATCAACGCGCTCCAGCAGGCGTCGGACGTGATTGTCCAGAAGTCCATAAAAGAGGGGTTCGGGCTGACGGTGACCGAAGGGCTCTGGAAGGGGAAACCCGTCGTCGCCGGCAACGTCGGCGGCATACCGCTCCAGGTCCGCGACGGCTGGAACGGCTACCTGGTCTCGACGATCCAGGAGACCGCCGACCGGCTCCTCCACCTCCTCCGGCACCCTGAGAAGGCCGCGGAGATGGGGGAGCGGGGGCGGGAGTTCGTGCGGGAGTATTACCTCCTCCCCCGGGGCGTGCAGGACCATCTCGCGGCCATCGACCAGGTGAAGAACGGCAAGATCACCGCCCGTGACAGCGTCATCTGCTACCATCCCCAGGTGGTGACGAGCAGGATGGCGGCAGGTGCGGCCCGGTTCTGATGGGTGCTCCTCTGCTCTTCCTGCCCTGTTATATACCTTGACGTGCTGAGGGTGAGCCCGGCGATAGGGAGATGAGGATAGCAGTTGCCGGCATGGGAGCCGGGGGACTTGACGATACCGTATCGCCGGTCTTTTGGGCGTCGCCCTCGTTTACCCTGGTCGATGCGGAGGACCGGGAGATCCTCGCCGTGAGGATCATCGTGAACCCAACGGACTGCGTGCCCGGGGGGGCCGCCGCCGACCGGTTCGCACGCGACCTCGCCGGCCGGGGCGTGGATGCCGTCATCGCAGGGGAGTTCGGGCCGGAAGAGACCCGGGTATTCTCGGCGGCCGGCACCGGCATGTATCGCCTTCAGGATATGCCGGTCCGTGATGCCGCAAAGCAGTTCCTGAACCTTGCCGCCGATACCGTGCGGGTTGTCGGGCGCGGGACCGTGCCAACGGGCTACGTGACCCGGACCCCCGGCCGCCAGCGGCGGGCGGGCGGGGGGCCGCGGTAGCCCCGGTCACTCGATGGGGATCTCCTTACCCCCCGGCCCGGTCCCGCCCTTCATCTTCTGCAGGCGCACCTCGAGGACACCGTTTTTGTACCCCGTCACGGCGCCTTCGGCGATCACGCTCGCGGGCAGGCGTATCAGCCGGCTCAGGATGCCGGTTCCCCGCTCCCGGGTGAAGTGCCCTCCCGGCTCCTCCTCGATGGGCACGGCGCGCTTTGCCGTTATCCGCAGGGTCTGCGGGTTCAGGAGCCGGATGGTGATCGTCTCCTCATCGACGCCGGGCAGTTCCGCAACCACGATCACCCGGTCGCCGTGGTCGAGGATATCGACCCTGAAGTCTGCGGGGAGGCCGGGGAAATCGCGGCTGTTCCCGCGGGAGGTCGTGGGCAGCCTGCCGGCCTCCCGGCTCCGGGCGGCGTTGTCAAACCCCGGATCACGGTTCTCGGTCGTCTCATCAGGCTCCCGCCGCCCGGTGCCGGACGGCTCGTCTTCGCTTCCTGTCATGGTCCCTGTCTCCTGGCCATCGGATGGCTGGCTGGCCGGCCACCCGGCGATCTCTCTTCTCCCGGCACACTTAATCTTTTGTACCGGGGGAGCGGCCCGCCCGGCCGATTCGACGGTGGTGTATACCTTGCGTTCCGGGGACGATCCGGGGGAGACCGGGCCGGGAAACCCGGCAGGCGCCGCCGGAGGTATCGCCGGATCGGCCGGGAGAGGCGTTTTCGTCACACCCTTCCGCCGGCCGTTAGGTTTTTGTGGCATGACCGGCATGGGGGGAGGCCCCCCGGTTTCCCGGGGTGCGGGGTGATCGGAACAGTTCGAGCCTTTCGCCGCTGCATCGCCGGAGTATCCGTACTGATGGAATCGGCGGGGATCAGGGAGGAGGAAGAATGGCCCAGTTTAAACCCTTTGAGACGGAGGGCATGCCGATCGAAGAGCAGCCCATGGACTGGAAGGATATGGTCAAGGCCCCGTACGACAAGAAGGCGGTCGACGCCTACACCCGGACCCGGATCATTCTCATGAACGGCATCGAGAACAACGCCGTCCTTATGTCGCATGCTATCGAGCGGATGCACCCCGACCCTGAGGTGAAGAAATCGATGGCCCTGATGCGGCGGATCGACTCCCAGCAGCAGGTAGCGGTCAACTGGCTCAACCCGGCAGACCAGTCGGTCATCGAGACCACGCTCGGCTACGAGCAGGTGGCGGTCGACCTTACGGCGAACCTGGCGAAGAACGAACCGGATCCCTACGTGAAGCAGACGCTGGACTTTGCGCTGCTGGAGGACTTCGACCACCTCTACCGCTACAGTTGCCTCTACGACTACATCGAGGGCGGCGACCCCGAGGCGATCGTCCAGGGTAAGACCGAGGTGAAACCGGGCCGGCCGACGAGCATCGAGCACCGCCACCCGGTTGACTCGATGCGCAAGCACTACGACAAGGACACGGCCGGCATCAAGACGAAGATGAACTACACCACGATCGTCTCGGGGGAGCAGCAGACGATGCTCTACTACCGCTCGCACGGGTTCATGTACCCCGACGAGATCGCGCGGCAGCTCTACGCGGAGATCGCGGAGATCGAGGAGCAGCACGTGACCCAGTACGGGCTCCTTGGTGATCCGCGGGAGACGATGCTTGAGAAGATGGCGATGATCGAGCTCAACGAGGCCTACAACTACTACTCCTGCGCACAGACCGAGAGCGACCCGAGGATCCGGGGGATCTGGGAACTCTTCACGAGGATGGAGGTCGCGCACTTCACCGAGTGTGCCCGGCTCATCAAGAAGATCGAGGGGCGCGATATCCGCGACATCATGCAGGCCGATATCATCGAGCCGCTGATCGTCTTTGAGTCGAACAAAGACTACGTCAACAGCGTCATCGAAGACCAGCTCGATCTTGCGCCCCACAACATGGAGTACGTGCGGATGCGGGACCTCCCGGACGACTGGGCGAGTTTCGGCTACCAGCGCGTCATGAACGCGAAGGGCGTCCCGAGCGAGGAGGTCGTCGGCAAAGCGGGCCGGGAGCTTGCAGAGCGCGACCAGGCGGAGAAGATCAGGAGGGTCAAGCAGGAGATGGCCCGCCGGGTGGAGAAGGGCATGGCGGCGGTGCCGGCTCGGTGAATATCTTTTTGCGTGACATCCCCGGGGTGCCCCCCACGGGTCGCACCTCTAACCGTGATTCCGGCACCATATCGAGCCCCGTTCAAATCACGCGGCAACACGAGGGGCTCCGTCACCACCCCCGCACTTCGCGCGGGAGATCGGTTACCGGGGAGCGCGGGATGCTCCCGGCTCCAGGGGTTCGCTGCCGCCGGCCTTCCTGAGTGTGAGCCGGAACGCCGCGCCCTCCTCCGGGTGCCCCGCCACCCGGTCTTCGGCCCAGATCCGGCCCCCATAGCGGTCAAGGAGCATCCGGCAGATCGAGAGGCCGAGGCCCTGGCCGCTTTCCCGGGCCGCCCCCTGCTCGAACCGGGCAAAGATCCTCTTCTTTGCGCTGTCCGGGACCCCGGGGCCGGTGTCGGCGATGGTGACGGCGACCATCCCTTCCTCTTCGGCATCCTCGACGGTTACAACGATCTCGACACCCGGCCCGCCGTGTTTTGCGGCGTTGCCGATGAGGTTTGTGAAGACCTCGGGCAGGAGGTCGTCGGCGAGGACCAGTGTGCGAGACCCCTCGTAGGTGATCCGGGCGTCCGGATGGTGGGCGATCTCCTCCCGGATCACCTGGTCAAGGTCGACGGGGACAGGTCCGGCCCGGCCCTCGCGGATCCTCCTGATGGTCGCGACGTTTGCCGTGATCTCGATGCTCTTCTTGATGCCCGCCCGGAGTTTCTGCAGGTACTCCCGCTCCTCCCCCGAAAGGGTCTCGTCGAGGAGATCGGCATAGATGCTCGTGATATTGTCGGCGTTTCGGACGTCGTGGGTGAGGATATCCAGGTAGAGGTTCGCCTCCCGGTTCGCCGCCTCGAGCCGATCATACAGTATCCCCCGGAGCGCCCCGGCACCGACCTCCCGGCCGATCGCCTCGAGGAGCCGCCGGGCTTCCTGCGATATCTCCGGTTCGGTGGTGCTCCCGAGCAGGAGCGCCCCGACGATCAAGGACTCGGCGACGAGCGGGATGAAGGCGAGAGAGGCGACGCCGAAATCCGCAAGCACATCCAGGGCCCGCATATCCACCCCTTTCGCTCCCTCGACAAACCACGGCTGGCCGGCGACGAAGACCCGGTTATACGGCCGGTGGCGGACGTTGAGGGCCCGATTCTGCATTAGAGTGAACTCGGATACCTTCCGTTGGCACCGGAGGACAGCCTGCATCCGGTCCTTCCCCTCCAGCATGTAGATCAGCCCGAGATCGAATTCGAGGTTATCGAGGGCCGCATCGAGCGTGTTGTCGAGCAGTTCATCCAGAGTGAACGCAGATGCCGATGCCGTGATGACCGCATTCAAGACAGCGAGCCTCCTGTTCCCGATACGGACTTCTTCTTCCGCCCGTATCCGCTCCGTGACGTCGGCAAGCGAGAAGACCAGTCCCTGGACGTCACCCCTCGCACCCTTCACCGGCACGAGGCTCCAGTCCCAGTAGGTCGTCCCGCGTTCGGGCTGATCTCGATAGGTGAATGGTTTTGCGTAGATACGGAACGCCTCCCCGGTATCCCGCACCCGTTCAAAGATCGCCTGGTTTTCCGGGTCCGGGAAGAGATCGAAGTGCTTTCGCCCGAGGAGCTCCTCTTTCGTGTATCCTGAGCCCTGTGCGTAGGCCGTGTTCACGCGGACGAACCGGAACTCCGGATCGAGGTAGGCGAGGTGGACGTCGGTATACGCCATGACCGTCCGGAGGAGGTCGCGCTCCTCGGCGAGGGCGGCCGCGAGCGCCTGGTTCTCGGCGAGGAGCCGCTCCCGCTCGGCGTCCACCTGCTTCCTCCGGGTGATGTCCCGGGCGAGCAGCCGGATCTCTGCAAGGCTTCCCCGGTCGTCCCGGACGGTCGTGACCGAGATGGAGGCGGGGGCGGGCCTCCCGGTCGCGGGCTGCACCCAGACCTCGACCCCCCGCAGGGGCTCGGAGGCCCTGCCGTCGAGATGCGCGATGAGGTTCCGGAAGGTCTCCCTGCACTCCGGGATGATGTAGGCCAGGCTGGATGTTCCGATCAGGCTCTCCCTCTCTCTGCCGAGGAGGAGGGATCCTGCACGGTTCACGTCGAGGATCGTTCCTCGTGGGTCGCAGACAAAGTAGCCGTCGGGAGCGAGGTCGAAGCGATCCTTGTAGTGGCCGAGTTCCTGCTCAAGGCGGCGGCGCTTCTCCTCGCTCTCCTTCCTCGCGGTGATATCGGTGATGAGAAGGGCCACCATCCCGCCGTCCGTGACCCGGATCGAGCACGCCATTCGCCGGGTGGGGGCGATCCGGCACTCCAGCCCGGAGAGTGCTGTCCCTGCCCGGAGCGCCGCCAGCATCCTTCCTGCTGCTTCCGTCTCGACATGCGGTGCAATGTGGGTGCGGACGAGCGCCATCCCATCAGCCCCGGCAAGATCGCGGTCGTCCGGCAGCGCGATCAGGCGGCGAAAGGCCTGGTTCGCCAGCATGACCCTCCTATCGGCATCGAGCAGAAGCAGGGCTTCGTCAGGGCTGTCAAGGATGGTCTCCGGGACGGTCAGCATCGGAGGTGTCGTTGCGTGCATGGTGCGATCGGTCTCCCGCGTCTCTGCTACGGTAAGGAGAGGTACGTCTGGTGTGAACGAAGATAAAGATAGGCAGGATGGGTTCCTGCGCAACCGGCTGCCCTGCCCGCATGCGCGTACATCGGCATCACCTACCCCGGAATGCCATAAATACCCACTCTTTCGGCATTGACCGGATGCAGCGGCGGGCTTCCCTCACCGGGAGTATGGAGCTCTCAATCATCCCCCTCAAGCGCTTCTTGCTTCGCGAGCGAACGCAAGCGTCCTCTCAGGGTTACGGACGCCATCTTTCTTGACGCCGGTATGCACGTCGACCCCGTATGGGCGGACTCTCCGTATGGCTTCCGCCACATTCTCCGGCGTGAGCCCTCCTGCGAGTATGACGGGGATTGCCGAGTTTGTCACAATCGTTGCACTGATATTCCAGTCGTGAGGGACCCCTGTCCCCCCGATCCGCTCTCTGGTCCTGGAGTCGAGGATGAGGGCATCGGCGTAGGGCTCATAGAGTTTCGCTGTCGCTCTAGCCGATTCGTCCGTCACGTGAACGGCCTTCACGATCTTCAGGTACGGGAGAGCATCGCGGATGACCGGTATCCCGGACGGTTCGACGACATCCTGGATCTGCAGCGTCGTGCAGCGCGAATCTTTCACCAGCCCGATGAGGTCCTCCGTCTCCCGCAGATGGGTGACTGCGACCGGTTCGATGAACGGCGGGAGTTCCCGTATCATCTCCGCCGCTTCCGCCGGGGTTACGACATCGGCGCTCTGGTAGGTCACGCCCATGATGAACCCCACGGCATCACAGCCTGCATCGATTGCACACCGCATATCCGCAAGGCTCGCCGTCCCGCAGAATTTGATACGCATAGAATTCTCTCTGTCGTTATGGGAGATAGGGTATTTGCATATTCAGAGCCATGACGGCGGCCCGCCCTGCACAGGTGCCGGGATCACAGAGGTCAGGAGGAGCGTCCGATATCTTCTTTTTCGAGGTCAAAGGCTCAGGGCACTGGCGGGAGAGCACGGAGAGCGTTAACCCGGAATCGGGAGAGACCTGATTCTCTTAGGTATTGAGATGACAAGGTGTACTAATAATACTGCCGGATGTAGGCATAGGCCCTATCGAAGAGTTCTTGATCGGTGTGGAGTTTGTACTTGAGAAGAGTACGCCGGAGTACCTTCTGCACGAGCCGCTCGCCCTGTGAGGTATGCTGCCAGTCAGGGAACCGTACTTTCCGCACAATCTCATCAATATCATTCACGACTCGTTCGACAATGATATGCGTCCCTTTGCTTTTTGCCTCGTTGAAGAGCTCGGTGAGCGCTTCCCTGGCCTGATCGCGTTCCTCTTCGGGGTCGACCGTTCGCTCGGCCTCGACAACGTCTCTCGCCACCTCAAGAATCGCTTTCAGGAACTCCAGGCTGGTGAGGAAACCCTGTTCATGGCGTTCCCTGATCTTCTCCAATCGCTCGCCCAGCGCGATGAACGTCGGGTTGTTCGCGTGCTTGCGGAGCCGGGCAACGAGTTTGATCTCGATCTCGCGGGCCTTCTTCCCCGGGTCGGTATCATTGAGGATCTCGTGGAGCACCTGCGCATCCAGCACCAGCGTTTCGACGTCGTCCCGCACCGACTCAACGTGGACGTTCCGGTTGATCAGGTAGACGGTCTTCGCGCCGAGGGCATGCCATAGCAACCTGCCGGGGGACACCGGCGGCAGGCACGTACTCCCAGCGGGCCGGGCGGAGATCGCCGCCGAGGGACCCGTCCCAGCCGGGAGGATTTTCCCGGACGGTCAGGCGGGCGAGAGATCGCTTTCGGGTGACGGTGTCGAGGATCATCTGCTCGACGGTAGAGGATTCGGTGAAGGTCATTCCAGGACCTCCCAGCGGCCGCCGCGGGCAGGGCCGATGCGGCGGAGCCGGCCGTCTCTACGCAGGTGGGCGATCTGCTTTTCGACCGCCCTCTGCGTGATATCGAGTCTTTCTGCGACTATTCTTGCTGCCAGGTCGGGCTCGGCCTTCAGGAGTGCAAGAATCTTCTCCGAACTTTTCTCCGAACTTTTCTCCGAACCTTTCTCCGAACCGTTCTCCGAACTTTTCTCCGAACCTTTCTCCTCCTTTCGGTGAACCGTGGCGGTGAAGAGACAACCGTCCCGGTCGTCGGCAAAGTCGATCTCGGGCCAGTCTTCGAGGGCACGCTTGATGCCGGAGCCGAGGCCGCGGTACGGCAACAGCCCCTTTGCGACGTACGATGCCAGGATCGGGTTCCTGATATTCGAGTTGCCGGTCCGGATCTTTTCCACCGTCAGGTTGTTCGGGAGGTGGCCGGGGCTGATGATCTCGATGCGATTATCGAAGATGAACAGCCGGATCGGTGCACTGACCAGATAATCCCGGTGCACCAGAGCATTGACCAGGAGTTCCTCAAAGACTACCGGCGGGATCTCCGGAACCCCCGGGGCATTTACTCCCTTACCTGCCTGGACCTTCCGTAGATTGCGCATAACAAAGGCCATGGCGCCCTCGAAGAGCTCAGGAAATGTCCCGGAAAAATCCTCTGTGTCGAGGTATTCGCTTATATGGATGGCATTGCCCGGATAGCGGATAGCCTTGATGATGAACTGTGGTTTGATCCACTCGGGCTTCTCGGCAAAGAGGAGCACCCCGGCCAGATTCAGCATGCCGTCATCCGTGGCAAGGTTCATGTTCTGCAGGAGCGTTAGCAGTTCTTCAGGCGAATCCGGATAGGGCTGGTTGTAGGTGTCCCGCAGGAAATCGCGGAAGCGCAGCATGTCCAGTTTGTCGACGCCTGCTCTGGTCGGCAGCTCGTCGGCGTGGAAAATATCGACGCTCTGGAAGAGGCGGCGGAGTTCTTCCCTGGAGTTCACCCGCCGTTTGTCGGCTCCGTTTTTGAGCCAGATCACACCGTTCCTATCAAAGTACGGCTTATCCTGTCCCTTCGGAACGGTGAGTACGATAACAACGCGGTCTTCGTCCACCTGGATATTCTCGGTCTGTACCGTCAACGGGCTCTTCACGTGCTGAGAGGCCGCGTTGCTGATGAGCTGATTGATCCGGCTCACATCCCTGCGCGACAGACCGGGCACGGAACCGTCATCAGCCACACCGAGAAAGAGCGTACCTCCATCGGCGTTGGAAAATGCCGCCATCTCCGCAGCAAGGGCATCGGTATTGGTGATGTCGCGCTTGAACTGGCGGCGGCTGTCTTCACCGGCGGCGAGCAGGGTCTGGAGGGTATCAGGGATCATGGGGGTGCCTCGCCGTGGGTCGTATTAACCCGCCTAACAGGTCAATCATTGAAGAACCCTCCTCCGGCTTCCCGCTCAGCATTATGTTCGTACGAGCCTGGGCGAGAGCTCCCATGAAGTGCGATTGTATTGAGCGGCCGCGCGGGCGAGAACATGGAGCAAATCCCCCGGTTGATATCTGTGCAGCAAACGCAGCCAGGGCAGGTGTTTCAAAAATAACTACACTGCCACCGGAGGGGGTTGGATTGCTGATCTTTTTTGCCCGCGGCCTCATTCAAACGTTCATTAAACGTTCTGATTGATTACAGTTCCTATTTAAATCTGGACGGTTTGTTGCAAAAAGTGCTGGAAAGTATCGCATTCCTATTACGGCGACACTATAGCGTGCCTTCACTCGGACTATGGTCTTGATCGTCAGATCCTGTGTGCTGACCTTATGACGCGGTTGACTGTAGATACGGCCATCGACCACGACAGAAGAGAGTAAGCGATTTTCAGTTTTAGTGGATGACAAAGCAGGGATGTTAGGAGTTCACGCCATCTGCTCACCAGAAGCGCCCTTCCCCGCGAGGATATCCCGCAGGCGCTCCCGGCCGCTCGGCTCCGGGATCTCCCGTCCCTCCTTCCGGGCGGTATCGAGCCGGAGGCCGATAGCCACCCTCACTTCGGAGAGCGCCTCCTCTTCGGTCTCGCCGAACGTGGAACACCCCGGATGTTCCGGGACGACGGCGATGACCCCCTCATCCTCGTCGCTCGGGACGATCCGGATCGAATAGGTCATCGGCTGCCTGCCTCTTCGGCGAGCAACGCCGAATATATTGCCCGTATCTTCGGTTCAACCGCCGGAACCTCATTCTGCACCACATCCAGGACGATCTCCCACCTGACGCTGAAGTAACCGTGGATCAGCCTATCCCGCATCCTCACCATACCGTTCCAGGGAATGTCGGGATACCGTGCCCTGACCCCCGAGGAGAGGTTCTTCGACGCCTCCCCGATGACCTCAAGGCTCCGGAGAACCGATCGCTTCATCATCTCATCCTGGACGATCTCCTCGAAAGAGCGGCCGGAAAAATAGGTCTGGAGAAACTCCATCTCCTCGAGGATGTGGGCGAGGTACACGGAGTCACGCTTCACACCAGACCACCTCGCTCTCCACATCCTGCCGGATGAGAGGATCGATCCCCCCGACGGTGAGCAGGTCGACCTTCCGCCCATAGAGATCCTCCAGGAAATCGGCGAGCGCAATGAAGTTCCGGAATGTAAGGTGGTCCGGTGACAGCTCGACCAGCACATCCACATCGCTCCCCGGCCGGTCTTCACCCCGGGCGATCGACCCGAAGATGCCGATCTTCGTCACGCCGAACCGCTCCCGGAGCAGCGGGAGCACTTCTTCGAGCCGGGTGACAAAGATGCTCTTCTCCTCACACTGTACCCGGGCGTCCATACGGGTTCTGCTCGCCTCCTGATCGTACCTGGGGGTGAGGAGATGATGAAGATTGCCCCTCACGGGGCAGGGGGATGAGCATCAGAACTCACCCTTCTGCTTCTTCTCCTCGATCAACTCGTTGAGCAACTTCCGCACGAGTTCGGAGTTGTCGAGCACGGCCTTGCCCATCACCTCCTGCACATCCTCCTCGCCGCCGGTGAACGCTTTCATGCAAGGGAGGTCAGAATAGAGGTAAAAAGCGTTTGCTGACAGATCTGAACTTGAAAAACAGAGTGCCCCCGCCCGGATTTGAACCGGGGACAACCAGATCTTCAGTCTGGCGCTCTCCCAGTCTGAGCTACAGGGGCTTCTGCCTTACAATGTTGTCTGTTGTCCCTAATAAATTCTGTGCTCCGGGAGCGGCAGCCCTTCGCACCCGGCGGCGAGACGGCAACGGGCACGGAGCCGCCTTTTTATCTCATCCCACACCGATATATGAACAATGGACCGGAGTGATCAGAAGTCGGACTCCCGGGGCACGAACCTCATGCAGGCGCTCTCCGGGAGGACGGCGACCGTCGTACACCTCACGCACAACGACCTCGACGCCGTCGGGAGCGACGCCATCCACCGGAGGGTCTACGGGGACGTCTTCACCGTCTGGTCCCCGGTCGGGAAGTTCCTCGCGAACCTCGACGCCGTGGCCGGCTCCCCGGGGCGGGGCGACCTCCTCAGCATATCGGACATCGGCTACCAGCAGGGCGTCGAACAGCGGCTCGCCAAAGCCCGGTCGAACGGGTGGCGGATCGAGTGGCGGGACCACCACCGCTGGAAGGACGAGGAGGCCCGGGCCGTTGATGCGAAGACAAGCCTCCTTTGCATCGACACCGGCACCTGCGCGACCGGGATCGTCGCCCGCGACCTTGCCGCAGGCGACGCAGTAGCCGCGGAGATTGCGCGGGTCGTCTGCGACTACGACCTCTGGAAGCACCAGGACCCCCGGTCGAAGATGCTCGGCCAGGTGGTGATGCGGAAAGGCTACCGGGAGTACGTCCGCGACAACCTCGTCCGGGGCACCATCGTCGACGCGAAGGTGGAGAGCGAGTACGCCGGGATCGTCCGGGAGATGGAGCGCGACATCAGAAAGAGCATCCGGCACACCACCATCATCGAGAACGGCCGCTACCGGATAGCCTTCACCCCCCTCTACGGCTACCCGAGCGAGACCGCCCACGCCATCCGCGACGAGCTCGGCACCGACATCGAGGTCGTCGTCTCCGGGAACGGCCGGATCTCCATCCGCTCCGTCCCCCCGATCAGCCACCTCATCGCCCGCGAGTTCTCCGGCGGCGGCCACCCCCACGCGGCGGGGGGCACGTTTACGTTCAACCTCCTCGACCGCCTCCTCTTCTGGCTCGTCAAACGGAACCGCCACTACCGCCGCCTTGCGGATGCGGCGGAGTCTATCGGAGGATGAACGCCCGGTCGACGAGGCGCTCCCAGTAGTCCGGGCAGCCCTCCCCGGGGCAGTAACCGCCGACCTCGAGCTTATCCGGGTCAACGAGCGCCGTGGCGGCAAGAAGGTCCTCCGCCTCCGGGTCGAGCAGGACCAGTTTCCGGACGCGGAACCGCTCCATCAGGTCCGCCGCCCGGTCGAGGTCGCCTGCCGGGAGGATGAGGTCGCCCTGGTACTCGAGCAGGAGTTCAAGGTCGAACCTCCCGGGGTTCCTCGGGAAGAAGACGATCTTATTGCCGGCAAGCCGCTCGAGCTCAATCTCGTCCGCCCGGTCGGCCACGAGGACGTGCCCCCGCACGCCCAGATCGCGCATCTCCCGCGCGAGCCGGGCATATCCGGCCGCGACCATCCCGGAGAACTCCTCCTCGTCCCCGATGTAAGCGTCGCGAAACCCGAGCATGTGGGGGGCGGGGAGGGAGAACCATGCCTCTTTCCGCCTCGCCCTGACGTAGCGGGCATCCGCGGCCAGGGCGGACGGGTCGACGCCCGGCTCATTGACGAGCACCCCGTCCGCCATCCCCGTGAAGGCTTCCCGCCACCGCTCACCGTAAAAGACGCCGCCGGCCGCGGGCACCGCCACGCCCTCCTGGGCGCCGAGCGAGCGGGCGAGCCGGTAGGTCGTGAGGTCCGCCTCCTCTCCCCTCATGCCTTTCAGCCACTCCGCAACCTCCAGGACCGCGGGCATCCCGACCTCGGAGCCGAAGGACCTGACCGGTATCGTAATCCGTCGTGCCATGCGCTGGTGTCTTTATTAGCATCGCAACCAGAGTAGATAAGGATGAGTGGTAAGCCGTTGCTGGTAACGTGCGGGCTCCCGTACACAAACGGTCCCTGCCATATCGGGCACCTGCGGACCTACGTGCCGGCGGACTTTTACGTGCGGTATATGCGCCGGTCCGGGGAGGAAGTCGTCTTCATATGCGGTTCCGACAACCACGGAACCCCGATCGTGATCAGTGCCGAGCGGGAGGGTTCGACCCCTCGCGCCCTCTCGGAGCGCTATCATCAGCACTTCTACGAGACGTTCCGACGGATGGAGGTCGTCTTCGACCGGTTCGGCATGACCGACGATGCCATGAACCGCGAGACCACGCGCTCGATCGTCGAGCGTCTCATCGATAACGGCTACGTCTACTCAAAGACCATCAGCCAGAGTTACTGCCCCGCGTGCGAGCGGTTCCTCCCGGACCGCTATGTGGAGGGGATCTGCCCCCACTGCGGGGCGGTCGCCCGGGGCGACGAGTGCGACCAGGGGTGCGGGCAACACCTCGAGCCCGGCGAGATCAAGGATGCGGTCTGCAAGATATGCGGCGGGAAGGCGGAGAACCGGGAGCAGGAGCACTATTTCTTCAAACTCTCGGCGTTCCGGGATTTCCTCCTCGAGTACCTCCCCACCCTCGGGGGCACCGCGACCGCCCGGAACTATGCCCTCGGGTGGGTGAAGGAACTCCTGCACGACTGGTGCATCACCCGGACGATGGACTGGGGCGTTCCCTTCCCGGGGAGCGACGACCTCGTCGTCTACGTCTGGGTCGACGCGCCCATCGGCTACATATCGTTCACGAAGGAGTGGGCACAGATCGCGGGAGCCGACTGGAAGGCCTACTGGTGCGGCGATGAAACAAGGGTCACCCACTTCATCGGCGGGGACATCATCTACCACCACTGCATCTTCTGGCCCGCCCTCCTCAAGGCGGCGGGCTACGGTCTCCCGCACGCGGTGGTCGCAAGCGGCATGGTCACCATCGAGGGCAGGAAGTTCTCGAAGTCCCGCGGCTACGTCGTCTGGACAAACGATGACTACCTCGACCGGGGCCTCCCGGCAGACTACCTCCGCTACTACCTCCTCTCCTACACGAACCACACGAAAGAGCTCGACTTCTCCTGGAAGGTCTACGCCGAGCGGGTGAACAAGGAGATCGTCGGGACGCTCGGGAACTTCGTCTACCGGACGATGTACTTCGCGGAGAAGGAGTTTGGCGGCGTGCCCGACCTCCCTCCCCGGCCGGCCATCCTCGAAGAGGTCGAGCGGTCGCTTGCCGGGGTCGATGCAGCGATGCGGGACTACGACTTCAAGAACGCTGTCGACTCGATGATGGCGCTTGCGTCGTTTGGGAACGCCTACATCCAGAACAACGCCCCCTGGAAGTTGATCAAGGAGGACCGGGCCGCGGCAGAGCAGGTGATCGCCGACTGCCTCCAGGTCGTGAAAGCGCTCGTCCTGACTTTCCAGCCCCTGATGCCTGATGCGATGCAGCGGGCCTGGACGATGCTCGGCTACGACGACAATGTTGCGGATCACCCCATCGCCGAAGCCACGGCGCCGGTCGGGGCACGAGCGCTCGCAAAGCCCGCCCCCCTCTTTGCGAAGATCGAGGAGGCGCAGGTGAACGACCTTGAGAAGGTCCTCAACGCGCGGGTGGACGCGGCGAATGCGGCCGCGAAGAAGAAGACGAGCACCGTCTCCATCGAGGAATTCGGGAAGCTCGAGATCCGGATAGCAAAGGTCGTCTCGGCCGAGCCGATCAAGGGCTCGAAGAAACTCTACAAACTCATCGTCGACCTCGGGGGCGAGAAGCGCCAGGTGGTCAGCGGGATCGCACCGTTCTACGCTCCCGACGAACTCGCGGGGAAGGACGTGGCGATGATTGTAAACCTTGCGCCGGCGAAGATCTTCGGCGTCGAGAGCAGGGGGATGATCCTCGCCGCCGGGGACGAGGCCTCCCTCCTTGTCCCCCTCCGCCCGGTCAGGCCGGGGACGCCGGTCCGGTGATCAGGAGAACCTGATCGACCCTGTTTTTCATCGAGCCCGGATCGTAGACGACGATCCGCCACTGCCCGCCGGGGGAGAACGGGTGGACCCCGGGGTGGTAGGCGGCCGAAAAGACCATCCCGGGCTCGTCGGTGATCCAGTAGCCTGACGCGGGGCGGTCATCTACAGGGAAGTGGAAGACGTATGCGGCCTGGCCGGCGCCGAGCGTCGCGTTTTTGAGGATCGCGGCATTCACTTCGTACAGGACCCCTTTCGGGTCGATGAGGTAAATCCGGCAGGCCGTGAGGTTGATCGCGCACTCCCCGCCGGATATGCGTATTGCCGGGGCATCCGCGGACCCGCCGTCGCCATACCCGGCGACGACCTCCACCGGGAGGGCGGAGAGGGGCCGGGCCGGGCCTGCGTCCGGCGCCCCTTCCCCGGGGACCAGGAGGACTCCAGCCACAACGAGGGTCAGCACCGCAGCCATCCCGATGGCAGAGATCGTCGCCGTCCCGGTGGATATGGGGCCCCGTTTCATGAGCAGCCTTTGGGCACCCGCCGGTATTTGAAACTATGGGTGGAGCGGCGCGAGAAGAGGTAAAGCGGGCCTGGAGGGATTCGAACCCTCGGCATCCGGGTTAGAAGCCCGGCGCTATGTCCTGGCTAAGCCACAGACCCCTCTGGTATTCCCATACATTTTGGCGGTCTTGAGATATTAACCCTTTGAGGCCCGGGGCGCCCGGACACTCGAAAATCGGGCTCTGTTGGAAACCTCCACCTGTCCGCTCGGTGCGGTCGCAGTCCCGGGCTACACCCGGTATCCCCATGAACTGCCCCTGCAAGGATCAGAGGAGCGCACGCTTGGCGGAGCGGGGTGAGGTATAGGAAGGGAATTGCGAGTATCCCGTGCGGGGAGGGGAGCCCGCCCCATATACGCTAACTTTAGCCATAAGGATTCGAGATTATAATGCCTTATTCCGTAAAATGGGGTCGATTTGGTGGGATATTGGCCATACGGCTCCGGTGGTGTGCGGCAATAATCTTCCTACCCTGTAAACGCTATCGATACCGGGAATCTCATTGGAAAAGGACTGCTTTAGAGCATAGATGAGAACCAGCCGATTGCCTGGTACTTGACGGTATCAACGAGAATTTATTACACTCAGCTGGTAAGTTAACGCCTATGGGGGTCTTCCCCTCCCCTGTCTCCAACGCGTAAAGATCCGTGCCTGTCATCAACCCCACTCCACCCGCGCTTCGCGCTCCTCCCCCGCCCCTCAAGGGGCGGGGGCAGTCATGGCGATACCCAGGGGAAAGCCGTGCCCCGGATTGCATGCAAGCGGGAACA
>NZ_CAJYDP010000010.1:0-178700 GCF_913757945.1 Methanoculleus sp. 10 | reverse complement strand
GGCGAAAGCGCCGGAGGAGAAACGGGAGACGCCCACGTTCTTCAATAAAGTCAGGGTCCTTGTCCGGGAGCGGGAGGTCCTCGTCGAGGAGAAGGACATCGAGACGCCTCTTCTTGAACTCGAGATGGTCCTCCTCGAGAACGACGTCGCGCTCCCGGTCACGGACGAGATCATCGCCCGGATGCGCCAGGACCTCGTGGGCCGGCACCGGAAGATCGGCGCATCGGTCGACGACCTGGTCGTCGCGACCCTGCGGTCGGCGCTCTGCGGGGTGCTCGGCGACGGTCTCGACCTCTCGCGTTACATCAGGGAGCACGAGCGGCCGGTGAAGATCCTCTTCACCGGCGTGAACGGGACCGGGAAGACGACGACGGTCGCAAAGGTCGGCCATTACCTCCAGAAGAACGGGTTTACGGTCGTGATCGGCGCGGGCGACACCTTCCGCGCGGGTGCGATCGAGCAGATCCGGACCCACGCCGACCGTCTCGGCATCAAGGTGATCCAGCACCAGGCGGGCGCCGACCCTTCCGCCGTCCTCTTTGACGCGGTCCAGTACGCAAAAGCGCACAATATCGACGTCGTCCTCGCCGATACGGCCGGCCGGTTCCACAACCGGGCAAACCTCATGAACCAGCTCGATAAGATCCGGCGGGTCATGAAACCCGACCTCGTCGTCTACGTCGACGAAGCGGTGGCGGGAAACGACGCCGTCATCCGGGCCGGCGAGTTCAACCGGGCGGTCGGGACCGACGCGGTCGTCCTGACGAAGGCGGACATGGACCCGAAAGGGGGTGCGGCCATATCGGTCGCGCACACGGTGGGAAAACCGATCCTCTTCCTCGGGACCGGGCAGGGCTACGACGACATCATGCCGTTCTCGCCCCGCATCGTGGTCGACGAACTCCTGGGGGGTGAAGCCTGATGCTCGACAACCTCGGCGCGTCGTTGAAGGACGCGGTCAAGAAACTCGCCGGCAAGACGGTGATCGACCGGGCGGCGGTCGACGAACTGGTCCGCGACCTGCAGCGGGCGCTCCTCCAGGCCGACGTCAACGTCAAACTCGTGATGCAGCTCTCCCAGGCGGTCAAACAGCGTGCCCTCGAGGAGGAGCCCCCGAAGGGGATGGGGGTCAGAGAGCACGTCCTCCGCATCGTCTACCAGGAGCTCGTCCGGCTGATGGGGACGCCGGGAGCGATGACGCTCGGGCCCCAGACGATCCTGATGGCGGGCCTGCAGGGGAGCGGGAAGACCACGACGACCGCGAAACTCGCCCGCTACTTCCAGCGCAAGGGGCTCCGGGTCGGGGTGATCTGCGCCGACACCTTCCGGCCGGGCGCCTACGACCAGTTAAAGACTCTCTGCGACCGGATCGGCGCCCCCTGCTTCGGGGACCCGGACGAGAAAGACGCCCTCCGGATCGTGAGAGAGGGCCTCCCCCGGTTCCGCAAGCAGTACGAGGTCATCATCATCGATACCCAGGGGCGCCACGCCCTCGAAGAGAACCTGATCGAGGAGATCATCAACATCAACGAGCTCTCGCACGCCGACCACCGGTGGCTCGTGATCGACGCGGCGCTCGGCCAGCAGGCGAGCGAACAGGCCCGCCGGTTCCACGAGGCGATCGGGATCGACGGCGTCCTCGTCACGAAGATGGACGGCACCGCGCGGGGCGGCGGCGCACTCTCGGCGGTCGCCGAGACGCAGAGCGGGATCGTCTTCATCGGGAGCGGCGAGACGATCGAGGACCTTGAGCGGTTCGACCCGGACGGGTTCATCTCCCGGCTGCTCGGGATGGGCGACTTGAAAGCCCTCGTCGAGCGGGCGGAGGAGGCGGTCTCGGCCGAGGATATCGACGTCAACGCCATGTTGAAGGGCAGGTTCACGCTCCGGGACATGTACAAGCAGCTTGAGGCGCTGAACCGGATGGGGCCCTTAAAACAGATCATGAGCATGCTCCCCCTGGGCGGCATGCAGATCCCCGACGACGCCTACGACATCACCAGCACCAAGATGCAGCGCTACAAGGTGATCATGGACTCGATGACGGCCCCGGAGCTCGACGACCCCTCGGTGATCGGGAGTTCGCGGGTCCACCGGATCGCCCGCGGCGCCGGGGTGGCGCCCGAAGACGTCCGCGACCTCATCAAGTACTACAAGATCATGCAGCGCGCCTTGAAGGGTATGCGGGGCATGGGCGGCGGCAAGTTCAACATGCAGCGCATGATAAAGAAGTTCGGCAGGACCCCGTGAGATGAAGCGGTTTGCCGTCGTGGGCCACCTTGCCGCAACGAGCGGCACCTTCAGCCTCAACGATCTTGCCGGGAGCGCCGGGAGGATGGATGTCCTCTGCCGGTGCGTCAACTCCGCGCTCTTCCTCTCTCACGACCTCCGGCGCGACGTCGAGTGTTACCTCATCCTCCGCGGGGAGCCCGGGCCCGAGAAGACCGTCCTCTTTTCGGGGAGTGAGATCCGCTACCTCTCGCCGGACGAGCGGAGCAGCGCCGCCCTGATCAAGAAGGCGCTCGCCCTCCCCTGCGGGGACGCGTTCCGCGAGTCGACGCCGGGCGTCTCCGTCCGCCGCGGCGGGCTCGCAAGGCTCCTTGCCGAGATCCCGTTTGCCGTCCTCGACGAGGCGGGGGAGGATATCCGGGCGGCACCGGCGCTCCCGGAGACGTATCTCCTCTCCGACCACCAGAACTTCACCCCGGAGGAGGAGGCGCTGATCGCGGGCTGCCCCCGCTACTCGGTGGGGCCGCGGTCGCTGCATGCCGATCATACCATCACCGTCCTCTTAAACGAGATGGACCGGAGGGAGTCCGGATGGATATCATACAAGAGGTAGAAGCAATCCTTGGATACGGCGAGACCTGCAACCACTGTCTCGGGCGATTCTTTGGCAAGCGGTCGTTTGGGCTGACGAACGAGGAGCGGGGGAGGGCTTTGCGGATCGCGCGCGAGCTCGCGGAGAACGAGCCGCACCGCGAACCGGAGCCGGAATCCTGCTGGATCTGCGGCGGCGAACTCTCCCGCACCGGCGCCTGGGCTGCGAAGGTCGTGGAAGCGGTGCAGGGCATCGAGTTTGCGACGTTCCTTATCGGGACGAAGGTGCCGCCGCTTCTCGCGGAGAGTGAGGAGATGGTCTGGAGCGACCTCTCCCTCCGCGATCCCGAACCGCTGAAGGCGGAGATGAACCGTGAGGTCGGCAAAGCCGTCTCGGCCCTCACCGGGAAGGCGGCCGACCTCAAACGGCCCGACATCGTCGCGATCCTCGACCTCGCGGAAGAGACCGTCGAGGTGCAGGTCAACCCCGTCTTCTTTGTCGGCCGCTACCTGAAGTACGAGCGGGGGATCCCGCAGACCCACTGGGACTGCCGGGCCTGCAAGGGGGCCGGGTGCGAGAAGTGCGACTTCACCGGCAAACAGTACGCGGACTCCGTCGAGGAGCTGATCGGCCGGCCGGTGATCGAGGCCTTCGACGCGGAGAACGCCGTCCTCCACGGCGCCGGCCGGGAGGATATCGACGCCCGGATGCTCGGGTCGGGCCGCCCCTTCGTCATGGAGGTCGAGGCGCCGCGGAAGCGGTCGGTGGACCTCACGGCGCTTGAGGCGGAGATCAACGAAAAGGCCGGGGGGAGGGTGGCGGTCCACCTGACCGGATGGGCGGATCGGAAGACGGTGCAAAGCCTTAAGTCCGACAAAGCGCATAAAAAATACAGGATCCTGGTCGAGACCGACGGCCCTGTAACCCCGG
Source organism: Methanoculleus sp. 10 (assembly GCF_913757945.1). Lineage (NCBI taxonomy): Archaea > Methanobacteriati > Methanobacteriota > Methanomicrobia > Methanomicrobiales > Methanomicrobiaceae > Methanoculleus > Methanoculleus sp. 10. The sequence goes on along the minus strand of NZ_CAJYDP010000010.1, from coordinate 174,949 downwards.
ATGAGTTCAGGGCGGCCCTCGATCAGCTCAAAGGTGTAACGATACGACAGCGCACCCCCCTGCGGGTGGCACACCGACGGGCAGATAAAGTTCGGGAACGCGGTGTCCTCGATATCCGGTGTACAGGCGCACAGGACGACAGATACTGGGTCGAAGTCGTCGGCGAAGCGGGCCTCTACATCAAAGAGCTGGTATCGGGCGACAACGACAGAACCCAGCCCAGCCTTGCCCGGATCCTGGGGCGGACCGCACGTGTTGTCAGCCTCGATGTGGTGCTGGTCGAAACAGTGAACGAGTTTGGTGAGTAAATCTATGGCACATCACAATGGACCACGCAAGAAGACGCGGTATAAGTTCAAGAAGGACCTCAGAAGACGCGGTATCCCCCCCGTAACCTCGGTGATTCAGGATTTCGAGGTCGGGCAGAAGGTGCATGTTGTGGTCGAGCCGAGTGTCCAGAAGGGCATGCCCCACCGGAGATTCCACGGAAAGACCGGCACGGTCATCGGACAGCGCGGGCGCGCATGGGTGCTCGAGGTCAGGGACGGCGAGACGATAAAACAGGTGATTGCGAGACCGCAACATCTAAAAGCGCAGAAGGTATAATCCTCAACAGTAGTGATTGGCATGAAGGTAAAACGAATCGTCAGCGAAGAGCGGATGCTGCTTCCCGAACTGCGTGACACACTCCTTGCCGTGGAGGCAGCCCGGCTCGAGTCCGGAGAAGAGATGTCCTACGAGCTGCGTAAGAGTATCGAGCATGCCAATCATCTCTCGAAGACATCCGCCGAGAAGGCCCGCGACCTCGTCGACGAGCTCATGCAGCTTGAGAAGATGAAAGAGGAGATCGCCTACCGCATCGCGAACCTGATGCCGCGGACCCGGGACGAACTGCGGGCCATCTACGCCAAAGAACGGTTCAATCTTACAACGGAAGAGCTTGACGGGATCCTCGACCTGGTGATGACGCACTTCTGATTGAAGGGGTGGTGTCGATGAAGGGTGAGAGGAAAGAGGAGAACGCTGTAGTCATTGATGTCCTCCCGATGGGGTACATGAACGACCAGCGTCCCGTCTACAAGCGCGAACCGGTTGTCCTTGCCGTCGGCGTGGACCAGTTCAAACTGCTCGAGCTCGTCCCGAAACCGGGTGCGGACATCCAGATCCACGATCGCGTCTACATCGGCGATGCGGAGCGGGAGAAGATCGAGCGTGTCAAGCGGCGGATCGGGTATGAAGACCTGACGGCGACGGCGAAACTGGAACTGCCGTTCGTGGTCGAACAGATCGTCCGCGAGAATGAGCAGCGGTTCGTCGACTTCTTCAACAAGTCCGTCCCGATCACGCCGAAGTTCCACATGCTCCACCTGCTCCCCGGCATCGGGAAGAAACTGATGTGGGAAGTGATCGAGCAGCGGGAGAAGAAACCGTTTGAGAGTTTTGAGGATATCTCGCGGCGGATCAAATCGCTCCCGCACCCGGACCGGATGATCATCAGCCGGATCCTGCGCGAGATCGAGGACCCGAACGAGAAGTATCATATCTTCACCCTGAAATGAGTGCTCCAAGGGATCAGCACTTCCTCACCGACCAGAGGGCCGTCGAGAAGATTGCCGGGTTTGTCGATGTCTCCGGCCGGAGGGTGCTCGAGATCGGGCCCGGCGGAGGGGTGCTCACCCGGGCTCTCCTCGACCGTGGTGCGGAGGTCGTTGCGGTCGAGGTCGATCCGGTTCTCGTGGAAGAACTCGGGATCGCTTTTGCCGACGAGATCGAGGAGGGGCGCCTCCGGATCATTCCTGGCGATGCAAAGAAGGTGGACCTCCCCCCGTTTGATATTGTCGTCGCAAACCTCCCTTACTCGGTCTCTTCGAAGATCACGTTCCGGCTGCTTGAGATCGGGTTTGAGGTCGCGGTCCTGATGTACCAGAAGGAGTTCGCGCAAAGGATGGTTGCACGGCCGGGGACGCCGGACGTCGGGCGGCTCTCGGTGATGGTGCAGACCTATGCGTCCGTAAAGCCGCTGCTCGAACTCCCCCCGAACGCGTTCCGGCCAAAACCGCAGGTCCGCTCCTGGGTGGTCCGGATCACGCCGCACGAGCCGCCCTACCCGATCGCGGACCGGGCGGTCTATGCCGACGTCGTCCGGGTGCTCTTCTCCCACCGGAGAAAGACCGTCCGGAAGGGGCTCCGGAGCGGGAAGGACGCGTTTCCCCCGGAGGCCATCGAGCGGGCGATCGCGGGCCTCTCCGACGATCTCCTGCAGCGGCGGCCCGAAGACCTGACGCTTCGAGAGTTTGCGCTGGTGGCAAACCGGATGAGCGGGTGCTGATGATGCCCCCGGACCAGGTCTATCCTCCCGCCGAGGACTCGTTTCTCCTCCTCCGGGCGGCGCTCCGGGAGGTCCGGGAGAGAGACCGGGTGCTCGAGGTCGGGACCGGGAGCGGGTATATCGCGGCCGGACTTGCCGACCGGGCGGCCGCCGTGGTCGCGACCGATATCAACCCCCACGCCGTCCGGTGCGCCCGCGCCCGGGGGGTGGAGGCGGTCCGGACCGACCTTTTCTCGGGGCTCTGTGGCCCGTTCGACCTCATCCTCTTCAACCCGCCCTACCTCCCGACCATGCCCGAGGAGCGGATCGAGGACTGGCTGGAGTACGCCCTCGACGGCGGGCCGACGGGGAGGGCGGTGATCGAGCGGTTCATCGCCGATCTCGGCCGGGTGCTTTCGCCGTTCGGGCGGGTCCTGCTGCTCGTCTCGTCCCTGACCGGGCCTGACGAGGTCCGGGAACTCTTCGCCCGCCGGGGGTTCGTCTCGTTCATCGTCGATACCGAGCCGCTCGAGGGCGAGACCCTCTCCGTGATCCGGGCGATGCGGGACCTCTGCCGGATGGGGGCGTGAGGTTCTGGAGTTTTTGGCCTGCGGGGATGAAGGGGGCAGAGAAGTATACTGTGCAGGCAACCCGGTAGTGCTCCAGCAGAGAACTGATAATCGATCTCGGTGGATCCGACCGAAAATTTCCGTTATCGGGCTCGGGTAAAGCTCACCCTATTCCGGCTGTCGTTCATCCCTGACAAGATTGGTGCCGGACCCGGCCTGTCCCTGAGTTCGACCTTTTCTCGCAAGCATGGCCTCATGCTGTGGACCGGGGTGGCTATCGCCATGGGGGTGGGGCTGACGGGAGGGTCTTCCCTCCTGTCTCCAACGCGCAAAGATCCGTGCCTGTCATCAACCCCACTCCACCCGCGCTTCGCGCTCCTCCCCCGCCCCTCAAGGGGCGGGGGCAGTCATGGCGATACCCAGGGGAAAGCCGTGCCCCGGATTGCATGCAAGCGGGAACACCGGGATGAGATCTCAGATGACCAGTTGTTTCGTAGGGCACTACCGGCAACCTCCTCCTTTCCTCACTGCCCGGGGTAATTTCGTTAGCTCCCTCCTAAAATCGGCGTGCATCTTCCCTCCATCTATCTACCAAAACCCGTTGCACCGCGAGCAAGTAAGTATAAATTCACCCGGTTGATAGCTTATGGTATGAGATTGCGTGTAGTGCTTGTGCCCAGTGAGGAAGGAGGGTACACTGTCTATGTACCGAGCCTCCCCGGCTGTATTAGTGAAGGCGACACGAGGGAAGAGGCACTAAAAAACATCAGAGAAGCGATTGATCTATATCTTGAAACCGTGGAAGATGATCTTGTTTTCAGCGAAAAAGCCGAGCAGGTTGAGATCGCTGTATGAATAAGGTGCCTGCCCTGAATTATGATAGAATCATTGCAGCACTTCAAAGGGGTGGGTGAGTTGTGGTCCGCCAGCGGGGCAGCCATATCCGTCTGCAAAAACGCCTGTCGGATAAAATACGTTCTCTCTAATTCTATTCGGGTATCTTGTGTTCTTAACTGGGTAAGTAAGTCTGATTTAGGCTTATTTTCAGTCTCGATCCGGATATCTTGTACCCCCATTAGCAGGGAGACCGCTTCCGCAACCGGCGGCAAACCCCCTCACCCGGCGAGTTCCTTCGCATCATGGTGGCTATAATCTCTCAATCGTTCTCCAGTAGCGTGCTCCGGGCGGGAAAAAAGAACAGCAAGGCCTCCCCTTACTCCGGGAAGGGCCGCTCGAAGACCTCGTCGAACTCAAAGTGCGCGAACTCCGCAAACGGTGCGTCGAGAATCCCCTTCGCGAGGTCCTCCTTTGCCACGGCGAACGCGCCCGCATCCGGATACGCGATGAAGGTGTACTCGGTTGTGCCCCGGTAATCCTCCGAGACGGACGCCGACTGCATGAGCGCGATCATCTCGGGAGTGCCGACGGTCCTCCCCTCCTCCCGGTAACTATCGAGGAGGGCGAGCATATTCCGGTAGCGATAGTCGGTGGGCCTGACCGCTGCATGGTAGCCGTCCACCCGCTCGACGGCAGGAGGATAGGCGCCCTGATAGAGGTAGTAGTTGTTCGCAATGAGGAGGCAGTCGTCCGGCTCGACGACGCCCGGCCCGCGCACCGCGCCGCCGTACGAATCCGTCTCGAATGCCGCCGGAACGCTTCCTGTCCCGTTACGGTAGGGAGACGAGACGCCTGCGTTGTGTCCGCCCACCCGGGTCCCGTTCGCCCTCTCCCAGTAGGTCCACGCCCCGGCAACGTCGCTCTCGCTCTGGAGCGTATCCCGATAGAGGAAGGTGGTGGGCACAAGATCCGTTGCATTCCAGTCCGGGATCGACGGCGACGAGTGGGGCACGAGCACCAGGCCATCCTCGTTCATGCCGTTGAATGTTCCGATGAACCCGGGCCAGTCTATCCCGACCATGCGTTTTGCGCCCGGACCCGGGTCGACGGCGATGACGAGCAGACTGTTCACCGTGACCTTCCGCAGGTCGTTCTCGCCGTCCATGTTCTTGCCGTGGATCACCCCGCCGGCAAGTTCGTCGTTTGCCGTCAGGTTGCCCCAGGCGATCGCGCTCGTGCAGAGATGCGGCGACACGCCGGCGTCGCCTGTTGCGGTGCGGTTTATGCCGAGGTCGCCCATCATGAGGCCGTAAAGTTTGTAGTAGAGCATGAAGTCGTAGGTGTTCTCTGCGAGGAGGTCGTAGCGGGTGAGGTTCCGCGAGACCGATGAAAGGTAGAGGTCCGTGCCGCCTGCAGCCATCCCCGAGAGCATGACGTCGAGTTCGGCCATGTATGCCGGGTTTGCCGGTGCCATGTGCTCCCGGATGTAGGGGATGAAGAGTTCCTCGTAATCGGCGGGCGACTGCATGAACGACTCGATCAGGACGTAGTCGATCCAGTCCCGGATCTGCGGACCGCAGAGGTAGCCGTAGGCGTACGCCCGCTCGTCCGGCATCCCCCAGAGCTGGAGGACCCGGCATCCATCGATGACGGTGAGCCTTCCGCCGCCGCTGCCGACGGTGACGTTCGTATCGCCGCCGGGATAGGGCGTCGGAGCGATGAGAGTTACATCAATCCCGGTTGCTGGACCCCCCGGTGTAACAGCGACCTTGACAGGGGTGAGGTGAGACGGCGTGCAGTACCACCCGGTCGGGTCGCGGTAGTCGAGGTGGTCGATCCGGCCGTTGTCGTCCGTATCCGCCCAGGCGTAGATGGTGTAGTTCCCGGGGGCAAGTCCGGATATGACGTACTCGCCCGGTGCGTCGAGCGCAACAAAGCCGCTGACGTACTGCGAGCGTTCGGGACGTTCGCGCGTCTCCATAACCCTGATCTCCGATACCGTATACGCCGCGGCGTCGATCGCCGCAACGTAGATCGTTCCTCCCGCATAATCCCCTGCGACACTCCCGGAGATGGAATCTCCACCGGCCGAGGCGGTATTCATGCAGCCTGCTGCAGCGATGAGGAGGATCATGACGCCGAGGATGCACGCGGGCAGGTACGTGCGCAGAATGGGTTCTGATATCTGGTCCATTACCACTGCATCCAGTAGAGAAGAATAAAAGCGTTTTCAAGTGTTCTTCCGCATGATGCGGACCGGAGAACCCAGGAGAGCCACAAATGACCGCGTTATGGCGTTCCCGTTCCGAAAGGTGCGTGGATACCCCGGACCCCCTTCGCCGGGAGAAAAAATCCGTGGTCGCCCGGGTCAGGTTCGCACCGTGTAACCGGCCCTGACCAGTACCTCAATCACATGCCGGTCCCATGCGGCATCGTCGGGTTCGACCAGACGGTTGATCTCTTCTTCAAAGAGCCGGGCCAGCGCAGCATCCTCCGAAGCCAGGTGACGTCGGCCCATGATCCTTCCGGCTCTCCTCCCCAAACCGTCAAGGATGAGCAGGCGCCAGCAGCCGTAGTCCCGGCAGATCTCAGGACGCGTCAGGTGGACGGTGCAGAATCCTTTCGCAGCCGGCGCATCATACCGGAAAAACGGGCACGCCTCCGGTCGCTCGGAGAAGATGCTTGTATCGGCAAATAGGGAGATCTTATCCGGATCAATCGACACCTCTGTCGTTTCACCCGTGTACTGGTTGCGGATCAGGTAGCGGTAATTCCCATAATCGATATGGATCGTATGGACCAGGCCCAGGTGACTGCAGCATTCGCCGCACTGGCTGCATTCAAATGACAGGGGACAACCTTCCTGATCACCGTTAGTGGACGAACCTATTTGAATGCAGGGGAAAAACCTGCATGATCCCTTTTCACGCACCACTCCCCGGGCCCTGGAACGGGTCTGATTGCGTAAGGCTTCCCTGGACAGGGATGGCCAGGTGCCGATCCGGCGCCGTGACGTCGGCCCGGCGCAAGTCGCATCTGGCGGTGCTCCCGCTCCGCTCTTGACAGAGCGTCGCGGTTCGAAACCCATCGGGTTTCTCGAGCTCCGTTCCTGCGGAACATCGCCTCACGCGGAAGCACGCGGGAGGACGCGAAGGGAAGATAGGGGCAGCAATCAGGAGTCTTCGCGTGAGACGGTAATCCTACGCACCAGGACCAACAAGCCAGGTGAAATGTTCCACTACCTTCTCCCGTAGGCCCGGATGTTCCAGTACCCGATTGAACGCCGAATCGGCCTTCCTTTGTGGATTTGAGGATAAATTGCATTAAAACAACCAGTGAACCTTTATCATCTTTCACCCCGTTTATATATGATCACTTGACGATGAACTCTTCCAATAACATCCTCACCGAGGGATCGGTCGGAAAGGGCCTCTGGATAGTGGCCCTTCCGATCATCATCAGCAACTTCCTCGCGAGCATCCTGGAGGTGGTGGATATGTACTTCATCGGCAAACTCGGCGATGTCTCGATTGCCGGCGGAGCGATGAGCATATCCATCATCATCGTGCTCACCACCGTGATCTTCGGGACCGTGACGGCAACGGCTGCGTTCGTGTCGCGAGCGTACGGGTCGGAGCGGTTTGAGCGTATCCCGGTGATCCTTTCGCATTCGCTGTACCTGGCGCTCGCCTTCTCAGCGGTCCTTGCGGTCATCGGTGTGTTCTGGTCACAGGACCTCCTCCTGCTCCTTGGAGCCGATCCCGAGGTTGCAACGGAGGGGGCACGCTTCCTTTCCCCGGTGCTGATAGGAATGTTCGTCTTCGTCACGCTGATGATCCTGACGACCGTGTTCCAGAGCACGGGAGACTCCAGAACGCCGATGTTTGTGATGATCGCGGTGAACATCGTGAACATTGTCCTGAACCCGACGCTGATCATGGGTCTTGGCAGTCTCCCGGCATTCGGGATAGCCGGATCTGCGTATGCGTCCCTTGCGTCGCGTACGACCGGCGTGCTGCTTCTCGTCGGGGTGATGTACCTCCTGCCGTCCAGGAAGAACGGACCGGTCAGGTTCCCGGAGAGATGGACGTTTGAACCGCGGCTGATCAAGGATATCGTGAAGGTCGCGATACCATCGGCGGTACAGAGCGGGGTCAGGAGTTTTGCGTTCCTGGGGATGACGGCGATCGTGGCACTGTACGGCACGTCGGCGGTGGCGGCATACGGCATCTGCCAGCGCCTGGATATGCTGGGCCTGGTCTTCGTGATGGGGCTCTGCACGGGAGTCGCGGTGATGGTCGGCCAGAACCTGGGAGCGGGAAAAGTGGAGAGGGCGGAGAAAGCGGTCAGGATTGCGCTGATCGCGAATGCGTCGTTTATGGCGATCGTGGGTATCCTCTACCTGCTGCACGCGAAGCATCTCCTGGCGTTCTTCGGCGCGACCGGGGCGTCGCTTGCAAACGGCATCCTGTTCATGCGGATAATCCCGATGTCGTACTTTGTGATAGCCATGGCGATGACGATGGGGTTTGCGATGAACGGTGCGGGGATGACGAGGCCCGGCATGTACGCGGCGATCGCGGGGCAGCTGGTCGTGCAGGTGGGTCTTGCCGCGGTCTTTGTGACGATGGGCATGCCGCTGCAGTTCGTCTGGTTCGCGGTGGTCTGCGGCACCGTGGTGGTCTTCCTGTGCGATCTCTTCTTCTACCGGCAGGGAGCCTGGAAGACGAAGAAGCTGGATCTCGGCGGGGAGAATTAGTCCGGGGAATCCCTGACAACCCTTTTCGACCGGCTCCGCAAGGAGCCTCCGGTCCCGGTACTTTGCCGATGTGGTTGAGGCGATCCTCGGGAGGTCAGACCATCGACCTCCCTTCGCGAACTTCCGCGGCAATGCGCGAGGTCCCTGGTGCGGATAACGATACAGCCTCTCGCGGGGAGCGCGTTGCCGCGAAATCTGGCATCCGGGTGCTGCGAGCCTCGCTTTACGTCGTCGCGCAAGGCTGCAGTGCCCGATGGCGGGCGGCAAAATCGGTGAGGTACCGGGCCTGCATTTCCGCCGGATCAGGCGGCTGCAACCCGATCTCAACGCTATGCTCTTCTTTTTTCCAACGGACCACAAAAACGATCATTATACGAGCAATAGGTTGCGAATCGCTATATAGATAGAGAGGCGTAACCTCCCGGCATGGAACGGCGGCAGAAGATCATGCTCTCTGTTCTCGTGCTTGGCACCCTGATGGGGGCCCTTGACAGCACCATCGTCATCCTGGCCTTTCCGGTCATCGCGGAAGGGCTCCATGCGGATCTTCTCACCACCATGTGGATCATCCTCATCTATCTCCTGGTAGTGGCGGCCCTGACCGTCCAGCTCGGAAGGCTTGGGGACCTTTTCGGCCGGCCCCGCATGTTCAACCTCGGGTTCGGCATCTTCACTCTCAGTTCGTTCTTCTGCGGGGTCTCCTCGACCATCACCACGCTGATCCTCTTCCGCGGCGTTCAGGCTCTCGGCGGGGCCCTCATGGAGTCGAACTCAGGAGCCATCATCGCCGACATCTTCCCTCCCAACGCACGCGGGGCGGCGTTCGGGTACAACTCCATGGGCTGGACGGTCGGTGCAACGCTCGGCATCGTGCTCGGGGGGATCATCACCACCTTTGCCGGATGGGAGTACATCTTCTTCATCAACATACCCATCGGCATCACCGCCCTGTACCTGGGTCTGCGTTACCTGAAGGACACAACCAGGACTCCGGCATCGCTCGACCTCACCGGGATGGTTCTCCTTGCCGCAGGCCTCTCGCTCATCTCGTACGCCGCGGTCGATTTTGCCGGGAACGATCTTACAACGCGGTCGATGACCCTTGCACTCCTGGGCCTGTTGCTCATCCTGGTATTTGCCTGGCACGAGGTGCATACCAGGACCCCCATGATCGACTTTGAGAGCCTGAACAAGCCGATCCTTAAATACAGCCTTCTCGCTGCATTCTTCCAGAGCCTGGGCTATCTCGCGGTCGTATTTCTCATCATCATGTACCTCCAGGGGATCCGCGGCCTCTCCCCGCTGGACGCCGCACTCCTGCTCACACCCGGTTATATCACGGGGAGCGTGCTCGGCCCCTCCATGGGAAGGCTCTCGGACCGTGTCGGGGCACGGATCATCGCCACCGCCGGAACGCTGGTGATTGCGCTCGCGATCCTCATCTACATGACGCTCCGGGTAGATTCCCCTCTCTCCATCGTCCTCCTGGCATCGTTTGTCTCCGGGATCGGCACCTCGATGTTTTACCCGGCGAACAACAGCGCCATCATGGCCCACGCGAGGATGGGGGATTACGGGAGTATATCCGGTGCGCTCCGGATGGTCCAGAACATTGGAATCCTCGGCAGTTTCGTGCTCGCCATAACGGTGGCTTCCGCCTCGATCCCCCGCTCCCTTGCATTCGAGATCTTCGTGGGCACATCCCGGCTGGTGGGGAACGTGACCGGGGCCTTTATCCAGGGCATCGATGCAGCGCTCGTGGTCTCTCTCCTGCTCCTCATCCTCGCGGGGGCGATGTCCTGGTCCCGCGGGGCCGAGCAGCGCGGGCCTGCATGAACCGCCCCCTCTGCCACAGCCGATAGAGGATCCAGATCCGGTGACCTGCCGGGGGGCGAACGAGCGGTTGGCAACCGGAGTACGGGTGTAATCGGTTCCGGTACACCCTTCGGAAAGGTATATATCCGCATGCATGGTATCGGGCAGCATATGCGCATACGGGAGAAGACCCTGACGATCCTCTTCGTGTTATCGCTCGTCATGAACGTCTTCCTCCTTGCCGCAGTCCTCGTTCCGGGAAACGGCATCCCCGCACCTCTCCCCGGGCCCGGGGAGACCGGCACGCCCCCGGCCGCAACCATGGCCGCTCTCCCCGCCGGGAGGGATGCCGGGGCCGGGGGAACGGCATCGATGCAGGCGCCGGTCACCCTCCAGAAGGTCGAGATCGCCGGCATCGGCCCGTTTGCCGCAAACCGGGTGGTCGAAGAAGGAGCGATGGTGAACGTCTCGGTCGAGGTCGTGCCCGGAAAAGGACGGGTGCTCGTCCAGACAACGCCCCTGATGGGGATCGTCTTTCAGGATGCCGCAAACCACGCCGTCGACCTCGCCGCCGACCGCTCCCGCACGGACCTCACGAGGAGCGACATCATCTTCAGCATCCAGAGCCCGGACGAGGTCTCCGAGATCGACGGCCCCAGTGCAGGAGCGCTGATGACCGCGCTCCTCCTCTCGGTGCTGGAGGGGTTCGAGCTCAACGAGAGCGTGACCGTGACCGGGACCATCGATGAGGACGGCAACATCGGCCCGGTCGGCGGCATCCTTGAGAAGGCCGAGGCCGCCGCGGCGAGCGGAAAGACCCTCCTCGTCCTCCCGGCGAAGAACAACAACGTCGTCGAGCGCCGGGAGGAGGCCCGGGTCTTCGGCGGGCTCCGGATAGCCCGGCAACGGCCGGTCGTCGTCGACACGAGAGCGTACGTCAAGGAGCACTTCGGGATCCGGGTGGAGTATGCGGATACCCTCGACGACTTCCTTGCCGACGTCCGCGTTCCCGCCGCGGCCCCCTGACGGGTTCCCCCGCCGGGGTGAAGAGTATTTATGGTCTCCCGGGCCACCTACCCGGGAGCATGAAACCACAGAGACTGCTGGTCATCGGGGTTCTCGCGGCCGCTCTGGTCGCCGCGGTCGCGGTCCTGCTGCCGGTTCTTCTGGCGCCGCAGGACCCGGGCCCGGGAGAGGACGCGCCCACGCCGACCCCGGCGCCCGTCCCCGGGAACGGCACCTACGTCAACGCGACCTACGGCTATGCCGTCACCTGCCCGGAGGGGTGGTTCTTCACCGAGTCCGGGGAGAGCGTATGGTTCTCCTCGCCGGTGAAGCACGAGGAGGTCCGCGTCAACACGATCCCGCTCCCGGACGGGGAGGCCGCCCCTGAGGCGTTCCTTGAGACGCTGAACGCGACCTACGCAAGAGACCTCAAGGCCGGCATCGGGGCCGAATGGGTCTCGACGGAGAAGAGCACCCTTGACGGTATCCCGGCATACAAGTCGATCTACTCCGTCCCCATCGTCGAGGGCGACCGGTACACCTTCATCATCCGCTACGCCGCCAGGGGCGACACCGTCTACTCGGTCATGCACACGGTCTTCCCCCCGGGGTATGATATCTACAACGCCGATGCGGCCGCCGTGGCGGAGTCGTTCCGGTTCCTCTGACCCCGTCTAAGCCCCGTGGTCATCTCCGGGGGCGGGATTCTCAAAAATAGGTGATGGGGAGGCAGCTTATCTGGAGGTAAGAGGCGATCCATCGGGTAGGGCGTTTCGGGGAGGCCCCCCCGTCACCTGTCCTCTTCCAGCAGGGCTCCGGAGGATTCCGGGGGGAGGGTCGCTTCAGGGGAGAGATCGAAGTATGGTTCGATGAGTGGGTCGTTCTCGCAGTCGTGCAACTGCTTCCCTTCTCCCCGGGTTCGCATCCAGAGCCGGATCTGCTGGAGTAGTGTCACGTGGTTCAATCCTTTCGTCCGCAGCGGGTGAGTCACCCCTGTGACGTATAGCCATTCTGATCGCGGGAGAATAAATCCATTGTGATACGGGATTTGGCTTAAATTTCCACAATTTTCCCCCGGATACCCGATCCGGCTGCAGAAATCCGCGGGTTTGTCCCGGGCCCGCCCCCGTCACCGCCCAAACATCCTATCAAGTCTCCGTCTGTCGAACGCCACCACCGTCGGCCTCCCGTGCGGGCACGTCCAGGGGGTCTTCGTCCGGGCGAGCTGCGAAAGGAGGCGTTTCTGCTGGTCGTGCGTGAGAAGGGCGCCGGCCTTCACCGCCCCCCTGCAGGCGACGATGCAGGTGACCGCCTCCCGCCGGTCGGGGGCGGTCCGGGACTCGCCGGCGAGGATCTCGGCGATCGTCTCCCTGACGCTCTCAGGGTCTTCGGCGGCGCCGAGGGCTGCGGGCACCGCCCGGACGGCGAAGGTGTCCCGGCCGAACTCCTCCACCAAGAACCCCTCGGCCGCGAGGAACGGCATCGCGTCCCGGAGCGCTGCCGACTCCTTCGGGGGGAGGGAGAGGACGACGGGCATGATCAGTTCCTGCGACCCGGGCGCTGCATCACGCCGCCCGGCGACCTGGTCGTAGAGGACCCGCTCGTGGGCCGCGTGCTGGTCGACGAGGTAGAGGGTGCCGTCGGCCCCTTCCGCCACGATGTAGGTCGCGGCCACCTGTCCGACCGGTTCCATCGCGGGGAGGAGGTTCTCGGTCCCCTCCGTCTCCGTCCGGCGGAGCTGCTTATCAGAGAGGACGATCTCGCGGTGCCCTGCGGCGTAGGAGGCCCGGGGCTCGCTTGCCGCCGGGGCCGGGGCCACTCCCCCCTCCCCTGCCGTGAGGAGCTGCTGCACCGGCTCTGCCGGCGCGTCGTGGGCAAGGTCGTGCCCGGCGAGGGCCTCCTCTACCGCGGCCGAAATCGCCGCGAGGATCTCCCGTTCCCGGGAGAGGCGGACCTCGCGCTTCGCCGGGTGGACGTTGACGTCCACCAGATCGGTGTCGAGGGCAAGGTCGATGAACGCCACCGGATAGCGGTCCTTCGGGAGGAGGGTGCCGTAGCCCTCACGGACGGCGGCGGCAAGCGCCCGGGAGGATATGCTCCTCCCGTTGATGCTGATGACGACCTGCGACGGGTTCCCCCTGCTCTCCGACGGGCGGGAGACGTAGCCGCCGACAGCGAGGAACGGGAGCCTTCCCCCGATGGGGACGAGCGCCCGGGCAAGGTCCGCGCCGTAGAGCCCGGCGACGGTGGCGAGGAGGTCGCGGGACCGCTGGGTCGCCATCCGCTCCTTCCCGTTGTGCACCACCCGGAAGGCGATCTCCCTGTGCGCGAGCGAGAGGTTCTCCACGACACCGTAGATGTGGGCGAGTTCGGTGTTCCTGCTCTTCAAGAACTTCCGGCGGGCGGGGGTGTTGTAGAAGAGGTGCTCGACGACGACCGTCGTCCCCTCCGGCGCCCCCACATCGCCCGTCTCCACGACCTCGCCGCCCCTGACCACCACCCGGGCGCCGGCGAGCGCCCCGGCCCCCCGCGGGCGGGTGACCAGGGTCACCTCCGCGACGGCGGCGATGCTCGCGAGTGCCTCGCCCCGGAACCCGAGCGTCCGGACGGCGGAGAGATCGGCGATATCCCGGATCTTGCTCGTCGCGTGGGGAGAGAACGCGAGGACCGCCTCTTCGGGCGTCATGCCCGCACCGTCGTCGGTCACCCGGATCCTCGTGACCCCCGCCATGTCTGAGGCGACGTCGATGAGGATGCTCGTCGCCCCCGCGTCGATCGCGTTCTCGAGGAGTTCCTTTGCCACCGACGCGGGCCGCTCCACGACCTCGCCGGCGGCGATCTGGTTCACCGTGTCCGGGTCGAGGACCCGTATCGTGGTCCGGGTCATCGCCCGCCCCGCTCCCCGTTCGCCATCTTTTGGAGACGGCAGAGGGTGTTCAACGCCTCGATCGGGGTCATCTCGTCCGGGTTCAGATCTTTGAGTTCCCTGACCGCCGGGTTCTCCGCGACCGCCCCTTCGCCGGGGTCGACGAGGAGCATCTGGGTGTAGCGGGGCGCCCGCACACCGGCCGGGAGCTCCCGCGCCGACGCCTCCTTCAGGAGCTCCATCGCCCGGTCGGTCACCTTCTTCGGGACCCCGGCGAGGCTGGCCACGTGGACGCCGTAACTCCTGTCGGTCGCGCCGGGGATGATCTTTCGGAGGAAGACGACATCCGCTCCCGTATCCTTCACGGCGAAGTGGAAGTTCTTCACCCGCTTCTGCGACCCCTCAAGGTCGATCAGGTCGTGGAAATGGGTCGCAAAAAGCGTCCGGGGCCCGGAGGACGCCCGCCCGTGGAGGAACTCCACCACCGCCCGGGCGATCGCGCACCCGTCAAGCGTGCTCGTCCCCCGCCCGATCTCGTCGAGGATGACAAGGCTCTGCGGCGTTACGTTGTTTAAGATGTTTGCGAGTTCGAGCATCTCGACCATGAACGTGGACTGCCCGGAGGCGAGGTCGTCAAACGCCCCCACCCGGGTGAAGACCCGGTCGACGATCCCGATCGTCGCATGGCGGGCCGGGACGAAACTCCCCATCTGGGCCATGATGCAGCAGAGCGCCACCGCCCGCATGTAGGTGGACTTGCCCGCCATGTTCGCCCCGGTGATGATCATGATCTGGTCGCCGGCGGCATCGAGTTCCGTGTCGTTCGGGACGAACGGCACCGGGAGGTGCCGCTCCACGACCGGGTGGCGCCCGTCGCGGATGACAACCCGGCCGCTCTCCTCGATCGCCGGGCGGGAGTAGCCGTAGCGGGCGGCGACCTCGGCGAGGGCCGAATACACGTCGAGCAGCCCCACGGCCCGGGCGGTCGCCTGCAGGTCGGGGACCTCCGCCGCGAGCGTCCGGACGAGTTCGGCGTAGATCTCCACCTCGAGCGCCCCAAGTCGCTCCTCCGCGGTCGCGATCAGCGCCTCCTTCTCCCGGAGGTCGGGTATCGTATACCGCTCGCCGTTCGCGGTCGTCTGCCTCCGCTCGTACTCCGGCGGCACCAGGTGGAGGTTTGGTTTCGTCACCTCGATGTAGTAGCCAAAGACCCGGTTGTAGGCGACCTTGAGCGACTTGATGCCGGTCCGCTCCCGTTCCTGCTGCTGAAACTCCGCGATCCAGTCCTTCCCGGTCGTCGCGAGGTGCCGGAGTTCGTCGAGTTTCGCGTT
Source organism: Methanoculleus sp. 10 (assembly GCF_913757945.1). Lineage (NCBI taxonomy): Archaea > Methanobacteriati > Methanobacteriota > Methanomicrobia > Methanomicrobiales > Methanomicrobiaceae > Methanoculleus > Methanoculleus sp. 10. The sequence continues at coordinate 159,459 of NZ_CAJYDP010000010.1, read as the reverse complement.
GAACCCCTCCCGGATCATACCGCCGGATCGGGCGAGCGCCGGGGCGTCGTCCACGATCGCCCGGCCGACGAGGTCCGTGACGGAGGCGTGGTCGCTCATCGCGTCGAGGGTCTCGCGGACGAGGGCCGGAACCTCGCCGGGAAAGAGTGCCTTCACGCCCGGAACCGCGCAGAGCGACTCTTTGAGCGTCGCAAGGTCCCGGGGGCCGGCGTTCCCGTAGGCGATCCTTCCCGCTATCCGTTCTATGTCGGCAAAATCACCAAGCGCTGCACGGAGCGCCTGGCGCTCGACGGTACGGCCGAGGAGCCATTCCACCGCGTCGAGCCTCTCTTCGATGGCCGCCTTCCGGACCAGAGGGCCGACCAGGAACGACCGCATCGTCCGGCTCCCCATCGGCGTCTCCGTGACGTCGAGCGCGGCAAGAAGCGTGCTTCCGTCGCCTTCGCCCCGGATGCCGGTCGTGATCTCGAGGTTCCGGAGGGTGATCGCGTCGAGGACCATGTTCCCCGACGGGACCCGGGTCGAGAGCCCCGTGATGTGGGGGAGGGGCGACTGCTGGGTCTCCTGGGCGTAGCACAGCGCCGCCCCGGCCGCGGCGACGGCTCCCGCCATCCCCGCGCACCCGTAGCCGTCGAGCGTCGCCGTCCCGAACTGTTCGCAGAGGCGCTCGTACGCCGTGTCAAAATCGAAGGCGTCGTCGCGGTAACGGCTCACCGTCACCCCGACGGCCTCGAACCGGCGGGGAAGTCCCCCTTCGAAACTCTCGGGGAGGATCGCCTCAGACGGGCGATACCTGACCGCCTCCGAGATGATCTCGGCGTAATCGCACCCGCCGCTCCCCGCGGAGACGAAGAACTCGCCGGTGGAGACGTCCAGGAACGCGAGGCCGAAGGTATCCTTCCGGTCGGGGGCGACCGCCATCAGGTATCGCGCCCCTGCGGACCCGAGCATCGAGGAGTCGATCAGGGTTCCCGGGGTGATCACCCGTGTCACGTCACGTTTCACGATGCCCTTTGCGGTCTTTGGGTCCTCAACCTGGTCGCAGATCACCACCTTGTAGCCCTTGCCCACCAGGCGGGCGATGTAGCCGTCGGCGGCGTGGTGGGGGACGCCCGCAAGCGGCATCCGGTCGCCGTTCCTGTCCTTCCCCCGTGCCGTCAGGGTGATATCGAGTTCACGGGCCACCACGCCGGCGTCTTCGCCGAAGGTCTCGTAGAAGTCCCCCATCCGGAAGAAGAGGATGGCATCGGGGTACCGGTTCTTCACCGCATAGTACTGCCGCATTGCCGGGGTCGGTCCGTCGGTCATCGTTTCTCCTTATACCATCCGCACGGGGCCACATAAGGGTACTCCCTGAAAAATCGGGCAGAACGGGCTCCGATTACCCGCACCACCGGGAGGGCCCCGCAAAGGTAGATACGTCCGGAGCGCGTACCAGAAACCCGATACTACATGGCGGCGACGATCGCAGAGAAGATATTCTCGATGAAGTGCGGGAGACCCGTCCGCGCGGGGGACGTGGTGATGGCGCCGGTGGACGCGGCGATGATCCACGACATCACCGGGCCCCTTGCGGTCCGGGTCTTTCGCGAGATGGGCGGAGAACGGGTCTTCGACCCGGAGCGGATCATCATGCTCTTCGACCACCAGGTTCCCGCCGACTCGATACCGGCTGCCGAGAACCACGTCTTCATGCGGCGGTTTGCAGAGGAGCAGGGGATCCACAACTACGACCTCCTCGAGGGCGTCTGCCACCAGGTTGTGATGGAGAAGGGGCGGGCGGCCCCGGGCGAGATCATCGTCGGGACCGACTCCCACACCTGCACCTACGGTGCGGCGGGCGCGTTTGCGACCGGTATCGGGTCGACCGATATGGGGTTCGTCCTGAAGTTCGGGGCGCTCTACTTCCGGGTGCCCGAGAGCATCCTCATCGAGGTCGAGGGTGCGTTCGGCCGGAGGGTGGGGGCAAAAGACCTGATCCTCTCCCTTGCCGGGGATATCGGCGCCGACGGGGCGACCTATATGGCGCTTGAGTTCACCGGCAGAGCGATAGGGGAGATGAACATGGCGGGCCGGATGACCTGCGCGAACATGGCGATCGAGATGGGAGCGAAGGCGGGGATCGTCCGGCCCGACGCGGCCACCTGGGAGTACGTCGCCGCCCGCCGCGAGATCGAGCCGTTCGACCTTGCGGGCGACGCGGACGCCGCCTACCGGGAGCGCCGGAAGTACGACGTCACCGGCCTTTCCCCGCAGGTCGCCGTCCCCCACAACGTCGACAACGTCGTGGACGTCGACAAAGTCGCGGGGACGAAGGTCGACCAGGTCTTCATCGGGTCCTGCACGAACGGGCGCTACGAGGACCTTGCCGATGCGGCGGAGGTGCTCGGGTCCGCCGACCGCTTCGCTCCCGGCGTCCGGGTGATCGTCATCCCGGCATCGCGCACGGAGTACCTCAAGGCCCTCCGGGCCGGCCTCATCGAGCGGTTCGTCGAGGCGGGAGCCCTTGTGGAAGCACCGTGCTGCGGCCCCTGCATGGGCGGGGCGTTCGGGCTGCTTGCCCCCGGCGAGGTCTCGCTCTCGACGTCGAACCGGAACTTCCGGGGCAGGCAGGGGAGCGCCCAGGCGTCGGTCTACCTTTCCTCGCCGGCGACGGCGGCGGCAAGCGCCCTCTACGGCGAGATCACCGATCCGAGGGAGGTGTGAAATCATGCGGGTCTGGAAATTCGGCGACGATGTCAATACGGACGCGATCATACCGGGGAGGTTCCTCACGATCTATGACCCCGCGGAGCTTGCGAAACACGCGTTCGAGGGGACGAGAGACGAGTTTGCGAGAGAGGCGCGGGAGGGCGACGTCGTCCTCGGCGGCACCAACTTCGGGTGCGGCTCATCCCGCGAGCACGCGCCGCTTGCGCTCCTCGGGGCCGGGGTCAGGGTCGTGATCGCGAAGTCCTTTGCCCGGATCTTCTACCGAAACGCGGTCAACACCGGGCTTTTGCCCCTGGTCTCTGCCGAGGCGGACAGCATCCGGGACGGCGACGCCGTGACGGTGAACCTCGCCGGGGGCTACATCGAGGCGAACGGCAGAAAGCTCGCGGTCGAGCCGGTGCCCGGGTTCTTGAAAGAGATCGTCGATGCCGGCGGCCTCGTGGCCTACGCGAAGAACCTGGATGAGGTGGAGACATGCAGCACAACGTAGCGGCAATCGGCGGGGACGGGATCGGCCCCGAGATCGTGGCGGCAGGCAAAGAGGTCCTCGACGCCGCAGGGGAGCGATACGGGTTTGATATCGCCTGGACCGACTTCGACGTCGGGGCGGAGCGCTACCTCGCGACAGGCGAGCTCCTCACCGAGGAGGACATCCGGGAGCTCTCGAAGTTTAAGGCGATCTACTTTGGCGCCATCGGCGACGAACGGGTGAAACCCGGGATCCTCGAGAAGGGCATCCTGCTTGCGATCCGGTTCCACTTCGACCAGTTCGTCAACCTCCGGCCGATCCGGCTCCTTGAGGGGGTCGCAACACCGCTTGCGAACAAGCGGCCGGAGGATATCGACTTCGTCGTCGTCCGGGAGAACACCGAGGACTTCTACGTCGGTATCGGCTCCCGGTTCACGGGTGCGCGCGAGCAAAAGACCCTTGAGGTCGTCCGCGACCTCTACAGCGTCAAATTCGGGCTGGACGTCGAGACCGACGCCGACGAGCTCGCCTACCAGATCGGCGTCGTCACCCGGCCGGGCGCAGAGCGGGTGATCCGCTACGCCTTCGACCTCGCCGTTCGGAGGGAGAAGAAGGTCACGTCGGTCGACAAGGCAAACGTCCTCTCCGACGTCTACGGCCTCTGGCGGGACGTCTTCAACCAGGTCGCCGCCGGATACCCGGACGTCGCGACGGAGTTCAACTTCGTCGACGCCGTCACGATGTGGTTCGTCAAGAACCCCGAATGGTTCGACATCGTCGTCACCCCGAACATGTTCGGCGACATCATCACCGACCTCGGGGCCATGATCCAGGGCGGGCTCGGCCTTGCCCCCGGCGGGAACATCAACCCCTCCGGCACGTCGATGTTTGAGCCGATCCACGGCTCCGCGCCGAAGTACCGGGGCCAGGACGTCGCAAACCCGCTCGCGACCATCTGGGCGGGCTCGATGCTCCTCGACCACATCGGCGAGCACGAGGCGGCGACGGCCGTTCTCGGGGCGGTTGAGCAGAGCATCCTCGACGGGTTCGTGACCCGGGATATGGGCGGCGCGAAGAAGACGAGCGAGGTCGGCCGGTACGTCGCGTCGCTCGTCCGGACGGTGTAGGGCTGCCGGCCTCCATTCCCGTCCTTTATATCCCCGCACCCCCATGATCTTGTAGATCAATGCCAGAGAACCAGCATACGCCGTGCGAAAACCCGCTCTGGCCCTGCGCGATGACCGGGGCGGTCGCCTGCCTTGCGGGGTTTGCGGACCTCGGGGTCATCGTCCACGGTTCGAGCGGATGCTACTTCTACCCCGCATCCCTCGTCGGGGTCCCCGTCCACGGGACGTTCCTTGTCGAGAACGAGATCATCTTCGGCACGGAGTCCCGCCTTAGCGAGGTGATCCGGGATCTCGAGGGGCGGTACTCCCGGATAGCCGTCGTGAACACCTGCGTGCCCGCGATCATGGGCGAGGATATCGGCGACCTCGCCCGCAACGGGCGGGTCCTCATCGTCGACAGCCCGGGGTTCCTCGGCGACCTCGAGGCCGGCTACCGCCGGGCACTTGAAGCGGTCGCGCCGGAGGTGGACCCCGGTGCCGCCGGCGTCAACATCGACGGCATCTGCCGCACCGACCCCTTCTGCCGGGGGAACGCCATCGAGGCCCGGCGCCTGCTCGACCTCGCAGGCGGCACCGTCGGCACCACCTTCTGCCTGGACCGCTACGCCGCGGCTCACCGTGCGGCGCCCTTCACCGTCGGGACGAACCCGGACCTTGCAAGCGGCGTCGGGACCGCTTGCGGCTCGCTCCTCGGGCTTGACGCCGTCAGCGAGACCTTCGAGATCCTTGCCGCCACAGTCGACGGGATCGATAACCGGCCGGTCAGGGAGGAGGTCGCGTGGGCCGACGAGCGGATTCGGAAGGCCTGCGAGAAGTACCTCCGCAGGTTCGACCCTCCGCGGGTCGCGATCGCCGCCCAGAGTGGGTATGCCGTGTTTGCCGCGGACCTCCTCGACCGGTACCTCGGCGCCGATATCGCCTGTATTGCGGCCCGGAGCGGTCCCGGGGAGGGGGGCGGCGCCGCCGTCCACACGACCGACTTTGCGACCCTCCGGGAGATGATCGCGGGCGCCGAACCGGACCTGGTCATCGGCTCCTCCTACGAGCGGGCAATGGCCCCACACACCGCGTTCGTCGGCCTGACGCCGCCGCTCAGGGGCAGGGTTCTCCTCTCCTCCCGTGCGATTGCCGGGGTCGAGGGGGCGCTCCGGCTGATGGACGAGGTGCTCAACGCCTGCACCAGCCGCAACCGACGAGCGGGGAGCGACTGCGCCGACTGCTTCTAGGAAACCGTTAATACCCGGGGTGCCAGAGCACTCATGCAGGAGAACGGGGGTTCGCCCGGATCCCCGGCTACCGCTGGAGTTGGCCTCTATGCCGCTTGTAAAGATCGAGATCCGCACCGGAAAACCCCCCGAGTACCGGCAATTGCTTATCGGCAGCCTTCGCAAGGCTTTCATGGAAACACTGCAGACCCCGGAGGCCGCCCTCTGGATCCGGCTCTGCGAACGAAAAGTGGAGAACTTTCCGATGCCCCCCGGCCGATCCGACGATGCAGTCCTGATCGAGGTCGCGCTCATGCCGGGGCGCGATCCTGAGAAGAAGAAGGCGCTCTACGGGGCGATCGTCGGTCACCTCGCCCGCGATGCGGGTGTCCGGCCGGGTGACGTCTGCATCGTCCTCTACGAACCGCCCGTCGAGAACTGGGCCGAGCACGGCGAAGCGTTCGCCCCACCCCGGTGAATCCTCCCGGGTAACCGCACCCGGCACAAGGTATTTATGACCCGCCGGGCACAGGGATGCCGGCCTGTCCGTATGGGCGAGGCCGACACAAGGGGGGTTATGTCATGACGCACTACGGTGGATACGCCGCTCACGGTATGCTTCTTGAGAGGATGTTCGATCTCCTCGACGAGGACCAGATGCGGCAGCTGATGATCCGGATGATCGAGTCCCGCATCCGGATGAAGCAGCAGCGCATCGAGATGATGCAGTACAAGGTCGAGACGTATAAGATGGCGCGCGATATGCTCCAGGCAGGGGCAAAGAGGTAAGCCTGTACGCCTTCGTATGCTCCGGGGCGCGGGGCCCCGGGGCTTGCTGCTTTTTTCGGGAAATAAAGGCGCATCTCCGGTCGACCGGCCTCATCCTGCACGGCGGCCGGGGCGCCCGAACCGAGGCGAGGCGGCGCATGAACCGGGATCTCCCGGGGTCCGGGAGGTTTAAACCATCACGACAAATACACCGGTATGGACCTGATCATCAGGAAGTATCACGAAGAGGATTTTTTCCCGGTCTCTCTCCTCGAGCGGGAGAACAGCGGGGGCGACTGCAAGCCCGAGGTCTTCATCCGGCAGGCGGGCGTCCTCTTCGCCGAGACCTTCCTCATCGCGGAATGTGATGGCGAGGTCGTCGGTTACACCATCGGGGCCCTCGTGCAGCACCGGCGAGCGACCGGGTGGATCATCCGGCTGGCGGTCTCGGAGCGGCACCGCCGCCGGGGGGTCGGGGAGCGGCTCGTCGCCGCCGTCACCGGGAGCCTCCGGGAGCGGGGGGCGGGGGAGGTCTACCTCTCGGTCGCACCGTCAAACCACGGCGCCCGGGCGCTCTACGAGAAGCACGGCTTTGAGGAGACGGACTTCTGCCCCGCTTACTTCGGCGAGGGGGCCGATCGCTCCATCCTCCGCAGAGACCTCACTGCAGGGAAGGCTTAATCTGTCCGGATAGGGATTGGTGTGATCACATGCCCCTCACCCCGATCCGTATCGGAGAAGCGTTCAGGCCGGCGCCGGAGTTCCGGTCGTACCTCTACGCGTCGCTGATCCTTGCCGTCGCCCTCCTCGTCCTGCCCTGGCTGGTCCCCATCGTCCTGCTGACATGGGGCATCGTCGCTCTCGCCGTCGCACTGCCCGTCCTTGCCGCCGTCGTATTCGTCGTCTACTGGATACCCCGCTACTACGAGAGCATCGTCTACCGGCTCACCGTCACCGAGATCACCTGGCAGCGGGGAGTCTGGTTCCGGCAGACGGGGATCGTCCCCTACAACCGGATCACGAACGTCGATATCATCCAGGGTCCCCTGATGCGGTTCTTCGCCTTCTCGGCCGTCCGGGTGCAGACCGCCGGCTACTCGGCCCAGGCCCGGGCGGAGATCGTCCTCAACGGGATCGCGGACCCAAAGGACCTCCAGGAGAAGATCATGAACTTCGTCCGGAGGACCGGTCCGGTCGCGGTCGGGGGCGGGCCGGAAGAGGTGCCGGTGCCGCCGGCCGCGGATGCGATCGTGGAGGAGTTGCGGGCGATCCGGAGGCTGCTCGAGAGCCGGGAGGAGAGGTAGAGGAGTTTTTGAGGTTGCGACCGACCGGGGGGTGCGGTATGGCCGACGACCCGGGCTCACGTGCGGGTGGCGCGGCCCGCTCGAAGGTGCGAACCGCGAGCGAACCGCAAGGAAGGAAGAGAATTATCTCCCGCCGACCACGTCCCGCTTGATGACCAGGACCGGTTGGCGGGCGTTCTTGATCACGTACTCCGAGACCGTCCCGAGCAGGCGGTCGCGGATGTTCGACCGGCCGTGGGAACCGATGACGATGAGCGAGGCCTCCTCCGCATCCGCCGCGGCCAGGATCTCCTTTCCGGGGCTGCCGATGGGTGTCCGGACGGTCACTTTCAGGCCCCGCTTCTCAAGCGGCCGCCGGGTATCGATGATCCGGTGTTCGATCTCCTCCCGGAGCTGGCGCTGGGCCTCGGTCTCCCGGTCCGGTACGGTCCCGAGAAACCCCTGCCCCCCCGAGGCGATCAGCGTGACGTCTTTTGAGTCGATGACGTGGACGAGAACCACCTCCCGGGTTCCCGCCTCCTGCAGTGCAGGGATGTAGTCCAGCACCTTCATGGAGGGCGCTGAGAAGTCCGTTGGAAACAGGATGCGTTCGAACATGCTCTGACACTCTCTCTGGTATTTCTCTCTGCGGGCTGGATATTTAAAAGGCACTGTGGGGGGCGAGCGGGCGAGGGGTTTTGGACTCTCCACCGCCGGGTGCCCTCACCGGCGACCCTGCCTGCCCCCATCCGCGAACACTCTGTCGACGAGGTCGACGACGGCTGATATGAGCGCCCGGGGCCTTCTTCCCCTCCAGCCGGTCAAATGCCCCATGCGGCAGGGTGCCCGGATAACGGGCTGGAACGTTAGAATTTGCATGAGATGTGTTCGTATAAGGGGCCCCACAGGTATTTTCTGCAGGGAAACTCCCCTGTTGAGGAGCATCGTTCGTGGGATCTCTGTCGATATGCGGAGGAGAAAAAGGTTCTATTCTAAAAATATCGGCACAGAGTGCTCAAAAATAGACAGATATAAATAGGCGAACGCCGAACGACATTATTGTCGAGACATATACGACAAGAGTGTGTATCTGATCTCGACAAAGTGGTAACTTTGTCGGGTCCCGGCCCCAGGGCCGGTAATGACAGCACGATCTCTGACAAAGACATGTGGTACCCTGTCAACATCAAGTTTTGAGTTTGGGCGTACTGCCGTTAGAACATGAGACGAGGGAATTGTGACACCCCCTGCAGCAATAGAGAAAGCGGCCCTATGTATTCTACCAACATAGATTCTGGACACCGGAAGCCCCTCAAAGACCTCCTCAGCGCGAAGGTCACAGGAGTTTCCTCCTACTACCTGAAACCAGCGGGCGGTGAGATCACCACTGAGATACCCCTGATCAACCTCGGCGATCTCATCGATGGCACGATCAACACCGAGACGGTCAAGATCGCACGTGTTAGGAATACCGGAAAACTGGAAACCGATATAGTTCAAGAAGGTGATGTCATCCTCACCCTCCGTGGCCCGCCGTTCCGCGCCGCGGTCGCAGACAACGATGTTGCCGGCGCGGCATTCAGTGCAAATCTTGTAGGGCTGCGGTGCTCGGATAAGATAAAGCCGGAGATTCTCGCAGCCTGGTTCAACAGTTCCGCAGGTCAGCGTGCCCTTGCTATACGGGCTGGCGGGTCCACCCTGATGGGGATCTCGCTTCACGAGTTACTGCAGATTGAGGTCCCTGTCCCCCCTATGGCACAGCAGGAACTTCTGATCAGGTATCTGGCACTGGCAACCGAGCATACCAGGCTCCTGAAAGAGGATCAGAAAATCCTGGATTCGATTTTTGACTCGATAATGAACGCCCTCTAAGGTGATGATAATGGCGTCAATTACATTCGAAGAAATGAAGAAGAAGACCTGGGAGGCAGCAGATATCCTCCGCGGGTCTATCAGTTCGGCCGATTACAAGGACTATATTCTGGGGATGCTCTTCCTGAAGCGCCTTTCTGATGTATTTGAGGAGGAAGCGGAGCGGGTCGAGCGGGAGACCGAGGATCACGATCTCGCCTGGAATGATCCCGACGAACATCAGTATTATCTTCCCGAAGGATGCCGGTGGGGTGACATCCGGAAACTCACCCAGAAGATCGGGGATACGCTGAACACGATCACGCAGAAGATTGAGGACCAGAACCCCGTGATGGAAAAAGTTCTCGGGAATATCGATTTTAACTCGTACAAACTTGGGGATCTCAAGCAGCGAGACATCAACCTGTCTGCGCTTATCAGGAACTTCTCTGCAATTCCGATGAGAAATGCCGATCTTGAAAGCCCGGATATGCTCGGAGACGTCTACATGTATCTCATCGAGCGGTTTGCCGATGATGCCGGAAAGAAGGGAGGGGAGTTCTTCACGCCCCATCAGGTCGCCGCTCTGCTGGCCCGGATCCTCGACCCGAAGGAGGGCATGCGCATTCACGACCCCTGTTGCGGGTCGGGCGGGGCAGTGATCCAGTGCGCCAGGTTTGTAAAGGAAGAAGGGGGCAACCCGGCAAACCTCACCCTGACCGGGCAGGAGAAGAACATCGGGACCTGGGGCCTCTGCAAGATGAACATGCTCCTCCACGGCTACATCGATGCCGATATCAGGGCAGGGGACACGATCCGGGAGCCGCAGTTCTTGCTTGACAACCACCTCATGCAGTTCGACCGGGTGATCAGCAACCCGCCCTTCTCGCTTGATAAGTGGGGCCGGGAGACGGCAGAGAGAGACCCGTTCGGCCGGTTCGGCTATGGGATACCCCCGGCGACGAAAGGGGACTGGGCCTTCGTGCTCCACATGATCAATATCCTCAACGAGACCGGGAAACTTGCGGTCATCGTGCCGCACGGGGTGCTCTTCCGCGGTGGTGCCGAGGGGAAGATCCGGACGAACGTCCTCAAGGACGACCTCGTGGAGGCGGTGATCGGGCTTGCACCGAACCTCTTCTTCGGCACATCGATCCCGGCCGGGGTCCTGGTCGTCAACAAGGATAAGCCCGCCGAACGGAAGGGGAAGGTCCTCTTCATCGAGGCTTCGACGGAATTCCAGGAGGGGAAGAACCAGAACTGCCTGCGCCGGGAGGATATCGAGAAGATCGTGGTGGCCTACCGGAATTACCAAGACATAGAAAAGTTCTGCCGGGTTGTTCCGATGGAGGAGATCGCGGAGAACGACTACAACCTGAACATCACCCGGTACGTGGATACGATGCCCGAGGAAGAGGTCGTGGATGTCGCGGCGGTAGCCCGGGAACTGCACGATCTACGGGAACGCCGGGCGGTGATCGAGGCGGAGATGGACCGGTACCTGGAGGAACTGGGCTATACGGGGCGGTCGGCGTGAGCGAGGAGGTGCCGGGTGCGGTCGAGGACCCGTCTGAGTTTCTTCTCTACCAGACTGAGGGGGGCGAAACCCGCGTGCAGGTCCGCCTTTTCGAGGGGACGGTCTGGCTGACACAGCGACTGATCTCCGAGCTGTATCTGAAGTCTATCAAGACAATCAACGAGCATATCAAGAATATCTACGAGGAGGGGGAGCTTGACCCCGAGGCAACTATCCGGAAATTCCGGATAGTTCAATTCGAGGGGGATCGCCAGGTCGAGCGGCTGGTGGACTTCTACAACCTCGATATGATCCTCGCGGTGGGCTACCGGGTGCGTTCGCACCGGGGCACCCAGTTCCGGCAGTGGGCAACGAAACAACTGCGGGAATACGTGGTGAAGGGTTTTGTCCTGGACGATGAGCGCCTGAAGGAGTCCGGGGGGATCGGGGCAGACTACTTCGACGAACTTCTGGAGCGGATCCGTGACATCAGGGCTTCGGAGAGACGGTTCTACCAGAAGATCACCGACATCTACGCGACGAGCATCGACTACGATCCGAAACACCCGCTGACGATGGAGTTCTTCAAGACGGTGCAGAACAAGATGCACTGGGCAATCCACGGTCATACAGCAGCAGAAACGATCTTCCTCCGCGCCGATGCGAGTCAGCCGCACATGGGGCTGACGACCTGGAAGCAGGGGCCGAAGGGAAGAATCCAGAAGACCGATGTGGGGGTGGCGAAGAACTACCTGACCCGGGAAGAGATCTTGAACCTGAACCTGATCGTGAACCAGTATCTTGACTTTGCTGAATTCCAGGCCCGTCAGCGCCGACCGATGAGGATGGAGGACTGGATCAAGAAACTCGATGGGTTCTTGCAGTTGAATGACCGGGAGGTGCTCAGGAACGCCGGGAGGGTCTCGGCGGAGGCGGCAAGGGAGAAGGCGCTGAAGGAATTTGAGCGCTATGAGGCAGAGCGCCGCATCAGGGAGGCGCGAGAGCCGACGAGCGACTTCGACCATATGGTCGAGGAGGTCAGGAGCCTCTCCGAGGGGAGGAAGGAGAGAGATGATGACTGATACTGTTGTCCCGGTCGCATACGGGATGCACGCCTCCCCGAAACGCTACGCCTTGCTTCCTGGAACGGGGATCTCGGTTGCTGCGGGCCTTCCGACGGCGAGCGACGTCTCCGGGGATATGATCCTTGCCACCGCCGGGGAACCTGGCCCCGGGTCAACTATCCGGAAATTCCGGATAGTTCGGTGCGGAGGTGCCCTATGAAACCCGAGGTTGTACACCGGCTCCACCGGCATTTCGAGGATTACGTCCGTGATGCAGGTGGGGTTGAGTTCTGGTATGCCCGGGACCATCAGGTGTTACTGGGTTACAAGGAATGGCGGAATTTCGTCAAAGTTGTTGAAAAGGCTAAAGAATCCTGTCAAACTACAAAACACGAGATTTCAGACCATTTTGTTGACGTCAACAAAATGGTCTCCCTCGGGCGGTTGAGATCGCAGAAGAAGAAGATTGCCGGCACTGCCGGACGGCTGACAAACGCGGAGACGACTGACGATGAACATTGATGCGGTCGTGCCGGTTGCATACGCGATGCACGCCTCCCCGAAACGCTACGCCCTGCTCCTTGGAGCGGGGATCTCGGTTGCTGCGGGTCTTCCGACGGCAAGCGACGCCTCCGGGAATATGATCCTTGCCATCGCCGGAGGACGGGGCAAGAAGGTGGAGAGGGGAGAGAATAACAAGGTCTGTCTTGCGTGGTTTGAGGAGGCGTTCGGGGAGCCTGCGACATTCCAGCGCCTCATGCAAGAACTTGGGATCTCCGAGGAGAACCGCAAAGACGGGCTGAAGAGGTTCATCTATAAGACCGACGAGAACGGCGATCCTGTTCCCGGCATCCCCACGGAAGCCCATCGTGCCATTGCCCGGCTGGTGAAGTCCGGGGTGATTTCATTGATCATCACCACGAACTTCGATACGCTGATGGAGGAGGCCTTGAGGGCGGAGGCTGTTCCCTACGAGGTCATCACCGAGGAGTCGGATGGCAGGCAGATGTCGGTATTCCCGGATAGGTGCCGGGTCCTGAAGGTCAACGGGGATTTTGAGCGGGGGACGCTCCGGATCACCCCGGAGGACCTCAAGCACTACCCTCCGGCGATGGAGGACTACCTGAGGCGGATCTTCGGGGAGTATGGCCTTGTGACCTGCGGATGGTCCGGGAGTTACGACACGCATCTCGTGGAGATCCTCTGCGCCGCGGACATCCCCCGCCGGTATCCGGTCTTCTGCTGCCGGAGGAATGGGGGGAGCGTTCCCCCTGAGATCTGCGAGGCGCTCTTACCGAACGGGATCGATATCGACGATGCGGATGAGTTCTTCACGACGCTCGAAGCGGTGATCGAGAGGTTTGCGCGGTTTGAGCCGAGAACGACCCTCACCGTTGCTGCGGCGGTGGGGAAAGTCCGTGACGCACTGAGGGATCCCAGGCCGGACCTGCTCTTATCTGATCTCATCAATACAGAAACGGATAGGATATATCAAGAACTTGCCTCGGGTAGTTATCGTCCTGATGATGACAGCGAGATCGTCGCACAGGATTATTTCAAGGAGGTTCTAGATAGGCTTGAGCATCTCACAGCTCCGCTGGCCTCAATGACAGCCATGATCGCCTACTACGACAACGGTGTGAACACTGACCTGATTGTTGATGCTGTTGGGCGATTGATCAATATACCTTCAGATCCTACACGAAACCTCAATACCCGTAGTGAGTTGGGGCCAAAACTCTATGATGCCCTATATCGACTTCGGTGTTATCCTGCGTTGCTGGTCATATATGCATCGGGGATTGCAGCTGTGAAGAAAGGGCATTTGGGGACGCTTGAAGCGATCCTCACACAGCCGAAGATCGTGAGTTACATCAATTCCTCGATAAAATGGATGCCGTACCACGATGACGTAAATACTTGGTCTGTAATTGCTCAATGCCCGGATTGGGTTTTGGACTGTAATTATGAGCGATATCAGCAGAAGGTGAATGTCCATTACCTCCTTTACCGGGTCGTTCAGTCAATCCTTCAGCCAGTTATACCGAATGAACTTGCATATGATGGAATGTTTGATACATTTGAGTATCTTTATGGCCTCTCTTACCTTCGTCTGGGCCCCTCTCCGCGGGATGGAATAAGTGTCGCTAACCCGCCTTTTCCCCTACTTTCACGAGTCTGGGTCAAGACCGTTGGGTTTGATAGAAGATTTGAGGGGATGGGTAAGTACACATTCCCTGAACAGGTCGTCTCCTACCTGCAGAACATTCAGAAAAAGGCAGAAGGATCTGATTTCTTCGATGGAGACCTTCAGGAATTTGAGAGGCAGAACCGGGCATTTGCTAAATTTTTTGGTATAGATGCCCCTGATACAAGGATTTCGTTGCCGAGGACGTACTAATGTCTCGTGAATCGCTGCCAAAGGGTTACAAGATGACAAAGGCGGGGGTAATCCCGGAGAAGTGGCACCTAACGAAGATGAAGGACTGTCTTCGCGAGATCAAAGACAAGTCCTATCCTCCACACCCCGGAGTGCCATATGTTGGGCTGGAACACCTTGATTCGGGTGCAATGGACGTTAATGGGTGCGGAGACTCATCCCTCGTGCAAAGCAACTGCTCATCGTTTAAAACAGGTAATATTCTCTATGGTAAGTTACGGCCGTATCTTGATAAAGCCATTATCTCGCCCTTTGATGGGATATGCTCAACCGAGATCGTCGTAATGGATGCTAAAGATAATTCAACGAATCAATTTCTCATTTATCACATCCACTCGGACGACTTCGTTGGACATAACGTGTCTCACGCATTTGGGACGAAGATGCCGAGAACCTCATTCGATATCATTGGCGAATACCTTCTCCCCCTCCCCTCTCTCCCCGAACAGCACCGCATCGCCACCATCCTCTCCACCGTCGACGCCGCCATCGCCGCCACCGACGAGGTCATCGCAAAGACTGAGGAACTGAAACGTGGCCTCGTGCAGGACCTCCTCGCAAAGGGCATCGACGAGGACGGACGGATCCGATCCGAGGAGACGCACGCGTTCTGGGAGATACAGGGGATGCGAGTACCGGTGGAGTGGGATGTTGCTCAGTTAAGAGATGTGATCTCCGAAAAACTGCAAAGCGGGTACTCCGGGTATGAGACGGACGAGAACAGTGGAATCAGGGCACTGACACTCACTGCGGTGACAGAAAACCGGATCGATATCAGCAACACAAAGTACATCAAGGCGGACCCTGAAAAGGTGAAGGACCTCTTTATCAGAAGAGACGACATCTTCATCGAGCGATCGAATACGGTGGAGTTAGTCGGTCTTGCTGCGTTATACGAGGGAGACGAACCCTTTGCTATTTACCCAGATTTATTGGTCCGGGCAAGAGCAAACCGCGAAATGATCTTGCCAAAGATTCTCCTTGAGAGTATACTGCATCCTAAAAGTCGGACCTACTTCCGGCGTTCTGCAAAGGGAACATCCGGGAGCATGAAGAAGATCGACCAGAAGATTATCGGGAACTTGTACCTGCCCCTCCCTCCCCTCCCCGAACAGCACCGCATCGCCGCCGTCCTTTCCGCCGTCGACCGCGACCTCGCCGCCGAGCGCGACCATCGCACCCGCCTCCGAACCCTCAAGAAGGGCCTGATGCAGGACCTCCTCACCGGGCGGAAGCGGGTGCCGCTCAACGGCACCGGCGGGACGGCCGGCCCCGGTTCTCAAAGCGTAACAGCGTGCGCTCCTCCCCCGGAGGACCGCCCATGATCCGCGACCCCAAAGAACTGACACAAGTCGAGAACCCGGCCGTCGAGGTGCTCGCCCGCCATCTCGGCTGGACCGAACGTACGGCCCGGGAGGCCGACGCCCTTCGCCCCTCCCGCAAGGAGCCGGTCCTCGTCGGCCTCCTCAAGCAGAAGATCCGGGACCTCAACCCCTGGATCTCGGAGGAGAACATCGATCGGGTCGCCTACCAGCTCACCAGCATCCCGGCCGCCTCGGTCCTCGAAGCCAACGAGAAGATCCATGTCATGCTCGACCTCGGCACCACCGTCCTGCAGGACCTCGGCGACGGCTGGGGGGAGCGGAGCCGGACCGTCCGGCTCATCGACTACGATGAGATCGAGAACAACGACTTCACCGTCATCAGGCAGTACCCCGTCGAGCACTACACCGAATGCATCCCCGACATCGTCCTCTTCGCGAACGGCATCCCCATCGGCGTCGTCGAGTGCAAGAGCCCCTACATCGCCCGGGCGATGGCCGAGGCTCTCAAACAACTCAACCGCTACCAGGAGAACGGTTCCGGGTTCAGGAACCTGGGCTGCCCGCAGCTCTTCAGGACCGCACAGTTCCTCATCGCCACGCACGGCACGGTCGCCAGATTCGGGACGAACTACACCCCTCTGCGCCACTGGTCGGAGTGGAAAGACCCCTGGCCGTTGACCCTTGAGGATCTCACCCTCACCCTCGGCAGGCTCCCCACCTCCCAGGACGTCCTGCTCTTCGGCACCTGCTCGAAGAAGAATCTCCTCGACCTCATCCAGAACTGTATTGTCTTCGAGCGTGAAGATGGCCGGGTGGTCAAGAAAATGGCCAAATACCAACAGTTCCGAGCCGCGAACAAGATCATCGCCCAGGTCACCGCCCCCGAGCGCAAGGGCGGCTTTGTCTGGCACTGGCAGGGGAGCGGCAAGAGCCTCACCATGGAGTTCACCGCCGTCAAACTCCGGCGGAACACGGCCCTTGCCAACCCGACCATTGTCGTCGTCACCGACAGAACCGACCTCGACCGGCAGATCCACGGGACCTTCCTCCACTGCGGTTTCCCGAACCCCGTCAATGCCGCGAACGCCGCCGGCCTCAAGGAGACCCTCTCCCGCCCCGTCGGCCAGACCGTCATGACCACCATCCAGAAGTTCCAGGACGCTGCTGAGGTCTACCCCACCCTCACTGAGGAAAAGAACATCTTCGTCCTCGTCGACGAGGCACACCGCAGCCAGTACGCCGTCCTCGCCGCCAACATGCGCAAAGCCCTCCCGAACGCCTGCTTCATCGGGTTTACTGGAACCCCCATCTCCCAGAAGAAGCGTGACACCTTCGCTGAGTTCGGTCCCTGCATCGACCGGTACGATCATCGACAGTCGGTCAAAGACGGAATTACCGTCCCGATCTATTACGAAGGCCGGATGTCGAAACTCTCCGTCACCGGGAATAATCTGAAAGACCTCTCAGAGCGTCTCTTTGCCGACTACTCCGAGGAACAGCGGGCGAAGCTCATGAGGAAGTATATCACCAAAATCACCATCGCTGTTGCTCCGGAACGGATAATGCGGATCAGTGAGGACCTGCTTGAGCACTACCGGACCCGGATCGAGCCCAACGGATTCAAGGCCCAGATTGTTGCTCCCAACCGGCTTGGGGCCGTCCGGTATAAGGAGGCGCTCGACGCCCTTGGCAGGCATGACTCCGCAGTCCTCATATCGAGAATGCACAACGACGAGGAGCAGTACAAACCCTATCACACTTCCAGAGCCGAGGAGCAGGAGATCATCCGCCGGTTCAAAGAGGAGGACGACCCGAAGATCATCGTCGTCTGCGACAAGCTCCTCACCGGCTTCGACGCCCCGCGGGAGCAGGTTATGTATCTTGACAGCCCCCTCAAAGAGCATACCCTCCTCCAGGCCATGGGCCGGGTGAACCGCCGGTATAAGGGCAAGAGTTACGGCCTTGTGGTCGACTACTGGGGCCTTGGCGGTGCTCTCCAGGATGCCCTCAGCATGTACGACGACAGCGACGTCGAGGGCATGGTCCACACCGACTTCAAGAGAGGGATCCTCCCTCACCTCCAGGCAGCCCACCGTGCCGCCTTGAACTTCTTTGCACCCGTGCCGAGGATGGACCGGAAGGACGACTACAAACAGGCCTGCATTCTCTACCTTAAGCCAGAGGACTACCGGATCGCCTTTGACCAGGTATTCAGACAGTTCTCGCAGTATCTCGATATGCTCCTCCCCGACCCCGAAGCGTTGCTCTATGTGCCTGACCTCAAATGGCTCGCCGACATCCGCATCGGGGCGCGGAACATGTTTTGCGAGGACGACGATCCCATCGAAGATATCGGGGCAAAGGTGCGGACGTTTATCGACGAACACGTCCGGGCCGATAGTGTCATCAGCGTCTTTGAGCCGGTATCCATCTATTCGACGGACTTTAAGGCCGAAGTGGAAAGGCTCACTTCGGACAATGCTAAGGCGAGCATGATCGAGCACGCCATCAAGCGGGAGATCCATCTGAAACTCGAAGAAGACCCGGTCTTTTACGAGACTCTACTGGACCGCCTGAACAGGATATTACATGAGTATGAGCAGCAACAAATTGGCAGCGCAGAACGCCTCTCCCGGCTTACTACAGTCCTCGACGATGCCAGGAACCCGCAAAGGCATGCCGGGACCCTCGGCCTCGACCCTGAAATTGCACCCTTCTATCTGGTGATGGCAGCGAAGATCGATAACCCGGAGCGTTTCAAAGAGGCGGCGACGGATATCTGCGCGGCCATCAGGGAGCATGCAGTGATCGACTGGCAGCAGAAAGAGAACACCAAGCGGATAATGCGCCAGAACATCAAGAGAGTGCTCCGGTCGGTTGGCTATCCTCAGGACAGGATCCAGGATATGGCTGTCCGCCTTATTGAACTGGCCGCACGGAGGTACCGGGGATGACCGGGACAGGAACCGTACAGTTTGGAACGGCAACGATCCGGTATACCGTCTCCTTCAGCCCCCGGCGAAAGAAGGCGACGATTGCGGTCTATCCGGATACGAATGTGGCCGTGACGGTCCCGACCGGCACGACCCATGACTCGGTGCAGGATCTCGTCCAGAAGAAGGCCCCCTGGATCCTGGAGCAACTTGGGGTTTTCGAGCACCTTGCCATGTTCGACGCCTCGAAGAGGTATGTCGGCGGTGAGACGTTTCTCTACCTGGGACGGCAGTATCGGCTGAAGATCGCCGTCGGTGGGAAGAAGCAGTCTGTAAAACTTGTGGGTGGGTACTTTGAGGTGACGATACCTGAGGACATGCGCCCTGAGCTGGACTCTGTGAGGCATGCTCTCTGTGCCTGGTACAAGGAACATGCCATGCAGAGGGTGTGTGATGTGGTGCGGATCTATGCTCAGAGGCTCCGTCTTGATCCCCCGAAGGTGACGATCCGGCACCAGTTGAAACGATGGGGGAGTTGTACGAAGGACGGTACACTCAACATCAATCTTCTGATTATCATGGCGCCCATGTCCCAGGTGGAGTATGTGGTGGCCCATGAACTCTGTCATCTCCGGTACAAAGACCATTCTTCCGAGTTCTGGGATCTGCTCCGGCTGGTGATGCCAGACTATGAAATCCGAAAGGAGAGGTTGCGGAGGGAGGGATGGAGGTATGTGCTGTAAGTGATCGAAACCTCATGATCCCAGGCGCCCCTTGTCGCAGGGATGACCAAGTTCCGGCATGGATACGATCATCGCTGAAGATACAGAGGGGGTGCGCATCCCCGGTATCATGGTCGTCAACCCTCACCTGGTGTGAGCCGCTCGTGTCCGGCCCCCTCACCCCCTTCCCTTCTCCCGCACGAGCACCCTCCACCGGTTGAGCATCCGGCGGAGCCCGGCGGTCCCCACGGGCGCCGGGTACGGGAGCGGGATAGGGGTCCCGTCCTCCTCGACGGCAAGGTCGAGGGCCGCGGCGCACTCGGTCGAGACCGCCTCCGCGACCGGGTCCCCCTCAAGCATGGGGTGGGGGGAACGAAAGCAGATCCTGCTCCCCCCGATGTCCGTGAACCGCGAGAGCATCTCGCGCTGGAAGGCACGCTCCCCCTCGACGGCGGCCGAGGCGTCGATGCCGCAGATCCGCCCGACGTCTTCGAGGAACCGGCACGTCCCGGAAAGCCCGGCAGGGAACGAGTCCACAAAGGGCGTGTTAAACCTCCTCTTGAGGTCGTCGCCGACCGGCCGGAGCGCCGGTTCGCGGAGGATGTTGACGGCGGCGGAACCGAGGCGCCCGACATCCCCCGTCCCGATCCCCCGCACGAACCGGAGGTTGATCCCGATGCCGAGCCGGGCAAGGAGGCGTCCGATCTCCGCGGCGTTCTCGTCGACGCCGTACTCCAGGTTCTTCTCGCCGACAAGGTTTGCCGAGAGGGTCCTTTCGCCCGCGGGCCGGGCGAGCGAGGCGACGGAAGAGAGGGCATTTTTGATGCCGGTCTCAAAGACCCCGCCGAGGAACCCCGCGGTCGGCACGGCGATCACCGGGACCCCCCATGCCTTCGCAGAGACCGCCGCGGTGTCGTCCCCTATCGTCTCGACGATGCAGGTCGAGAGGACGAAGACGGAAGAAGGGGCGGGGAAGAGCGAGAGTGCCCGTGCTATGGTCGCCTCCAGGGCCTCTTCCCCGCCGAAGATGATATCCTTCTCCGTAAGGCGGGTGGAGAGGAGGCGGGGGACCCCGGGCCGGTCGTTTGAGAGCAATGTGGCGTGGAGGAGGGAGAAGTTATGGTGCGTGCATCCCGACGGCCCGTGGATGACGCAGACGGCGTCCCGTACCTCCGTGAGGACCGAGAGCGCTCCGGTCAGGGTGCACCCCTCAAACCTGGACGAATTCGAGGGCGAAGGATTCGAGTTCATCCATCTCGAGGGGGGTGGGAATGCTCGTCGTCTGGTTCGCGTAGATCGTGCGCCCGAGCTCCTCGTAGACCGCCGCCTGGTCGGAATCGGGCGCATACTCGACGACCGTCTGCCGATGCAGCTCCGCGACCTGCACCACCCGGTCCCGGGGGATGTAGGCGATGAGCCGGGAGTTGATCCGGCGGGCGAAATCATCCACCAGGTCCCGCTCGCCCTCGATGTTCTTTGCGTTGCAGATCACGCCCCCGAGCGTGCACCTGCTGCGCGCCCGGCGCGAGAGGCGGGCGATGGCCTTTGCGATGTTGTTTGCCGCGTAGATCGACATCAGTTCACCGGAGGTGACCAGGTAGATCTCCTGCGCGTATCCTTCCCGCATCGGCATCGCAAACCCGCCGCAGACGACGTCGCCGAGGACGTCGTAGACGATCACATCTCCCTTGAGGGCGTCGAGGCGTTCGAGGAGCTGAAACGTCGCGATGATACCCCGCCCGGCGCACCCGATTCCCGGTTCGGGCCCGCCCGCCTCCACGCAGCGCACCCCCCGGAAACCCCGGTAAACCACGTCGTCGACGGTGATGTTCTCGTCCCCGCGCTCCCGGATCAGGTCGAGCACGGTCGGGATCCATGTCCCGTGCATCAGCATGCGGGTGCTGTCGTGCTTGGGGTCACAGCCGATCTGCAGGACATCGAGCCCCTCCCCCGCGAGTGCTGCCGAGAGGTTTGCTGCAGTGGTGGATTTCCCGATTCCACCCTTGCCGTAGAGGGCGATCTGTTTCATCGATGTTATTATGCGCTTGCATGGGTAATTAGGTGTCGGATGGCATCGACACAGCCATAATATATAATATTTGTTGAAAATACAAAAGAGCCGATGAAGAACCATTTATCTATAATACAGTATATTATCCATTATTTTAATTATTCGACGTAATTAAGGAAATTCAGGATATCCAAAAAGTATATAATAACAAGTTTGAAACAATTGGATAAGCAGAGGGAAAGCGAACCATGGACCCACGATTCCGATCACGGTTGATTGCGGCGATCATACTCCTGATCGTCGTCTGTTCGGCCTTTTCAGTGAGCCCGGTCGCCGGATTCCGTCTGGAAAACAGGGATGGGAGCGGCACCGAGGCGGCACTTGCAGAGGCCCTGGTGCTGCAGCAGAGCACCAGGATCAAAGAAGAGTTCATCAAGGACATCACCGTCTACATCGACAGCAAGAACAAAGTGTTCGAGCAGGAGGCGTCCGGGAACGTGAGCGGCCTCTACGTTCCCGCTGAGAACGCCATCTACATCCGCTCGGACAGGAACCCGGCACAGGCCGACGAGGTCTTCACCCGGCAGGTCGGCTACCGGGTCTACCACACCATGGGGTTTGACGAGAGCACGGTCTTCCCGGCGCTGGACGCAGGGTCCGGGTCTTACCTGGCCCGCATCACCGCTCCGCCCGGCGAGGAGAGGGAGGCGGCGGTCTTCGCCGAGGCCTTCATGCTCTACCACATCTCCCCGGCGCTCCTGAAGGAGGATGCCCCGGAGGTCTACGCCTACATGGACCTGCTCGCAAAGAGCGGCGGGGACCGCGCGGCAGTGGACGGCCTGTACGCCGGCAACCGGCCGGCGTGACCGGCACGGTTCCTTTTTTGGCCCGGAATCGCCGGGCCGATCGATCCGCCGGCAGTCCCGGTATACGATCCGGCCACGCCCCCCCCTGAGGGCAGGTCAATCGAACCCTTTCAGGACGCCCATGACGAGCATGATCACCGGGATGATCTCAAGACGCCCGATCCACATGACCATGATAAAGAGGACCTTCGCCGGGTCGGCCATATCGGGCGAGACGAACCCCGCAGACATACCGCAGTTGCACATGGCGGAGACGACCTCGAAGATCACGTTGCTTGAATCGAAGGCCGTCGGCTGCAGGTGCATCACCAGCACCGTGGCGACGAAGATCGTGAGGAAGTAGAGCATGATGATCAGCATGTTCCGGGAGACCTCGAGATCGGCGACGTTCTTCGGGATCACCCTGCCGTCGTACTTGAAGGGGACAAGCACCTTCCCGGAGACGAACATCCGCCGGAACCACCAGATCAGGCTCTGGACGCCGAGGACCACCCGGGAGAGCTTGATACCACCGGCGGTGCTCCCCGACGCCCCGCCGATCACCATCAGCATCGAGAGGAAGAGGACCGTCACGCTCGCCCACTCGTTCGGGGAGGCGACCTGGAACCCGGTGCTGCTGATCGCCGCGGCCGACATGAAGAGCGCGTGGCGGATGGCGGTGGGGAGATCGACTGCGCTGAGGGTGACGAGGTCCCATGCGATCACGACGATGCCGAGCGCGACAAGCATGAAGAGGAGGCGGGCCTGCTGGTCGTCGAAGACCCGGACCTCTCTATGCCGGTAGAGGAGGTAATAGAGTTTGAACGGCAGGGCGCCGGCGATCATGACCGGGACGATGAGGACCTCAAGGAGCGGGTTGTTGTAGTACGGGACGCCTGCCGAGTGGACGGAGAACCCGCCGGTCGAGATCGCGGAGAGCGCTATATTCACCGCATCCCAGAGGGATACCCCCGAGAGGAGGATAAGGCCGATCGACGCCGCGGTCAGGATCAGGTAGATCTTCCACATCTCCATACCCGTCGCGACGACGCTCGGCATCAACGCCTCCGAGCGCCCCTCCGACCGGTAGAGGCGGAACTGGGTCAGCCCGGTCCTCGACGCCATCGCGATCGTGAAGGCGACGATACCGATGCCGCCGAGCCACTGCATCAGCGACCGCCAGAAGAGAAGCGTCCGCGGCAGGTCATCGACCGACCGCATCATCGTCAGGCCGGTATCGGTCCACCCCGACATCGCCTCAAAGACGGCGTCGAGGTACGGGATGCCGAGCCCGAGGCTGAACGGAAGTGCGCTCGTGAGGGCCATGATGAGCCAGATCAGGGCGACGGCCATGAGGGCGGCGGAGAGCGGCGCCTCACGCTCCTGCCGGGGGGTCCGGGCGAGAAGCGTCCCGAGGAGAAAGAGCGTGACGGGGACGGAGAGCATAGGGAGGATCATCTCCCACTCCCGGTAGACCACCGCGACGATGAGCGGCACTGCCGTGCCGATGCTGATGTACCTGAATATATTGCCGATGTCGGGGGCGATGGTCGAGAACTGCTCGATCCTATCCATCGATACACGTTCTCCGGGCGCTCTTATCTACCTTCTCTCTCATAACGGTTTTGCCCCGGAGCGCCGGAGAACGCCCCCATCACGTGCGGCCGCACCCGCACCCGCCGTCTCCGCCCGGCCTTCCCCCATTCCCGCGGACGCCCGGAGCGCTCTCGATCGCGATGCGGCGGTTGATGATCCGCCAGGCGAGGATGAGCTGGGCCATACCCCCGGCCGTCAGGTACGCACCGTTCTTGACAAGGTCGATGGGCTGCACCTGCGTCTGGATCTCGATGTTCTGCTCCAGTTTCCTCGCGACGGCGTAGTTCAACTCCCCATCGAACGTGAGGGCTCCCATCGGCCGCCCCGCGACGTCTTCGGTGGTGAACTCGACCATGAAGCTCCGTTGCGAGAGGGAGAGGATCGGGTAGAGGTCGATCGAGAGGTCGACGTTTTGGATGCTCCGGTCGATCTCGTTCTGGCAGAGGGAGACGTGGTAGACGTTGCGCTCCTCGCTCACCTCCCTGCCGTACTTCGAGAAGGCGATCCGGATGACCGCGTCCGCGAACCGGCACTGCGGTGCCACGTAGCGTTCGTAGTCGGGTTTGCGCTCCTCCATCTCCCTGATGACGGCCTCGGGCGAATAACCGCGCTGTTCTACGTCCCGTTTGATCTTCCAGGCACGCTTGACGTCGGGGTCCGGGTCGACGTAGAGCTTGAAGTCGATCAGGTCCCGCAGCGTCCCGGTGATGAACGGGTGCAACCCCTCGATGATCAGGATCTTCGTGGGTTTGAAGGGCACCGGGGGGTCGAACCTCCCGTTGTCATGGTTGTAGACCGGTTTTGCGATCGTCTTTCCCGCCTTGAGATCCCTGAGGTGCTCCTCAAGCAGGTCAAACCGGTTCGCCTCGGGGACGAGCGGCGTGATCCCGAGTGCTTTGCGCTCCGCGCGGTCGTACCTGTGGTAGTCGTCGATGGTGATCATCGAGACGAGATCCCTGCCGAAGATCGCCCTGATGGCCCGGGTGAACGTTGTCTTTCCGCTTCCGCTGTCTCCCGCTACGCCGATGACGAAGACGTAGGGCGACTCCGCGATGACTCGCTTGAAATCTGATGAGGGCATAGGTCAGCTCACAGATTGGTCGGTATCCAGGCCTGTTAAGATTTCGGTGCCGGCAGGCGACCCGGCAAAACCCCGCCCTGCGGCAGGCCGGGGGGCAGAGCGGGAGAAGACCGCTGGTCCCGGATCTGCGAGGGGCGGAGCGCCCGGAGGCCCGGGCACCCCGGCGGGACCGTCCGATCTGCAGAAACAGGCACCACTGCCGCCCGGACCGTGGCGGTCTCCACGAGGCAGGGAGTGCCTCTCCCCGGATACCCTTCAGGAGACGACGATCCCTGCCTCCTCGTGCTTCTTCCGGATCTCGTCGGCGAGACGGTCCAGCGCCGCGAAGTCCGCCTCCTTCGGGTGGCCCCTGACGTAGACCGGCTCGAGGAACTCGACCTTGAGCCGACCGAGCATATCCTTCACGGTATCGACCGTCTTCCCGCCCCAGCCGTAAGACCCGATCACCGTCGCGTACCGGGTCTTCGGGCGGAGGAGGTTTGCG
Source organism: Methanoculleus sp. 10 (assembly GCF_913757945.1). NCBI lineage: Archaea > Methanobacteriati > Methanobacteriota > Methanomicrobia > Methanomicrobiales > Methanomicrobiaceae > Methanoculleus > Methanoculleus sp. 10. The sequence goes on along the minus strand of NZ_CAJYDP010000010.1, from coordinate 134,027 downwards.
AGGTATGCCGCGTAGACCGCCTGCGGGTGGGGGCCGAAGATGACCGTCGGCGACCCGATCACGACCGTCGCGGCATCCACGAGGGCTTTTGCAAGGTCGCCCGTATCGGTCTTCGTCAGGTTGAACGGCTGCACCGGGATCCCCCGCTGCATCAGGGCATCGACGAAGTGGTCGACCATCGCCCGGGTGCTCCCGTGCATGGAGACGTACGGGAGCACCACCATGTTCTTCACCGCATCGCCCGTCCAGTCCCGGTATGCGTCCATGATGAACGCCGGCCTCTCGTAGGCCGGGCCGTGGCTCGGCGCGATCACGTCGATATCGCGCGTGGCGAGTTTTGCAAGGTGCCCCTTGATGCTTGAGCGGAACGGCATCATGATCTCGGCGTAATAGCGTTTCGCCGACTCGTAGATCACGCCCTCATTGGGGACGTAGAGGCTGCTTGTCGCGTAATGCGAACCGAAGAGGTCGCAGGAGAAGAGGATCCGGTCCTCCCGGAGATAGGAGAGCATCGTCTCCGGCCAGTGGACCCAGGGCGCGATGATGAACTCGAGCGTCCGGTCCCCGAGGGGGAGCGTGTCCCCGTCGCCGATGACGATGGTCCGGTCCTCCGGTATATGGAGGAGGTCGACCAGGAAGTCCCGGCACTTCTGGTTCGTCACCACCTTCGCTTCGGGGAAGCGGTCGAGCATCGCCGGTATCGAGCCCGAATGGTCCTGCTCGGCGTGGTTTGCGATGACGTAGTCGATCTGTTTGGCGCCGGCCCGTTCAAGGTTCGCCACGAGGTCCGCGGTCTTCATAGGGTCGACCGTGTCGATCAGCGCCGTCTTCTCGCTGCCCCGGACCAGGTAACTGTTGTAGGAGGTGCCGTCGGGGAGCGGGATCAGTTCGTCGAAGATCCTGCGGTCCCAGTCGATGGCCCCGACGGAGTAGACACCCGGCACAATCTCACGCGCGGCCATAGCTTCTCGCCTCCACCAGGTCTGTTCTGGTTGCTATACGGTCTGTGTGAGTACATTTCGACATCTTTCACGCTCCATAACGTTCGGCCGCCGGTATCCCCTTGCCGTGCCGGCCGGTAAACGTTAATCCCGCCCGGAGGCTGATAACGGTTTCGACCTGCACCTGCGCTGCCGGGACGTTGCACCCGGCACTCCGCACCGCTCCCGCGTGAGGCCAGAACCCGGCCTCCATCGCAGGTCAGCGCTCGCGTTGCCGCGAAGAGTGCGGGATACCAAATACGACATTCCATTGAAGCGATACTCCCCGGTTCGCTCCGGAAGGCCGCATCGGGGGGCACGCCCTGTCCGGGCACCGTCCCCGATTCTCAGGAGCGGGTTGGGGACTTTCGGGCGTCTACCTGGGGGGAAGGGGGCCTATCCCCTCCGGAAAACCGGCGCGAGGACCGCTCCCGGGCGCGGCTTATCCCCGGATATCGCCACGCACTACCCCCGCCCCCACCCGGGGGCGGGATGGGAGATGCCGGAGCGGAACGCACACCCGGCGCGGGCGGGGGCGGAGAGCAGCGTCCCGCCCCCGGCGATCCGGAACCGGTGCGTTACTTCTCCACCTGCTCAAGATCATCGGAGAGGTTTCCCGAGAGGTCGACCGTCCAGAAGTCGCCGCCGGGAGGAAGAACCATGGTTAAGTTTGCCGTGGCGTCGAGCTGCACGCTGCCTTTCGCTACGGTCATGTCGAGCAGGTGCCCGCCGCCGGTGCGGTCGCCCGTGATGAAGTGGAGGTGGTACCCGGGAACGTTGACCCCTTTCGCCAGTGCGGGCGTCCAGAACCCGACGGCGGTCCCGGTGACGTTCTCGAACACAAAGACCGTCTGGTTTGCCGTCACGTCGGCGAGCCGCGGGTAGGGTTTCTCCTGGATGGGCACGCTCCGGGTCACCACCCGCGGGAAGGTGCCGTCCAGCCTGATCGCGTAGAAGAGGTTCCTTGAGGGGAACACAGTCTCCAGGTAACCCGAAAGGGCGGTCAGGTTCATCGGTTCATCGATCGTGACCGTCATATCCGGGTCAAAGAACGTCGCGGCCGCAAAGGGCGTCGTCGCGCTCCCGGCGGTTGGGTAAGCCCGCCCGTCGGTCCGAACCAGGTACCACTCGCCGTCGACGCCGACCAGCTCCCCGTCGAGCCGGTCGCCGCACCCGATGCCGAGGTCGCCGTGCGCCGCAAGTTCATCAAACGATACGCTGCCGTCGTAGACGCCCTGCAGGAGCGCGTCGATCGTCGAGACCAGAAAGAGCGCCTCCCGATCGGCGTCGCTGCCGGGGAGGGGAGCGGCCGCAAGGGCGACAGCGGCCCCGATGAGGAGCGCGGCGGCGGCAACGACGGCGTAACGGAGCAGCGCATCTCCGGCCATGGACCACCAGCCGCTCACAGTTCCCCGATATCCTCGTGCCAGAGATCGGGGTGCGCCTCAATGAACGCGTGCATCATCGTCCTGCAGACGTCGAGGTCCAGGTCGATCACCTCGACCCCGTGGGACTCAAGGAACTCCCGGGCTCCCGGGAAGTTTGCCGACTCCCCGGCCACGACCTTCCTGATCCCGAACTGGACGACCGCTCCCGCACAGAGGTAGCAGGGCATCAGCGTGGAGTAGAGCGTGCACTCTGCGTAACTACCAATCCGGCCTGCGTTCCTCAGGCAGTCGATCTCGGCGTGAAGCAAGGGGTCGTTGTCCTGGACACGGCGGTTGTGCCCCCGGCCGATGATGCAGCCGGCCCGGACCAGAACCGATCCGATGGGTATCCCACCCTCCCGCAGGCCCGTCTCCGCCTCCTCGATGGCGCACTTCATGAATAAGTCCATTGGATAAATTTCCGGAAGACCGAATATATAAACCAATCGCAACACTGAGGCGGATAACAGAAGTCATTACCGGATTCGAGGCACATCAATGACGGGTTATCCTCTCCCGCCGTCCGCTATGCGGGTATGCCATGGGGGCTCCCGGGATGCCGGACAATGCGGCCCGGGTTACGCAGGTCAGTCGACCATGGGGAAGCAGCGTGACCGGAGATCTGCGAAGAAGAGTCCCTCCCGACAGCGCTGGAAACGACCCGTCAGATGCTCGGGATCTCCCGCTCGGTCCCGATCTCGTCGAGCGCCTCCCGGGCGGCAAGCCTGACGCCGCGGTCGGGATCGCCGAGGAGACGCACCAGGGGTTCCCTGGCCCGCGGGTTCCCTATCCGGCCAAGCGCCCATGCCGCCGTCCGGCGGACCCGGTGTTTTGCGTCGGCAAGCAACTGGATCAGCGGTTCGACGCCCCGGGGGTCGCCGATCTTCCCGAGCGCCCACGCCGCCCCCTCCCGGACCCAGGGGCTGTCGTCCTCCAGGCTCCGTATCAGAGGGAGTACGGGTTCGCGTTCATCGATGATCCCGAGCGCCCTCGCCGCCTTCCACCGGACATCGACGTACTCGTCTGAGAGCGCCCGGATCAGCGGCTGCAACGCACGGCGGTCGCCCATCTCCCCGAGCGCATCTGCAGCACGCCAGCGCTGATTGAGATCCCCGGACTCCAGCATCGCGAGGTACCTGTGGAGTCTCTGCTCGCTGTCGAGGTCTACGGCCTTTCCTCCCGGTCTCGACGAATCCTTTCCTGCCATAGGCCACCTCACGCCCACCTTAGAGCGCCGGAGTATAAGGTTTTACCCCCGCGGGGCTGCCCCCGGGGGGTGCTTTTTTCTACTATCGCTCCCTTCACCATAGTATGAAGAGTCCGACCGGTACACCGGAGGGTACGACGTTCCCGCCGGACCTGGAACGCCTCGGCATCATCCCCGGAGCGAAGATCGATATCAGGGATCTTGATACGATGGGAAAGCGCCACAACTTCCACATCTACCTCTACTTTGAGGAAGACCTGGCCAGGGATTCCACACTCAAGGAAGACCTGCAGGAGTACGGCGACGTCCCCGACCTGGAGCGCCCGTTCATCAGGCTGGATGCATTCCTGCGGTTCGCCACCGAGTCGGACCCCCTCTTCACCCGGCGCCTGGATGAGCTCCCGCTGGTCGTGGAAATCGTCGCCTACGGGGAGATCGGGATACGGGAGGGGAAACCCGCGCCGTACGTCAAAGGGGTCATGCCGTTCCTCGATGAGCTCGCGATGGAGGATATGCCGGACGCATCCTGATCCTCCTGCTCTTCTCACCCCCGCTTAATTGTCCGTCCGGGGATTCCGGGCGATCCCATGAGTCTGAACGGTATACCGCCAGGCAAATGCCGGCCGGGGCGGGGAGAGATTTGCCTCACACCACAGAGATTTTTGGAAACCTATTTTACCCCGGGCGTTCTATCCCCCTATCGCAGACGTTCCGGGAACAACGGGTAGTGCTCGCCCCAGCAGGCGCGATGCCGGGCAACCCGGATCCCGGGAGCGGATCCTGACGCCTACGAGGATGTTGCCACAGTGACGGACAGTGACTGCTGCAGGGATGGAACAACGGCGCCCCTCTCCAGGCTACCATGGGGCACACATGCCTGCCTCATCTATCAGCACCGGCACGACCTTATCGACACCCTGGTGCCTTATTTCCAGTCCGGGCTGGAACAGAACGCCCGTTGCATATGGATCACTACGGAGCCCCTGCAGGCCGGTTCAGCCCGGCGGGTGCTCGCAAGAAGTGTCAAAGACCTGGACCGACGCCTGGAACGGAGGCAGGTCGAGATCCTGGATGCGCGCGACTGGTACTTCCGCGAAGGCACCTTCTCGGGCATTGCCGCAGCGGAGAATTGCATCAAAAACGGACTCGAGGCGCAGGAGGGAGGGTACGAAGGCCTGTTCATCACCGGCAACCTCTCCTGGCTGACGGCAGCGGAATGGGACGCTTTTATGGGGTATGAGGCGACGATCAACCGGTCCCTCAAGGACAACCGGATCAACGCCGTCTGTGCCTACCCGCTCGGTGCCTGTGGGGCATGCGAATTGCTGGAGATCGCCTCCACCCATCAGACCGCCGTCATCCGGCAGAACGGGGCATGGCGGCAGATCGACACAGGAGAGACACCGGCATCACTTGAGGAGCAGAAAAAAAAGGCTCTTGACCAGATCGAAGCGAACATCGAGCAGTTCGCGACCCTTGCCGACCGGATCCGCCACCCCCTCCAGGTGCTCATGGCGATGGCCGATCTGGCCGAGAACGAACAGTCGGACGCGATCCGGCAACAGGCCCGAAATATCGATGCGGTCGTCAGACAGCTTGACGCCGGTTGGGCGGGATCGAGGGCGATCCGGGAGTATCTCATGAACCACGACCTTGCCGGGGCGCTTCCGGCACCAGTCACGGAACCCGGACCGTGCCCGCGCCCGGGAGAATATCCAGGCTCACGTCGAAGTTCCTGACCGTGTGGGTGAGCGCACCCATGCTGATGATGTCTACCCCGGCGGCGGCGTACCCGGCGAGGTCGTCATCCCCAATCCCCCCGGATACCTCGAGGGTCAGGCGGTCCCGGAGACCCCGCCCGGCAAGCGCCCGGACGGTTTCCCGGACCGCGTCCGGGGTCATGTTGTCGAGCAGGATGATATCGGCGCCGGCGCCGGCGGCCGTGATCGCGTCCTCTACTGTCTCGACCTCCACCTCGACCGCCCGGTAGAGGCTCTCCTTCTTCGCTCTCCGGATCGCCTCCGGGAGGGGCACCAGCGCAAGGTGGTTATCCTTGATCAGGACCATGTCCGAGAGGGAGTAGCGGTGCGGGTCGCCCCCACCGAGGATTACCGCCTTCTTGTCGAGCATCCGGAGCCCCGGGGCCGTCTTCCGGGTCGCGGCGACCCGGACGTCTGGCGAGACCGCCCTGACGGCCTCGACCGCCTCCCGGGTCCGAGTCGCAATCCCGCTCATTCGCCCGATGATGTTGAGCGCTGTCCGCTCTACGAGGAGGATCGTCCGCGCGGGGCCGTCGAGTTCGAGGAGGACCGTCCCCGGGACGACCGCCCGGCCGTCGGCGGAACGCTCGCGGACCGTGACCCCGAAGTGCTCGAAGAGTGTTCGCGCTTCCAGAAGTCCCGCGACGACCCCCCGGCCTTTCGCCCGGACCACCGCCCGGCAGGCGACGTCGGGGACGACCGCTTCGGAGGTGACGTCACCCCACGGCGCATCTTCCCGGACGAACCCGAGCAGGTCCTCGATCGGGATCATCCGCACTCACGCCCCGACGGCGATCATCCGCTCGATCGCCCGCCGCGCCCGGTCCATGACCTCCCGGGGGAGGACGACCTCGTGCTCCTCGCGCTCGAGCGCCTGCCGCAGATCGGCAGGGGATATCTTCTTCATATCCGCGCAGACCGCCTCCGGCTTCTCGTAAAAGACCCTTCCCGGGTAGAGCACCCGGAGACGGGAGACCATCTCCCGCTCGGTGAAGACCGACCAGGGCTCGTCCCCGCCGGCCGCGCCCCGGACCATGCCCCCCGTGGACGCGATCATGTCCGCCTGCTCCTGGACCTCCGGCAGGCATTCGGGGTGGCAGACGATCATACCGCCCTTCTTTTTGGCCGCTTCGACGTCGGCAAGGGTAAACCCGGTGTGGACGTAGCAGTGGCCGCCGGGCGGCACCGGGACGATCGTCTTCTCCGGGAGCTCACGCTGGACGTATGCCGCGAGGTTCGCATCCGGCCCAAAGAGGATCGTATCGTTTGGGAGCGACCTGACGACCTGAACTGCGTTTGCGGAGGTGCAGGTTATGTCGGCGAGCGCCTTGCTCTCCGCCGTGCTGTTGACGTAGACGACCACGGCGGCATCGGGATACCGCTCTTTTGCCTCCCGGATCAGGTCCGGGGTCAGGAAGTCGGCGAGGGGACACCCCGCATCCTCCACCGGGATGACGACCTTCCGGTTCGGATTTAAGATCTTCGCCGTCTCGGCCATGAACCGGACACCGCAGACGACGATCAGGTCCGCCCCGGTCTCCTTCGCCTTCACCGCGAGCTCGAGGCTGTCGCCCACCACGTCGGCGAACGCCTGGATCTCCAGGGGCTGGTAGTTATGCGCCATGACGACTGCGTTCTTCCGGACTTTAAGCGCACGAATCTCCGCTTCCATTGCTACGTACCCACCACCAGAGGGTTATCGAGGTTCTTTAAGAGCGTCAGGATGGAGAGGGCCGCCATATAACTTGTGGCGGGGTTATCGGGGCTTGGGACGTTCCTGACCCGGACGTAGATGTCCCCGAAGTCGCCCTCGACGAATATTTCGTGGATATTCCTCTCCGCTGCGGGGTCGGCCCAGAGCTCCACGTCGGCATCCCGGCCGGCAGCGAGTCCCAATGCTACCGCGACGTTGATGTTCTTCGGGTATTGCTTTATACAGTCGTGCGCCAGCCCCTTAAATACCTCTGTCCGGGCCGCAACAGAGAGCCCAAGCGACGCGGGGGGCTTTGTCGTCCGGAGGAGGAGTTTTTTCGGCGGCGAAACCTGGCCGATCTTGAGGTTGTCGAGCCCGATGATGGCGCCGCTCGGGACCCGGATCTTCTTTCCCGCCGCCCGTGCAGCCTCGATGAGGCGTTCACGGAACTCCTCGTCCGCGAGCGCTCCCCCGGAGAGGACGACGATATCCCGTCCCGACCGGAGGACCGCCTCCCCGTAGAGTTTGACGGCGTCGACCGAGGCGGCCTCCACGACGATCGAGAAGTCCTCCCGCATGAAGGCGTCAAAGTCCGTGTATGGCCGGGCGTGGCAGAGCGCCGCCAGTTCCTCCGCCCGCCCGGGGATGATATCAAAGACCGCAACAACCTGGATGCTCTCGGCGTGCGTGGCGATGATGCGCCCGACGTTGCCGCATCCCAGCAACCCTATTTTAATCATCGAGTAAAGAAATTGTAATATTAGCGGTTAAGTATTGTGCTCCGCACGGATCGGCCGGGAGATGGCAGAATATTCTCCGGCCGACAGGGGAGAGCACACCGCCGGGCGATCGGGCCGGCGGCCCGGCCGCGCAGGGGGAGTCGTTCACCATCACCATCGATGATCTGAGAGGGAAGAAGGTCTACATCGAGAGTTACGGGTGCACCTACAACAACGCCGACGCCCGGAGGCTCGCGGCGATACTGGAGGGGCTCGGGTGCACGCTGACCGGGCCGGACGAGGCTGACGCGGTGATCGTCAACACCTGCACGGTGATCGGGGCGACCGAACGAAAGATGCTCCGGCGCCTCGCTCTGTTCGCCGGCCGGGACCTCTACGTGACCGGGTGCATGCCGCTCGTGCAGATGGAGTTGATCCGGTCGGTCTGCACGCCGCGCGTCATTCTCCCGGCCGAGATCCAGGAACGCTCCGACGGCGTCGGCAGCCGTGGTGCCGGTGCGATCGGGGTGGTGCAGGTGGCGAGCGGGTGCGTCGGCCGGTGCAGTTACTGCATCACCCGGCTCGCACGGGGGCGGCTCGTGAGCGCTCCGCCCGAAGCTATCCTCGACGCCGTCCGGCGCCTTGTGGCGTCGGGAGCCTATGAGATCCAGCTGACCGGGCAGGACGTGGCCGCCTGGGGGCTCGACCGGGGCGAGTCGCTCCCCGACCTCCTGCAGGCGATCGCGGAGATCCCCGGGCGATTCTCCGTCCGATTGGGGATGATGCACCCCGCCTCGGTGCTCGGGATCCTCGAACCTCTCGTCGACGCCTGCACAAGCGATAAGATCTTTCGGTTCCTCCACCTCCCCGCCCAGTCGGGCTCCGACGCCGTCCTCGAACGGATGCAGCGCGGCTACCGCGCGGCCGACGTTATCCGGATCGTCGATGCGTTCCGGGAACAGTATCCGGACATGATGATCTCGTCGGACTTCATCACCGGGTTTCCCGGGGAGACGGACGAAGATTTCCGGCAGACGCTTGACCTCCTGCGACGGGCGGCGTTTGTGAAGGTGAACGTCACCCGCTACTCCCGGCGGCCCGGCACGCCCGCCGCCGCCTTAAAAGATCTTCCCGAACGGGTACGGAAAGTCCGGTCCCGGGCGCTGCTCGCCGAGGCGGACCGGATCTACGACCGCTACAACGAGCGCTGGATGGGTCGGGAGACTTCGATCGTCGCGACCGAGAAGAACGCGCCCTCCTCGACCGTCTGCCGCAACCCCTGCTACCTCAACGTCATCGTCAAGGAGGACCTGCCGCTCGGGTTCTCCGGGAGGGCGGTGATCACGGAGAACCGGCGGCACTACGTCGTCGGCGAACCGGTCCCGCCCGGGACCGGCCACAGGGTTTAGCCACACCGAAAACTTTTCTCCTGAAAAGATCCATCCTCTTCCCATGCAGGGGATCACCGGGCACGAACTCTCTTCAAAGAAGGCCGAATACCTCAAATACATCTACACGCAGGGGGATGTCGTGAAGACGACCGAGATTGCCGCCCGGTTCTCGGTCGCGCCCTCAACGGCGACAAAGACGCTTGCAGAGATAGCAAAGGCGGGCTACATCGAGCAGTCGCCCTACCACGGGGTGCGGCTCACAACTCTTGGCACCGACTATGCCCGGTTCCTGATCCGCCGCCACAGGATCGTCGCCCTGGTCCTCAGCCGCTACGGCCTCGAGCCCGGCGAGGCCTGCATTGAAGCGAAGAAGATCGAGCAGTGCTTCTCAAAAGAACTCACGAACAGGATATGCACGTCGCTCGGGCACCCGATGATGAGCGGCTGCGGGGAGATCGAGCACGATCACTGCTGCTGCTGCCCCTCGAAGAACCGGGAGGGGCATAATTTAGCTTCAGACCAAATTTGAGGCGGAGAAGATGGAACCACAAGGTAGAGGCAATATCACTTCCCGTTCACTCGTTGCAGCCGTATTTGCAGTCCTCCTGCTCACAGCAGCCACGGCGGGGTGCATTGGAACCGACCGCCACCAGCAGGACGGGGAGATCGTCGTCGCGGTCACCATACCGCCCGAGCAGGAGTTTGTGGAACGAGTGGGGGGCGATCACGTCCGTGTCGTCCTGCTGGTGCCGCCGGGGGCCGACCCGCACACCTACGAACCGCCGCCGGGCGTCCTCGCCGACGTCGCGGAGGCGGACATGTATGCCGCGGTGGGATCGGGAATAGAGTTCGAACTCGCCTGGAAGGATAAGATCGCCGCCCTGAACCCCGGTATGCTCATCGTCGACTGCTCGCGCGGCGTCGACCTGATATCGACCGGGGAGGGCGATCACCGGGGGACCGACCCGCACATCTGGGTCTCGCCGCGGAACGCAAAGGTGATGGTCGAAAACATCTGCCGGGGGCTCATCGAGGTCGACCCGGCGAACGCCGCCGATTACCGCCGGAATGCCGATGCCTACCTGGAGGAGCTCGACGCCCTGGATAGGGAGATCGCCGGGGCGCTTGCCCAGTCCGGGGTGACGAAGATCATGGTCTACCACCCGTCGTGGGCCTACTTTGCCCGGGACTATGGCCTGGAGCAGATCCCGATCGAGAACGAGGGGAAAGAGCCCTCCCCGCGGGGAATAGAGCACCTCATCGAGCAGGCAAAGGAGGAGCATATCACGGTGGTATTTGCGTCGCCCGAGTACTCCTCCCGGAGCGCCGAGGTGATCGCGAGGGAGATCGGCGGCACCGTGGTGCTGGTAAGCCCGCTCGCGAAAGACTACCTCGCAAACATGCGGCACGTGGCCGCGGCATTCGCGGAGAGCAGCAGGCCATGAGCGATAACCCCGTCATCGAGGTCGACGACGTCTGGGTCAGGCTGCGCGGCCATACCGTGCTCGAGGGGGTGAGCCTCGCCATCCACCCGGGCGAGTTCTACGCGATCATCGGGCCGAACGGCGGCGGGAAGACGACGCTCCTCCGGGTGATCCTCGGGCTCCTCACCCCCTGCCGCGGCAAGGTCCGGATCCTCGGCAGCACTGATGCGGCGATGCGAAAGGATCTCGGTTATGTCCCGCAGTTCCGGACATTCGACTTCCAGTATCCGATCACCGTCCGGGAGATGGTCCTCTCCGGCCGCCTTGGCCACATCACCCGCCGTCCGCGCCGCTACAGCGCGGAGGACCGCGCCCGGGCGGAGGAGGCGCTCAGGACGATGGGCATCGCCGGTCTTGCCGACCGTCAGATCCGGGACCTCTCGGGCGGGGAGCAGCAGCGGGCGATCATCGCCCGGGCGCTCGTCGGCGACCCGAAGGTGCTCCTCCTCGACGAACCGACGGTCTATGTGGATGCCCCAACACAGGCACAGTTCTACGAGATCCTGGAGGGGCTCCGCGACCGGATGGCAATCGTCCTCGTGACCCACGATATTGGGGTGCTCCCGGGGCACGTGACCAGGGTCGCCTGCTTAAACCGGCGCCTCTACACGCACGACACAAACGAGATCACGCCTGATATGCTCGAGGCCGCATACCACTGCCCGGTGGACCTGATCGCCCACGGGGTTCCGCACCGGGTCTTCTCTGAGCATTCCCGGGAGGAGTGAGCATGTTTGAGGTGCTCGGGTTTGAGTTCTTCAGGAACGCGCTCATCGCCGGGATGCTCGCGAGCGTCGCCTGCGGCATCATCGGCACCTACGTCGTGGTGCGGCGGATGGTCGCGATCAGCGGCGGCATATCCCACGCGGCCTTCGGGGGGATTGGGCTTGGCTACTTCCTCGGGATCGACCCCCTCCTCGGCGCCGCCGGGTTCACCGTGGCGACAGCACTCGGGATGGGCGCGCTCCAGCTCCGGGCAAAACAGCAGATGGATACCCTCATCGGCGCGGTCTGGGCGGCCGGGATGGCGCTCGGGATCCTCTTCGTCTACTTAACGCCGGGGTTTGCTCCCGACCTCTTCTCCTACCTCTTCGGGAACATCCTCCTCGTGCCGCGGGGGGACATCCTGCTGATGGCGGCCCTCACCGCCGTCATCGTCGCCGTCGTGGCCTTCCTCTACCGGGAACTCCAGGCGGTCACGTTCGACCCGGATTACGCAACGGTCATGAACCTCCCGGTCGAGCGGCTCTCGCTCCTCCTCCTGGTTCTGATCGCGCTCACGGTGGTGATGCTGATACGGGTGGTGGGGATCATCCTCGTGATCGCGCTCCTCACGCTCCCGGCGGCGATCAGCCGTCTCTACACCACACGCATATGGAGCATGATGCTTCTTGCCGTCGCGCTCGGCATCGTCTTCACCGTCGCGGGGATCTGGCTCTCCTACCTCCTCGACGTCCCGTCGGGGGCGACGATCATCCTCGTGAGCACGCTCGCGTACGCGGGCGCTCTCGGGGTCGAACGCCTCAGGGAGGGGTGATGATGACGCCCGGGCACTCCCCCCGACCTTCACGGTGGGGGCGGGGTTTCGGGTGTCACCGTGTGCGGGACGGGGGCACTGCCCCCTCCCCGGTCCCCTTCCCCGGTTGCGATAGCCACTGCGGCCCACTGCAGGGGGAGATCCCGGGGAAGATCCGGCTCCGGTCATGGGGTGGCGGCGACTGCCGGGCAGACGCCGGGGGAGGTCAGGCGAGGAAGTCCTCCTGGGGCTTGAAGAGCAGGGAGAAGATGTTCTCCACCCAACCGAGCACCTGCGAGGCGATGGAGACATCACCATCCCCGGCCAGGGCGCTCACCTTCGCCGTATCCACGCTGCTGTTTGCAGGGGTTGCAGGGACGGTCACGCTGCTTGCCGGGCTGTCCGGGAGTCCGGTCCCGTTCGCCGCAGGTTCCGTCGAGTTCATACGCTCGATCAGGGCCGCGTCTCTCGTGAAGAGATGGATGGACTGATCGCTGTCGCCGCCCCCGGCGGCAAGGAACGAACCGTCAGGGGTCACGGCGATCGACTCTGCACGGCCGTCGAGGGTGATCTTCTGGAGCTCGGCCCCCGAGTGATCGAGAACGTAGACCGTCCTGCCCGACGCGGCGAGGACCTCATTCGCTTCATTTGTCAACGCTGTTGAGAGTATGGCCTCTGCGGCGGGGTACTTCCAGAGGTGTTCCCCCTCCCCCGTGGAGAGGTAGACGCACCGGTCAAGAGAACCGGCGGCCACGAATCGGCCGTCGGGAGTGAGGGCGATGCCTTTCACGCGCTTACCGGTCCCGTAACTCCAGGACTCCCCCTCGCCGCTGTTGAGGTAGTAGACTCCCTGGTTGTCGCACCCGAGCGCGATCCTCCGGCCGTTCTCCGACATGGCGATGCCGTAACTGTCGGTGCCCATATCGTAGTCCCAGAGCGCCTTCTTATTCTGGTCGAAGATGAATATAGCGCCGTTGTCACATGCAGCGGCAATGTAAGTGCCGTTTGACGAGAGAGCCACACCCAGGTAGACATACGTCGTCTTCTCGGTCCAGAGCAGGTTTCCGTCACCGTCAAAGAGGTAGAGTTTATCTGCGGCGACGCCGATGCGTGACCCTTCGGGCGATATGCCGACACCGTTTATCCGGGAACCGACAGTGGTCTTCCAGAGGAGATCTCCCTCCCGGTCCAGGAGGTAGACCGTTGAGCCCGCACCGGCAACGACTGCAGAGCCGTCGCGGGTGATCGCCACGGAACCGACGACATCGTCGACCCCCCTCTCCCAGAGAGGAGCGTAGTCTCCCTCATCAGCGGAGACGGACCCGCACAGGGCGGCGGCAAGAAAGCAGCACATAAGGAGAGGCGCAAGGAACCGGGCGGCACCCGGCCTGCGACTCCTGCAGTCGGAGTGTGCGGACAGCACTGCTCCGGGGCCGAGCCGTCCTCCTCCGGTAGATCTGGTTGAAGTCACTTCCCCCGATGACATTAGGCCCTGACTACACGAATAACAGATATAAATCTTGCGGTCGTGGTGCAGGGCCGCCCTCCCGGACGGCACACCGGCACCCGCGCAATCCTGCAGGGAACGGTGTCGCGGCTCCCCCGGGGTCCGGGAATAACCCGTGGAATATTTAGCACCGGGATCCGGGGAAAACCGGCGTTTCGGGCCGCGAAGACCCAGGGATTGGCGCGGCACGGGGGCCGGCATACCCCACCCCCTCCTGGCGATACCCCCACGGTCCACTGCACGGGGAGATCCCGGGGAGGAACCGGATTCGGCCCCACTCCCCCCTTCCCCCGGGAAACCGGCGTCAGCATCGCTCCCCGGGCACGGCTTCCCACCGGTATCGCCATGACCGCCCTCGCCCCCGGGAGGGGGGGGGAGGAGCGCGAAGCGCGGGCGGGGTGGGGTTGCCGAGAGGAACGTATGAGTTCCCACCTGCGGGGGAAACCCCGGAGGAGAACCCGATACGGCTTTATCCCCACGCACTGCCCCCGCCCCTACCGGGGCGAGGGGGCGAAGAGGAGCGCTATGGGTGGGGTGGGGCGAAGGCCAGATATGGTCCGTTAGTTTGGAATCGATGCAATAGGGGGGCACACGGATCCGCTCCGGCGGGGACCGGGGGCTCGCCCCATCATCGGTGATAACGGTTGCCAGGCCCCGGGTCAGGCAGGACTCTCGAAGGCCCGCCCCGGGAATAGGTCAGGACGGTTCCAGCCCGGACCTGCACGCATCGTCCCGCCCGTGCTCCACCGACGGGTCGATCAGCCGCAGGTCTTCGATCTTATTGATGTTCGTAAACGTCAGAAGGTCGGGGTCGATCTCCCGGATCATCCCGATGCCTACGTACCGGGTGTTCAGGCTCCGGACCATCGAGCGGAGCGAGAGCGACTCGTGCTCCTCCAGGTAGGCGAGCAGTGCGCTCTTCCGGTAGACCGCGTGGAGCGGTTCGAGCATATCGGCATTCCAGCTCGGGATTGCGGCGTCGTACCCGGCAGCGGCGTCAAAGAGCAGCCTCACCACCCCGGGATTGATACAGGGCATGTCGCAGGCGGCAACGAAGATGTATTCGCCGTGCACCGCGAGCGCCCCCGCGTGCAGGCCGCCGATGGGCCCGAGATCCCTCCTGATATCCGGTATGCACCGGACGTCGCCGAGATGGATGAACCGTTCGCACTGCTCCGGATCCCGCGCGACCACAACGATCTCGTCCACCACCTCCCGCAGGGTGCCAATGAGGCGGTCGATGAAGGTCTTGCCCTGGAAGGTGAAGAAGTACTTCTCCCGCCCTCCGGCACGCCGTGCCGCTCCGCCCACAAGGATAACCGCCGAACGCATACTCACCCAACCGTCAGAGCCGTTCCCGGAAGCGGATCAGTTCGGCGATGCAGGCGTTATAGGGCGCGTCGAGACCGTGCCTCCGGGCGAGCGCAGCCACGGCGCCGTTCATGAAGTCGATCTCGGTCTTGTGCCCGCGGGCGAGGTCCTGGAGCATCGACGAGTGATGGGCGGCCGTCGCGGGGAGCTGGGCGGTCTGGAGGTACTCCAGGTACGCCTCCGGCGTCGCCAGGGGGAGGGTGACGCCCTCGGCCCCCACCACCCGGTAGGCCTCCCGGACGATCTCGGTGACGACCGCCCAGGCGTGCGGATCGGCGAGCGCCCCGTAGGGAACGTTCATGATGGCGCCAAGCGGGTTTAACGCACAGTTGTAGAGGGTCTTTGACCAGAGATCGCTCCTGATCTCACCGGTCACCTCCGTACGGATGCCGGCCGCGAGCAGGAGGTCTGCGAGACGACCGACCGCTTCGCCCGTGCCGGACGGGAACCTGCCGAGTTTCACGGGCGCCGCCTCCACCGAGACATGAACCGCCGCATCGCCCCGCCACTCGAACCCGGTGATGATCATCCCCCCGATGACCCGGTCGGTGAACCGCCCGATGACCTCCTCGTTCCCGATCCCGTTCTGGAGGCTCACCACCTCGCGCCCCCGGATCGCGTCCGCGAACTGGCGGCAGACCGCCTCCGTATCGGTGGATTTTGCGGTGATGATGTAATAGTCGGCGGCCTGCCACGTGCGGGGAAGGTCCTCGGAGCAGCTGAAGCGGCAGGTACCTTCCCCCCATATGCCGGTCATCAGGAAACCCCGTTCCCGCACAGCGTCAGCATGCCGCTTCCGGGCAACGGCATGGACCTCCGCGACACGGGACAACTTCGCGGCGACGGTCAGGCCGACCGCGCCCGCACCCAGGACCACGATCTTCATGTAAGTAGCTATATAGGCAGAGTTACCTGTTAACCTCTCCCCTTCTCTCGGCGCTCCATGGCGAGCAGCGCCTCCTTGATGGCCGGGTCCGGGGAGAACCCGCCTATCCCGGTCTTTGCGACGACCCGGTGGCAGGGCACCACGATCGGGGTCGGGTTTCGGGCCATCGCCGACCCGACAGCCCGGGGTGCGGTCCCGACCCTCCGAGCGATCTCGCCGTAGGTGGCGGTCTCCCCGCAGGGGATCGCACGAACCGCGCGGTAAATCGCGGCAAACGTCGATTCCCCCTCGGTCGCAATACTCCGGAGGGAGGAGAGGTCCTCCCGCCGCCCGGCACAGTAGCGCAGGATCGCCTCCGGGACCGGGCCCGCGATCCCGGCGCGCGCAAAACGCACCCGGTAGACAAGGTCGTCCTGCCATGCCACGTGGACATGCCAGAGGCCGAACCGGCATGACCCGGTCACGATCGCCATCTGCCGGCCTCCTTCCGGAAGAGGTCGATGGTGCAGGTCGTCATCTCCTCCTGCATCCACGGCGGCAGCCCGGCACGGACCCGGGGTTCCAGGAACCGCCGCTCCCCGAGGACGAGCATTCCCCGGTCCTCGGGCGTCCGGAGCACCCGTCCGAGCGCCTGGAGGGCGCGGTTGATCGCCGGGAGGGTATAACTGATGAACTCGCCCTCCGTCCCGAACTTCATCCGGAAGTACTCGATCACCATCCGGCGAACGCGGTTGAACGGCGCGAGCGGGAGGCCGATGACCAGCGCGCCCGCGAGCATCTCGCCCCGGTAATCGAGGCCCTCGCTCCACTTGCCGCCGCAGACCGCAAAGAGGATGCCGAACCGGCCTGTCCCGGGGAGGGCCATGAACTCCCGGAGCATGACGGCGGCGGCGGCGGTATCTTTGGGCTCGACGTAGATCTGCTTTTTTCTGATCCGGGGGGCGCACCGCTCCGCGAACGTGTTGAGGAGGTCGTAGGAGGGGAAGTAGATCGCGAGGTTTCCGGGGAGGGCGGCAAACGTGGCGATGTAGTCCTCGGTCCGGGCGAGGTTATCCCGGTCCCGGCGCATCGAGTAGGCGGTGGTGATGTCATCGGCGCAGAGGATGCGACGGTTCTCGGGAGGGAAGGCGTTCGGGAGCGATATCGCGGTGACGGGAAGATCGCCGAAGTAGTAGCGCCGGTAACTCTCGATGGGAGAGAGCGTCCCGGATATCAGGATGCAGCATGCATGTGCCCGGGCGATATCCTGGAGTTTGGTGCTCGGGTCGATGTTTCTCACCTCGAGCGCCACCGTGCCGTCGTCCGCCTTCCGGTAGACCGTCAGGTAGGCCGGGTCGGCGGCAGACCGGAAGATCCGGTAGAAGAACTCGGTCAGCCGCTCGATCGCGCTCTCCCGGAACTCACCTGCCTGCATGTTCTTCTCGCGGATCCCCTCGCTGATCTTGAGGAGATCGTCGACGACCCCTTCCACACTCTGGTAGAGCGTGCCCGCGAGGATCATCCGCTGGAATATGGCAGGGTCGAACCAGTCCTCAACCTCGTGCGATGCCTTGAGCGCCTCCATGAACCGGGTGATCTGCGGCAGGATCTGGGTGATGGCGTCCGCCTGCTGCTGCGACCGCCGCCGCCCGGCGAGTTCGTGGCCGGCCTGCACGATGTCGCGCTCCTCGATCGTCACGCTCTCGATGCTCTGGACGACGTCGCCGCAGTTGTGGGCCTCGTCGATGAGCAGCAGGGCGTCATGCCCCTCGATCCCGAGCGACTGGTAGAGTTGTTCCCGGATGATGTCGTCGAAGAGGTGGTAGAAGTTCACGAGCACCACGTCGGCATCCCGGGCGGCGTGCATCATCGTGTCGTAGGGACAGATGTCGCCGCAGAACCCGGCGAGCTGGTCGGGCCAGATCAACTCGGTGCTCACCCGCTCGGCCCGGACGCGCAGGGCAGCCGACGGGATCATCTTCAGTCCCGCGTCCTCGGGCTCCACAAAGGATTTGCCGTGGATGAAGTAGGGGCAGATGAGCGGGTGGTCCGGGTCCATCTTCCGGATCTGCTGCCGTATCTGGCGGTCGTTTGCCGGGACAAGCGATCCCTTCTGCGCCCGTTCCCGCATCAGCGCTGTCGAGAAGGCCTTGACGCCCTCGCACCGCCGGTAGATGTCCCCCTCACCGCCGAGCGGACACATGCTGGACTTGCCGATGAGGTAGGCGAACTTCAGGTTGCCGCGCTTCTCCCTGATCAGCTGAAGTTCGCGCATGAACGTGGCAAGCTGGCTGATGGTCCGGACGGCGACGAGCACTTTCCGTCCCCGGCTTTCTGCGAGGAGCGCGGAGACCACGCTCGACTTGCCGCTCCCGGTCGGCGCATCGATCATGGCGATACCGCCGTCGCGTGCGACAGATGCGGCCACCTCAAGCATCTCCCGCTGATGGGGCCGGTACTCCCGGTAGGGGAACCAGTCATCGAGGGTATCCATTGCTTATAGGTCGACGGCTGACGTCAATGTAGTTTGGGTGTCCGGGGTGAAAGTGAAGGGGGCAGGGAGGCTCCTGTACAGCCATGCATGCCTCTCCGCACCCGACCCTTCAGGGGACGGCACGCACCCAGAACCTTCTCCTCATAGGGGGCCGCGCCTGCGCCCCCCGCCGGCCGTCGCCCTGCCTGCGGGAACGTTGACGTAATGGGGAGCACCGGAACCCGTTTCAGAAACAATTATATGTTGCCCCACACACCGCTCACTGGTGAATACCGTATGTCCTTCAAGACAGAGGTCATCGAAAAGATAGCAGCCCTTATCACGGCCGCATTCGGCCTGGTCGCCGCTCTCGCATGGAACGGTGCTATCCAGGAACTCTTCAAGCTCATATTCGGGGATCAGAGCACGCTCGTTGCAATGCTCGTGTATGCCATCGTCGTGACGATCATCGCTGTGATCGCGGTTATCCTGATCGGCCGTGCCGCAGCGAAGGCGAAAGGAGAGGATGAGGCGGCAAAACAGTGAGCCACGAGAGCCCACTACATTTTTGGCAAATCTTTCTGGACGAGAACCTTCGACCCGATCTCCTATGAGCAGGCAGGGGGGCAGGACCTGATGGCAAGCAGGCAGAATACTGATCCGGGAGAACTCATTTATACCGGCATTGCCCGCGACCAGCCGGTCACCGTCACGGTCATCGACTACGACGAATCCCATCTCGACGAGCGGACCTGCACCCGGCCCGGGGACCTCCGGGCCCTCACCCTCCGCCCGACGGCGGTTACCTGGATCAACATCGACGGCGTCCACGAGACCGGGATGATCCAGGCAATCGGGGAGGCTGCCGGGATCCACCCGCTGACCCTGGAAGACATCACAAACACCCGCCAACGCCCGAAGGTCGAGGACTACAGCGAGTATCTCTACGTTGCAGTCCGGATGCTCGCTCCCGACGGCGACGGTGAGTTCTGGAGCGAACAGGTCAGCCTTGTGCTCGGGAAAGGGTACGTCGCATCGTTCCAGGAGCAGCCGGGGGATGCATTTGAGCGCATCCGGGAGCGCCTGCGTGCCGGGGCGGGACGGCTCAGGAGCGAGGGGGCGGATTACCTCTTCTACGTCCTGCTGGACACGATCGTCGACGGGTATTTTTCCGTGATCGAGGCATTCGGGGAACGCATCGAGGCGGTAGAGGAAGAGGTGGTGGCAGATCCCGACCACGAGACCCTGCAGGTGATCTACGCCTTAAAGCGGTCTCTGGTTGCTCTCCGGAGGGCGGTCTGGCCGCTCCGCGACATGGTGGCAGAACTCGAACGGGGAGAGTCCCCTCAGATCCGGGAACCGACACTCGTCTACTTCCGAGACGTCTACGACCACACCATAGAGGTCGCCGAGACCGTGGAGACTTACCGTGAGATGATGTCCGGGACCCTCGACGTCTACCTCTCAAGCCAGAGCAGCCGGATGAACGAGATCATGAAGGTCCTCACTATCATCGCCACCATCTTCATCCCGCTCACCTTCATCGCCGGGGTCTACGGCATGAACTTCGCGTACATGCCGGAGATCAGCCATCCCTGGGGCTACCCTCTAGCCCTCGCCTCGATGGCGGCCGTCGCGGGGGTGATGCTCCTCTACTTCAGGAAGAGAGGCTGGATCTGATCCGCAGAGGCCTCGGGGAGGGGCTCCCGGTGAGACGGGAGCCTCTCTTCCCCTCCTGTCTCGTTCATCGGGGGAGAGCGGGGGGATCGGCCCGGCGGTGGCGTTTTATACCATGGGGCGAATGCTCCCTCCCGGAAGTCACCCCGGATCCGGCGGAGCAGGCGCTCGCGTATCGGGATATCCCGATCGAATGCGAGAGGGCGGATCAGCCCCGGGTGGCCCCCATCTCCGGGGCAAACAGTCCGGAGGTGAAGATGCAGCCGGAAGAATCCTGTCAGATACTACCGATCCGGGTGATGGACTACACGGAGGACCGTATTGAGGAGCACGAATGCATCGAACTCACGAAGGCCTGGTCGTGGATCAGCCGGGAGACGGTCACCTGGATCGACGTCGTCGGGGTGCCGGAGCATGACGAACTCGTGGTGCTGGGAGAACAGGCAGGCATCCACCCGCTCACGATGGAGGATATCACAGTCCCTGACCAGCGGCCGAAGGTAGAAGAGTTCGGAACCTACGTCGCCGTCATCGCGAGGATGCTCTCGGAGAGAGACGGCAGGGTCGCAAGCGAGCAGGTCAGCCTGATCTTCGGGGAGAACTACGTCATAACGTTCCGCGAGCAGCCCTTCCAGGTCTTCGAACTGGTCAGGGGACGGCTCAGGAACGAACTGAGCGTCCTCCGGGGCATGGGACCGGATTATCTCACCTACGCGCTCCTTGACGCCATCGTGAGTGTTTACCTCGCCATCCTCGACACAGTCGACGACCGGGTGGAAGACCTCCAGGGCAGGGTTCTGGCTTCCGCGGACCCGCTTGCCTTAAAACAGATCTACGAACTCAAGGAAGACCTCCTGACCATCCGGAGAGCGGCCGTTCCGGCACGCGAGGTTCTTGGGTCGCTCGCAAGCCGGGAGTTGAGCCTTGTCCGGAGGGAGACGATCCCGTACTTCAGGGACACATACGACCGGTGCATCCAGGCGGCAGAAGTTGCGGAGTATACCAGAGATACCCTCTCCGGCGTGATGGATCTCCACACCTCGAACCAGAACAACCGGCTCGCCGAGATCACGACGATCCTCACCATCGTCGCGAGCATCTTCATCCCTTTAAGTTTCATCACCGGGTTTTATGGGATGAATCTCAGGAACATACCGCTCGAAGACTCGCCCCTGGGGTATCCTCTCGTCCTCCTCCTCATGCTGGGTGTCGCGTTCGCGATGCTCCTCTACTTCAGGAAGAAAGAGTGGATCTGACGCTGATCCCGGACGGTTCCCGGCAACCGGCAGCGCGTGTTGCCGGAGAAACCCCAGGACCGCGGTGGCCGCCGCTTTGCACGGAAACAATCATTTATGACCGTGCGCAGAGTATCACCTGCTGATAGCATCATGAAGGATAGACTCACGGACTCTCTTGCTACGGCGATAGAGCACGGCCGCACCGGCCTCGATGCGAGGATGCAGGCACTCTCCGGGAAGCTCGCCTACGCGGACACGGCATATGCCCTCCCCGTGACCTACGCCGTCACCGGCATCGCCGTGCGGGACGCGGACGGAGCGCGCGAGGCATACCGGCAGTCCGGCAGCAACCTCCTCGTCGCCTGCGAGTGCCTGATGGCCGGCGAAGGCGGCGTGGAGATCCCCTACACAGGTTTCATCCCGGACGCAGTCCTCCGGAGGCTCGGTTACACCCTGGTCGACGGGAGCGTCACGGGCCTCGGCCTCCTGGTCGGGACGCCGGAGAGCCCCGACGCCGCCGCGGCGATCTGCCGGGAGATGCAGGAGAAGTACCTGCTCACCTTCCTTGCCGGCGGGGTCGTGGAGGCGCTCTCCGGCGCCGGCGTCCGCCTGGGGCTGGATTACCGCCTGGTGCCGCTCGGTCCGGAGAGCGCCCGGGGCATCCACTTCGCCGACATCCTCGCCCGGGTCGCGATGATGTTTGGGGGGGTGCAGCCGGGAGACGTTCACTCCCTGCTCGGCTACGCCGCCGAACGGGCGAAGGCGTTCGTGATCGCATTTCCGGGCCTCACCGACGAAGAGGCCGCGTTCGTCGACGCCCTGCGGGTGCTCGGGATACCGATCCTCGCGGCCGGCAAGGGCTACGAGGGAGGGGAGTGGATACCGGTCGCTCCCGCAACGGCGGTCCGGACCGGCATGGACCTCCGGGGGATCCGGGTCACGGTCACGGCGATCCCGATACCCATGGCCTGCTCCCCCGCGTTCGAGGGGAAGAGCATCCGCAAAGAGGAGATGTACGTGGAGTTCGGCGGCGGGAGGACCCCTGCCTTCGAGCTCCTCCGGATGCGGCCCCGCGAGGAGGTGAAGGACGGGAAGGTCACCGTCGTCGGACCGGAGGTCGACGCCGTCCCGGCAGGCGCCGCCCTCCCGCTCGCGATCCTGGTGGACGTCGCCGGCGCGAGGATGAGAGCGGACTACGAACCGGTGCTCGAGCGGCGGATCCATACCTTCGTCAACTACGGCGAGGGGTCCTGGCACGTTGCGCAGCGGGACCTCATCTGGGTCAGGCTCTCGAAAGAGGCAGTGGCGAAAGGCGTCAGGATCCGGGACATCGGGACGTTGCTTGCCCACAAACTCAAGGCGGAGTTTCCGGACCACATCGACGCGGTCCAGGTGACGCTGGTCACCGACAGGCAGAAGGTCGAGGGGATGCTTTCGGAGGCGCGGGAGGCCTACGCACGGCGCGACGAGCGGATTAGCGGCATGAAGGATGAGGATGTGGAGACCTTCTACTCCTGCACCCTCTGCCAGACGTTCGCCCCGAACCATGTCTGCGTCATCACGCCGGAACGGCCGGCGCTCTGCGGGGCAATCACCTGGCTCGACGCCCGGGTTGCCCACGAGATCGCTCCCGCCGGGGCGAACCAGCCGGTCCCGAAGGGGGAGACGGTCGATGCCGTCTGCGGTGAGTTTGCGGGGGTGAACCGGTTCGTAAAGAAGGCATCCCACGGTGAGGTCGACCGGATCTCCCTCTACAGCATGATCGAGAACCCGATGACCGCCTGCGGGTGCTTCGAGTGCATCGCGGCCATCGTGCCGGAGGTGAACGGGATTCTCGTCGTCAGCCGCGACTTCACGGGGGAGACCCCGCTCGGGATGACCTTCTCGACGCTCGCGGGGACGATCGGGGGCGGCGCGCAGACGCCGGGGTTCATCGGCATCTCAAAGAACTATATCCTGAGCGACAGGTTCCTCCAGGCCGAGAACGGTATTACGCGGGTGGTCTGGATGCCGGCCTCCTTAAAAGAGGAACTCGGAGACCGGCTGCGGGAGAAACTTGCTGCACTGGGGATGCCGGACCTCTTTGCGAAGATCGCGGACGAGGTCTCGGCGCCGACGATCGAGGACCTCGTCGCGTTTCTCGAGCGCGTCGATCATCCCGCACTCGCGATGAGGTCGCTGATCTAGGAGGGATGGTGCGTGACAGAGCAGAGTGACGAGGGATTGACGATCCGCGAGGTGCGTCTCGGCGCCACGCGGGAGGAAGGGGGAACCAGGGAGGTCTCCTACGTGATCGGGGGCGAGCGGGATCTCCCGTTCTCCGGAGACGGGGCCGGACGGCCTCTGGTGGCGCTTGAGATCTGCGACGACCCCCGGTTCTGGCCGCCGGTCGTCCGCGACTACGTGGGCGACCTCGCGAACGACACCGCTGAGTGGGCGCGGGCCGCAGAGCGCACCTACGGCGCAGACCTGGTGCGGCTGAACTTCACGAGCACGAAACAGCGCGGATTCGATGCGTTCGACGCGATCGCCGCGACGACGGAGGAGGTGCTCGCGGCGACGGCCCGGCCCCTGATTGTCGAGGGGAGCAACGAACCGGAACTCGACAGCGAGGTCTTCCGCCGCTGCGGGGAGGCGGGTGAGGGCGAGCGGCTCCTCCTCGGAACCGCAGAGGCCGACCGCTACCGGAGCGTCGCGGCGGCGGCGCTGGCATACGGTCACGCGGTGATCGCCCAGTCGCCGATCGACGTCAACCTGGCGAAGCAACTGAACATCCTCCTCCGCGAGACCGGCGTGCCGCAGGACCGGATCGTGATCGACCCCTACGCGGGGGCGCTCGGCTACGGGTTCGAGTACTCCTACTCGGTGATGGAGCGGATCAGGCTCGCCGCCCTCTCCGGCGATGCGGACCTCGCGATGCCGATGATCTGCGCCCCCACCGACACCCTCTCGGTCCGGGAGGTGCGAGAGGCCGCACCGGCGGATCAGGAGGCGATGGCGGTTGCCTGGGAGTTCTACACCGCCTACGCCGCCATTGTCGCCGGCGCGTCGATCGTCTGCGTCCGCCACCCGCTGACCGTGGAGAGGCTGAAGGCGGCCCTGGAGGGCTGAAGCATGGCGATGAAAGCGCTCGACATCTACAAGCACCTCCCGAAGACGAACTGCAAGAAGTGCGGGTACCCCACCTGCCTTGCCTTCGCCATGAAACTCGCCGTCGGAAAGGCGGAGGTCGAGGCCTGCCCGGACCTCGACCCCGACACGAAGAGCCTCCTCGGCGGGGTGACCCGGCCGCCGGTCCGGCTCGTCACCATCGGCGCAGGCGAGCGGTCGATCGCGGTCGGCGAGGAGTTTGTTCTCTTCCGGCACGAGAAGACCTTCTACCACCCGCCCGGCATCATGGTGCAGGTCTCCGATACCTGGCCGGAGGACGAGGTGCGCTCCGTCGTGGAGACGGTGAAAGAGACCGTCGTCCAGCGGGTGGGGCAGGACCTCGTCGTGAATGGGGTGGCGGTGAAGTACGAGAGCAACCGTCCCGAACGGTTCGCAGCGACCGTGGCGCTCGCCGGGGGCGGGAGCACCCTCCCCCTGGTGCTGATCGCCAGCGACCCCGCAGCCTTTGAGGCGGGCCTCGCGGTCGCGGGACACTACCGGCCGCTGGTCCACGCCGCGACCGAAGAGAATTGGGAGGGCCTCGCTGCCCTCACGAAGCGCTACGGGTGTCCTCTCGCCGTCCGGGCCGCCGGTCCCGCCGAACTCGCCAGCCTCGCCGGGAAGTGCGCGGAGGCAGGGACCCCGGACCTCGTGCTCGACCCCGCACCGTCGTCGCTCGCCGGCTTCATCGCCACTGCAACGGAGATCCGGAGATCCGCTATCGGGCGGACCGAACCGGCGCTCGGGTATCCCCTCTACCTCGACGCCGGAGCCTTCGGAAAGACCGATGCGGCCCTTGCGGCGGGTATCCTGAAGTACGCGGGGATCATCGTCACCCCCCCGCTCGCCTCCGCCTCGCGCGAGGCGGCGCTCACCCTGCGGCAGAACATCTACACCGACCCGCAGAAGCCCATCCAGGTGACGCCGGGCATCTACCCGATCAATGAGCCCGGACCGGACGCCCCGATCCTCCTCACGGTGAACTTCTCGCTCACCTACTTCACGCTGCTCGGCTATCTCGAAGCGTCCCGGATACCCTGCTACCTCTTCATCGCGGACACGGAAGGGCTCTCGGTCCTCACGGCCGTCGCCGGCGGGAAACTGACCGAGACCCTCGTCGCCGACTCGCTTAAGAAGTTCGGCGTCGCGGACCTGGTGGACCACCGGCTGCTCGTCATCCCCGGTTACGCAGCCCCGCTCTCCGGGAAGATCGAGGACGCGACCGGCTGGAAGGTGCTGGTCGGCCCCCGGGATGCGGCCGATCTTCCCGGATACCTGGAGAAGGAGTGGAAGGCCTGATGCCGACCGTGACGTTCCTCCCCGGCTACCGGAAGGCGACCGTGCCGGAGGGGGCAACCCTCCTCGACGCGGCCCGCGCTGCCGGCCTCTCCATGAACGTGGTCTGCGGCGGAGAGGGTAAGTGCGGGAAGTGCCAGGTCTACGTAAAAGACGGCACGGTATCGTTCGACCGCGAGAAGTACCGCCGGTTCTTCTCGGACGAGGAGATCGCCCGTGGGGCATGCCTTGCCTGCCAGGCGACCGTCGCCGGCGACGTCCAGGTCGAGGTCCCGGCCGGGTCGCTCATCGA
The DNA here is from genome assembly GCF_913757945.1 of Methanoculleus sp. 10. Lineage (NCBI taxonomy): Archaea > Methanobacteriati > Methanobacteriota > Methanomicrobia > Methanomicrobiales > Methanomicrobiaceae > Methanoculleus > Methanoculleus sp. 10. The sequence continues at coordinate 107,981 of NZ_CAJYDP010000010.1, read as the reverse complement.
GGAGCAAAAGATCCTCGTCGAGGTCCCGGGCATGAAGGAGATCCCGCTCAACCCCACCGTCAGGAAGTATGAGGTCCGCCTCGAACCGCCGTCCCTTGAGGACACGACCCCCGACCTCGCCCGCCTGCTCGAAGGGGTCGAACGGCAGAGCGGGCCGCCCCCGAACAGGGTCTACGCGCCGCTCGGCGTCCTCTGCTACCTCCCGCAGGTGCTCCGCCGGAGCGGGTGGCACGTGACCGCCACGGTCGCCCTGGTCCCCGGCGGCTACCGCCTGAGCAGCGTGGACGAGGGCGACACCACGGGGAGGCTCTACGGGGTGGCGGTGGATCTCGGGACGACCACGATCGTGGCCTACCTCTGGAGTCTCGTCGACGGGCGGATCCTTGCTACGGCATCGAACTACAACCGCCAGATCTCCTGCGGCGAGGATATCCTCTCGCGGGTGAACTTCTCCCGCAGAAGCGGCCTTACCCGACTGCAGCAACTTGCGGCGGAGAGCATCAACGAGGCCCTGACGACCGCCGCCGATGCCGCGGGGATCGACCGCGAGGAGATCTTTGAGGTGATGATCGCCGGGAACACGGTGATGACCCACCTCCTCCTCGGGATCGACCCCGGCTACATGATCGCGGAACCCTACGTCCCGGTCGTGCGCCGGATGCTCTCGACGGCCGCCGGGCGGATCGGCATCGCGGCCCACCCAAACGCCGGGGTCTACACCTTCCCGGCGGTCTCGAACTTCATCGGCGGCGACATCATCGCCGATATCCTGGCCACCGGGATGGCCGAGCGCGAGGAGGCCACGCTCATGGTGGACATCGGCACGAACTTCGAGGCCGTGCTCGGCAACAGCGACTGGATGCTCTCCTGCGCGGGCGCGGCCGGGCCGGCCCTGGAGGGCGGGGAAGTGCTCTTCGGGATGCGGGCAAACCCGGGCGCGATCGAGCGGGTCCGGATCGACCCCGATACCCTCGCGCCGTCGTTCTCGACGATCAACGGCGTCCGGCCGCGGGGAATCTGCGGCTCGGGCCTCATCGACCTGCTCGCGGAGCTCTTCCGCGCCTGCGTCATCGACCGGACGGGAGGGATCAACCTGGAGCTTGACCATCCCCGGGTCCGGAAGGGGCAGTATTACCCGGAGTTCGTCGTGGCCTGGAAAGAGGAAACGTCGATCGGGAAGGATATCGTCATCACCGAGAACGACATCAAGAACCTGATCATGAGCAAGGCGGCAATCCACGCCGCCTGCATGACGCTCCTCGACGCAGCAGGCCTTGCGCCCACCGATATCGGCAGGGTCTGCTTCTCGGGAGCGTTCGGGAACTACCTCAACAAGGAGAACGCCGTCACCATCGGTCTGATTCCGGAAACCCCACCGGAACGTGTCGGAAACATCGGGAACGGGGCGATCACCGGCGCGAACATCGCCCTCGTCGACCGCAGGCGAAGGAAGGAGCTCGACGGGCTCGCCCGGCGGATCACCTACATCGAACTGAACGCGGACCCGTCGTTCATGGACCGGTATACGTCGAGCTGTTTCCTGCCGCACACCGACTTTGCGCTCTTCCCGCACGTGCAGCAGACGCTTGAGGCGTGCCGGGCGAGGCAGGGGGTGAGGTCATGGCAGGCATGATCCCGTCCCCGGATCTCCTCGCGACCGGCGTGGGGGCCCTCCCTCACCGCGATCCCGACGCGGCGTGCCGGGCGGTGCTCGCGGCCTTCCCCCGGATCCCCTACGTCCCCACCCTGCCGAACCGGGGACTTCTCGAGGCGATCGTCTTTGCCGACGCCGAACACCTCCCCGGCGGGGTGGTCCGGGACGCGAGACTCGTGGTCGATCGGAGCGCCGATCCCTCGGAGGCGATGGAGCGGGTCCTGCTCGACTACCTTGAACGGAACGCAGAGCCCTACCGGGTCGGCGAGGCATACGGGTCGGGGTTCCACGCGATGATGACCCGCGACCTCTCGGACGCACTCCTCGTCAAGTGCCAGGTGACCGGCCCGGTGACCTTCGGGATGCAGGTGGTGGACGAAACGCGCCGGCCCATCCTCTACGACCCGGAGTACGCCGACCTGCTCGGGAAACTCCTCGGCCTGCGGGCCCGGTGGTGCGAGACGGCGATGCGGGAGCGGATGGGCGCACGCGCGACCCTCGTCGTGCTGAGCGAGCCCTACCTTGCGTCGCTCGGCTCGTCGGTCGTCCCGGTGGACGCCGGGGTGGCGGCCTCCGCCATCGAGGATATCGCCGCCCTCCTCGACGGGGGGATCGGGATCCACTGCTGCGCCAACACCGACTGGGGGTTCGTCCTCGGCCTTGCGCCGGCCGTGGTCTCGATCGACGCCTGGACCTACGCCCGCGAGTTTCTCCTCTACGCCGACGATATCGCCCGCTATATGGAGAGGGGAGGCGTGGTGGCCTGGGGGATCGTTCCCGCGGATTACAGCGTCTTTGCGGCGGAGAATCCCAATTCGTTCTTCTCCCGGTTCCAGGATATCCGCGCCCGTGCGACGGAGACGATCGACCCCGACCTCTTCGATCGCCAGTCCCTCATCACGCCGACCTGCGGGATCCGGAACGCCTCCGAGAGAGAGGCCGTCGCGATCATGGCGGCGACCGCGTCGCTCTCCCGCCGCCTGCGGGGTGAGGAACCATGATCCGGCCCTGCACCGTCGTCATATCCGGCAAGGGCGGGACCGGGAAGACGACGATCGCGTCGCTCCTGATCGACGCGCTGATCGCGGCCGGAGAGCGGCCGATCCTCGCCGTGGACGCCGACCCGAACGCGAACCTCCACGAGGCTCTCGGGATCGCCCTCACCGAGACGCTCGGGAGCATGCGGGAGGAGGCCTTCACCCGGTCCATCCCCCCGGGCATGGACCGGACTGGATATGTCAGATACCGGTTCCGCCGGGCGCTCGCGGAGGCGGAGGGCTACGACCTCCTTGCCATGGGCCGGCCGGAGGGGTCGGGGTGCTACTGTTTCCCGAACGCCCTCCTCACCGAGTGCATCGAGACGCTTGAGCGTGGTTACCGGCTCGTCGTCGTGGATTCCGAGGCCGGGATGGAGCATATCGCCCGGGGGACGATCCAGAGCCCGAAGGTCCTCCTGATCGTGAGCGATCCCGGGGCCCGCGGGATGCGGACCGCCGGCCGCATCCGGGACCTCGCGGAGTCGCTCGGCCTCTCGCGGGAGAGGATCTTCCTCGTCGTCAACCGTGACCGGGGCGACGACACTATCGAGAGCGATCTCCCCCTCATCGCCCGTATCCCGGAGGACCCGGGCATAGGGGAGGCGGATCTTGCCGGGACGCCGATCGTCGGGATCCCGCAGAACAGCCCGGCGCGGGCGGCGGTGCGCGATCTTGCCGCCCGGCTCGTTGAGGAGTGCGCCCGGCGAGGGGAGTGACGGCGCCGCGCCGGGACAACGCAACGGTTCCGGCGCAATCATACTGTCCGGACCCGCATTGCCCGGGACGGTGAAGGCGCAACAGGAAAACCTGTGGAGAACTCTCGATCCGGGTCGTCGACTGCACGAAGGAGCATGAGTGCGTCGAACTCACCGGGGCCGGGCCATGGATACGCCGACAGACGGCCACCCGGATCGACGTCGTCGTGGTGCCCGGCAGGCAGGCATCCGCCCGTTCATGATTCTGCGCAAAGTTCAGTATATACTCAAACTCCGACATTCCCGACTATCCGACAACGATCGTCTCGATGAACGCCGTCGCGGGGGGTAATGCTCCTTTACTTAAAAAAGATGAGGCGGATATTGAAGGTGCCCCCGGGTGGGTTCCATCGGCTTATAAGGTGGAGATGCCGATTTTTTCAGCAGGGAGATGTGTGATAACGGGGCGGAAATCCCCGTACCCGGGGGCACCGGACACGGAGGTGTGATATCGGGAAGAATGAGGCCGGGAAACCCCTGCCATCACTTCGGGCCGGTAACAAATACTGCCAGCAGTGCGAGATCCTCCTTGTCGGCGATGACGGTGTGACGGACGCCGGGCGGCGTGGTGAAGGTGTCCCCGGGCTTGAAGAGTATCTCTCTCCCATCGAGGATCATCTTCCCGTGCCCGGCGAGGATGGCGTTCCACTCCCACTGGCTCTCGTGAAGGTGGTCAGGAACCTCACAGTCCTTACGCACCCTGACGAGATGGGAAGAGAACGACCCCTTCGTGTCCGCTCCCGGCGCGAGATCCGCCAGGGCGACACCGGTCCATGCCGGGTTCGAGTACCACACGGGTCGCCTGCCCGCTTTCTCTGCAGGGAAGAAGGCGGCACCCTCCTCCATGAGCCGGGCAATGTTCTGGTTTTCCATCGTTTCTCCCATAGATCGGGATGGACCGGGCAAGCCCGGTTCATTCCGTGACGGCGGGGATGATCTCCTTGAAGATATCGATGCCGAGGTTCACGTTCGGGCTCGAGTTGCCGAGACAGAAGTGGTTGATGCCTGCAGCCTTGAACCGCTCGATCTCCTTGATCATCCCTTCGGCGTCGGTTGCGACCATGAAGTTGTCCTTCATCATGTCATGTCCGACAAGGTTTGCATGGAGTTCGACCTCCTTTGCATCGGAGACCTTGTATTTGAACATGGCGGGAACCAGGCAGCCGGCCCAGAAGCGCAGTGCCTCAATGGCTTTGTCATAGTCGGCGTCGACCGAGTACCAGACGAGCATGGCGTGCTCCATCTTGCTCGGGTCCTTCCCGGCCTCGCGGGCGCCTTTCTCGAAGTTTGGGATGGTGACATTCTTCAGCACGGAGGGCGGCGCAGACACCGTCATGAGGTGGTCGGCGTGCTTCCCTGCCAGCTGTGCTCCCTTCGGACCCATTCCGCTGAAGTAGAGCGGAACCTTGTCGTCGGGCTTGGTGTACAGAAACGCCTTGTCGAAGGTGTAATACTTGCCCTTGAAGGAGACGGGCTCCTTGCTCTCCCAGAGTTTCTGCATCACTTCGACGGCCTCGACGGTCATGTCCTGCCGCACCGGTACGCTCGGCCACTCGCCGGTGACCGGCACCTCGTTCAACGCCTCGCCGGCGCCCACGGCAATGCCCACACGACCGGGGTACATCTGCCGGAGGGTGGCGAACGTCTGTGCGACGACTCCCGGGTTGTACCGCATGATCGGGCAGGTGATGCACGTCGAGAAGAACGCCTTCTTGGTGGCCTGGAGTGCTGCACCCATCCAGGCCCAGGCCTGCCCCGTCTGTGCATTGGTGTGATACCAGGGGTGGAAGTGGTCGTCTACCCAGATAGAATCGAAACCGACATTTTCTGCTCTGACTGCCTGTTCAAGCGCATCCATGGGGCGGTACTGCTCAATAGATGCAAAGTAACCCATCTGTGTCTTCATGGTACTGGTCTCCTGATGATCGGCAAAGTCACCTATCCAGGGGCAGGCCTACCCAAATCTTGATACGCTACCAGTTCCAACGAGAGCACTGGTACGGCAGCTGAGGTCCACACATCTAATCCCACTTATCTGTGGTGGATCACGGCCATCCTACCCCATTGAAGGTTCTCTTCCGATCCTGTTGTGGTGTGCGGACTAGTTCTCCGCAGAAAGAATAATGTTTGCGACTGACTATATAGATATCGTTTAATGTTCAACAATGCCCGGACGGCGATCGGAGATATTGGCCTGCCCCGCGATTCATCTTGGATCATACCACCGGGGGATCGTCAAATTATCAGGAGAATCGTTGGGATTCCAGCACGAATAGCCCGACAATCCCCAGGACACGCGGGGAGCGGGGGGTTACACCCGGAGGGCAGGAGGGGGGCTGTGTTCAACAATAAGAGAATGTTTTATATACTAATTCCAGAAAAGTCATTCTCTCGCGTTACACGAGCATTGCACGCCTGGAACGGCGCTTCAGCCTCCTTACGGACAGCATCCGATACGTCGATCATAAAAGACGCGATCTCTCCGGAAGGTAGTTTGAAGACATAATGGGAGATCCAGGGAAAGTCCTCGCGGTTCCGGTATTTGAGCGGTGTAACAAACTCCGGCTTTTCGGTGGTCAGAACGCGATACAGGAGATCGTGCACGTACGGGTTCGGGAGATCGGGGAATTCCTCGAAGAGTTTCCTCCCGACGAGGTCTTCTTTGTTCATCCGCAGGAGGGCTGCTGTTACCCCGTTAACGTCTTTGATGATGTACTCGTTTCCTCCCTCAATCGGCTCGTAGATCAGGACGCCGTTGCAGGCCTTCTCGAAGAACGACCGGTAGCGCGTCTCCTTGAAGGCCAGCTCCTTCCGGGCCAGCCGCTCAGTGGTGATATCCCTGAAGAGGATGGCGAACTCGTGTGAGGTCACCCCGCCGTCTGGAGTGATCGGGGTGAAGACCACGTCGAAGTAAGCGACGCCCGACCGGGTGCTCGGAATCCGCTGATCCCGTTTCAGGCGGTCGAAATCGCAGGCGAGTTCCGTCTCGGCGACTTTTCCCTGCCGGATCAACTCGAGGATCTTCCCTTTATAGCAGGAGATATCGAAGATATTTCCTTCCGCCAGTTCCTGAACCCCGTTCAGGCCGAGGATCCCCAGGGACGCACGATTTGCGTTGAGAACGGTCCCATCGGCCGTAAAAAGGATGATCCCGCTGGGAACCCTCTCGAAGATCGTCCGGATCATCTTCTCCGAGTACTTCAGGGCGGCTTCGGTGTTCTTCCACGCCGTGATATCCTGCAGGCTGATCAGGATCCCCGGCTTCCCCACATGGGAGACCGTCGGGGCAAACTCGATGTGATAGATGTGGTTCGTGCTGTCCTCGATGTACTGCATCTCGGAGAGGTAGGTGCCGGACTGCCGGACCCTCTCGATATTCCGCATGATGGTCGGGTCCGAGAAGATACGGAGGTTCAGGTCGAAGAGGGAGGCGCCGAGGATGTTTCTCCCGCGGTGGATGCCGAGAGTCCTGATGAAACTCGTATTCACCATGAGGATCTGGAGGTCGGCGTCCAGGATGACGATCGCGTTTGAGAGGCGGTCAAAGAGTTCCGAGAGCGGGACCCGCTGCGCCGGGGTGTACAGCTTCGATCTTCCGAACCGCTGCATGCTCACGTCCCCGCTCGACTGGAGCATCTCGAGGTACTTGGCGACGGTAGCCCGGTTCATCCCGAGTTCGCGGGAGATTGCGGAGATGGAGAGGCCCTGCGGCGATCGCTTCTCAAGAAGGCTGACAATTCTACCGAATATATCCTGATACTCGCTCATGAATGCTATCCTCCGGACCTCACGGAGTTCACCGGGATCGGTTGTCGGTCGGGAGATCTCCCGACAAGATCATTAGGGAGATCGTGACTAGTATCTTTCGGGCTTCCGGGAGAGCCCCCCATTGCCGGCGGTCCGGAGACTCTCCACCGGACAACTCCCACTATCGCTACGGAATAGGCCTCCATAGCGATAGAACCGGGGCGACAGTCTGCTTCCCGGGGAGTGGAGAGCAGCCTTCCGGCAACCCTTTTTTGTAGCGAGAATGCCAACACTTCTCTACTATGGCAATCCATCCCATCGACTACCGGTACGGCACCCCGGAGATGCGTGCCGTCTGGAACGAGGAGAACCGCTTCCGGGCGATCGTCATGGCCGAAGTGGCGCTGGCCCGTGCCGAGGCGGCGCACGGGATGATCCCCCGCGAGGATGCGGAGACTATCGCGGCTTCTGCACCGAAGGCACGCCTTGAGCGGGCGAAGGAGATCGAGGCCGAGATCAACCACGACATGATGGCGATCGTCAAGGCCGTCACCGAGGTCTGCGGCGACGCGGGCAGATGGATCCACTATGGCGCGACCTCAAACGATATCCTGGATACCGCGACGGCCCTGCAGCTCCGCGACAGCCTCGCGCTCATCGAGGAGAAACTGGGCAAACTCCTCTGCGTGCTCCTCACCCGGAGCGCCGAGACGAAGACCCTGGTCTGTGCCGGCCGCACTCACGGGCAGATCGGCGTCCCGACCACTTACGGCCTCCGGTTCGCGATCTGGGCGAGCGAAGTCTCCCGCCACATCGAGCGGCTCCGCCAGATGCGCCCGCGGGTCGTCGTCGGGCACCTCACAGGAGCAGTGGGGACCCAGGCGGCGCTCGGGGATGCAGGCATCGAGATCCAGGAGACGATGATGGAGTTCCTCGGGATCCGATCCGTCGATGTCTCAAACCAGATCATAGCGCGGGACCGCTACGCGGAGTATTTCATGTTCCTTGCAAACGTCGCGACGACGCTCGACAAGATCGGGCTTGAGATCCGGCTGATGCAGCGCTCGGAGATCGGGGAACTGGCGGAGGCGTTCGGGAAGAAGCAGGTGGGCTCAAGCACCATGCCCCACAAGCGAAACCCGATCAAGAGCGAGCAGGTCTGCGGCCTCTCCCGGATCGTGCGGTCCGCGGTCGAACCGGCCCTGCAGAACAACGTCCTCTGGGACGAGCGCGACCTGACGAACTCCTCGCCCGAGCGGGTGCTCTTCCCGGAGGCCTCGGTGCTCGCCGACCATATCCTGAAAGTGATGATCGGCGTACTGGAAGGGCTTGAGTTCAACAAGGCGAACATCAGGAAGAACCTGACGATGCTCCGGGGGGTGAACCTCGCCGAGTCGGTGATGATCGAACTGACGAAGCGGGGCATGAACCGGCAGGAGGCGCACGAGGTGATGCGGACGGCAAGCATGCAGGCCCTCGCCGAAGATCGGGACCTTGCCCAGGTGCTCGGCGAGCGGCCGGAGGTCACAGAGTTCGTCACCCGCGACGACCTGGATGCGCTCCTCGACCCGGACGCCTACACCGGGACGGCGGTCCGGCAGGTGGACCGCCTGGTCGAGAAACTCCGGCCGTTCTGCCGGTGAACGGCTTTCAGGCGGGGTGCACCATTACATCCCGCTCGGCTGCTGTGATATCGTGCAGGAGCCCGGCGGAGAGGTCGGCGATCGGGTAGTAGCCGCCGCCGGCGCGTTCCGCAATGGCCCGGCAGTAGCCGAGCCGGAACGCTATAAAAGAGTTCCCCGTCTCCTCTGTATCGATGACCATCGTCCTGATGCCCTGCGCCCGGATCTTCCCGGCGATGCCGAGAACCTCGGGGCGGACGTCACCGGATATAGGGACGTTCGCCCGTCCATCGGAGAGGACGACCATCATCGGGATGACCTCGCCGTTCTTCCGTTGTTCCTGCTGGAGAACCTCCATGCCTTTCGCAAGACCGGCGGCAAGCGGCGTCTTCCCGCCGGTGGGGAGGTCCTCCAGCCGCTTCTGTGCGAGATCGACGCTCGAGCAGAGCGGGAGGAGGAGATCGGCGCTGTTTCCCCGGAACGCCACAAGGCCGACGCGGTCGCGGTGCCGGTAGGAGTCCGCCAGCATCGAGAGGACCGCGCCCTTGGCCGACTCCATCCGCTTTGTGGCTCCCATCGAACCGCTGGCGTCGACCACGAAGACACACGCGACAGAGACCTTCCCCACCCGGACCCGCTCGCGGATATCCTCTTTCTGGACGGCGACCGCCATCCCCTTCCTGTCGCGCACTGCCTGGTGCGGGGCGGCTGCCCTGAGCGTGGCATCGAGCGCGACGTCGCCGGTGCCGGTCGGATACCGCGCAGAGACGTATCTTCCTGCATTTCCCGCCGAGAAGGTCTCAAGCCGCCTGCCGGAGGCTCTCTGCCGCTCCAGCGTGTCTCGCCGCTCCGGCAGGTTCATCTTCCTGACGTCGACCGGGTTCCCGACCGGGAAAACGGTTTCATGTGCGGCACCCCCGTCGGAGGGGGGCGGCTCTCCGCCGCTCCCGGCGGGGCGCTCATCGCCGGCCGTGCCGCCCCCGCCATCCCAGGGAGAGTGGTCGTGCCCCTTCCCGGCGTTCTTCAGTGCTTCGTCGAGCTGCTCCGGGTCGATCTTCGGCTCCTCGAACGGTTTCCGGCGCATCCGGTGCGGGAGCGCGAGTTCCATGGCCTCCCGGACGTCGTCGCGGGTGACGGCAGTTCTTCCATCGAGAGCGGCGATCGTCTTTGCCGTGCGGACGACGGCGATATCGGCGCGGTGGGTCCTGACACCAAGCCGGATGCACGCTTCCGCCACTGCATACAGGAGGGCGTCGCCGGCCGTGACCGACGGCAACAGCGCCCGCGCATTGACGATCTTCTCGTGCAGTTCCTCCTGCGCCGCCCTGAACTCCTGCCGGCACCCGCCGGGATCGCGCTCGAACGCTTCGGCGGCCCTGACGATCGCCACACGCACGGCGGGGTCCTCGATCCCCTCAACGGTCACCTGGAGCCCGAACCGGTCCAGCAGTTGCGGCCGCAGTTCTCCCTCCTCAGGGTTCATGGTCCCGACCAGGATGAACCTGGCAGGATGGGAAAAGGATACGCCTTCGCGCTCCACCACGTTGACGCCCATAGCAGCAGCATCGAGGAGGACGTCAGCCACGTGGTCATCGAGCAGGTTGACCTCGTCGATGTAGAGGATGCCGCGGTTGACCGCGGCAAGGATACCGGGATCGATCGTCACCGTCCCCTCACGGATCGCCCGCTCCACGTCGACGGTGCCCACCACCCGATCTTCGGTCGCCCCGAGCGGGAGGTCGACAACGCGGACTCGCCGCCGTTCCACATCCAGGTCCTCTCCGCAGGCCTTCTTCCCGGCGCAGGCGCTGCAGATGCCTCCGTCGCCGGCAGGATCGCAACTGTACGGGCAGCCCCCGACCACGTCGATCTCGGGGAGGACGCCGGCAAGCGCCCTGACCGCGGTGGACTTGGCCGTCCCTTTCTCGCCGCGGATGAGGACGCCGCCGATTCCGGGGTTGACAGCGTTGAGAACGAGTGCACGTTTCATCGTCTCCTGGCCGACGATGGCGGTGAACGGGAGGACGTTCCTCTGCGCCTGGTATGACATATATGAGAATAGGGCGTAAGAGGTGTTAAATAATTACTATTTAGTAGTATATTTGACCCGGCGAGGGCGCACCGCCCCCGCCCGGGGCCGGGTTCTCAGAACTCTTCCGCGATGCCGTAGCCGTACGACCGCAACGCCAGGCTCCCTTTCTGCTCCGGGTATGCGGTGAGCATGAGCCCCCGTATCTCCAGGAATTCCTCAGCAGAGACGATGGAGACCGGATGGAGCAGTTCGTCCTCGTCTGGCGCCATCGACCAGGAATGGATGTAGTAGACATCGGGCACACCGTCCTCTACATGCACATAGAGGTCTTTTCCACGCACATATGCCCCGTCAGGGCTGCCCCGCGGTGCGTAATAGATGCAGGCGTCACGGTCGGTGTCCAGCACGATCTTGCCTTCGTTGTGGGTGATGCTTTTCTTCATGGTCAATCACCGCCGCCCCGCCACCGGCAGGGCAGTTCGGCAGGCGGCAGAGATGAGCTCCGGGAGCCCGGTGAGGTGGCCATGGCCGTTCTGTGGCCCGGGCCAGGGCACCGGCGGCCCCGCCACCGCCCGCCAGGCAGAGATAGAACGGGGAGTGTTATATAACTTACTATTCTTAAGATTAAGTAATATTTTATTAATGATTAGTAACATAAATTTCCCCAACGGCGTCGTCATCCCGGTCTTTCGGTAGTGCCCTGGGAAAGCTCCTGCCTTCGCACCTAACGGTGCTCATGCTCCCGTTCTGACGAACCGGAGCACGTTCCGGCAGTCGCACCCTCCGGCCAGTCGCATATCGCCTGACTGCCCCCGCTCTCGGGAGCGGGGTGGGGGTTGATGAGAGGGGGCAGAGCATTGTTGCGCTGGAGTGGGGGGCCATCAAACCGGAGGTGCGTATAGTCTGATGGGCCCGGAAGATAAGCCCGAAGGGAAATAAGTAAGATCAAAACAATTACAAAGATCGAAGTATTACAAGTAGTATCCAACTGTATGCAGGGATGTGAACCATGACAAGAACCGGCCTGACCCCGAACGCGATATGCATCATTCTCCTGCTGATCGCGTGCGCTCCCCCGGCAGCGGCCGCACCCGTCGTCCAGCTGACGAACGATTCGGCATTCGATTCGTATCCCTTCTGGTCTCCGGACGGTGCCAGGATCGCCTTCGTCTCCTCCGACGGAGTTCATGCCGGCATCCGGGTGATGGAGCGCGACGGCCAGAACCCGATACCGGTGACGGACAACGTTTCGTGGAATCTCTTCACCGAGTTCGACCCCTGGTCGCCGGACGGGAAGAGACTCCTCTTCTTATCCGACGACGGAAGTGGGCTCGACCTCTGGACGATGAACCCTGACGGGACCGGGAGGGTGCGCCTGACCGAAGGCGGCCGCATCCTTCCCATTCCGGGGCTCTCCGGCTACGGGGCGGATTGGAGCGCCGACGGAAAGCGGATAGTCTATACCTCCTGCCTCTTCGACAATCCGGCAATATGGAAGGCCTTGAAAGGATCACCTGCGGTGAACCTCTCGGATATCCGGAAGGATGCCGACATCTGGATCATGGATGCAGACGGCGGCAACAAGAAGCAGCTGACGACCGGAGGAGATGCGCGCCTGCCCCTGTGGCAGCCGCAGGGGGACAGGATTGCATACCTCTCGGAGGGAGCCGGGAACCGGGAGATCTGGATCATGCAGAGCGACGGAACGGGCAAGACACAGGTGACGTTCAGCGAAGGGGACGTAACCGGGTATTCCTGGTCCCCGGACGGGGACAGGATCGCCTACGTCGTCGCGGCACCGCCGGGGACATTGCCGGAGTTCTCTCTCCGGATTATCAAGAGCGACGGATCGGGTTCAGAGCAGTTGACAACCGGGAACTGGGATAAATCACCGGTCTGGTCGCCGGACGGTGCCAGGGTCGCCTTCCGGTCGGAGTCGCGGAACCAGGCGCTCTGGGTGGTGGAGAGCGACGGCTCCGGCCTCGCACCCCTCGGCCCTGATAATCCAGCATACATGATGCAGCAGTGGTCTCCCGACAGCAGGACGATCCTCGTGAGCGATGGGAACGACCTGTATGCAATCCCGCTCGAAGACCCGGCGGCACCCGCATCGCCGGGATTTGGGATAACTGCTGCAGCGGGTGCACTGCTTCTCACGGCATGCCTGCTCGGATTGCGAAAGCAGGAATGAGGGAAAAGCGGGAACGTACCGCATGAAGACGATGTACCGGCGGCACGGCGGAGCGTGATGCGTTAACCCATCACCGTCTTCGCGCCGCTCACTCCTCCCCCCGTGCTTCCCGCATTGCGTTCACATCCTCCACGGTCACCACGCGGACCGCGCCGCCCTGGACGTCGCCGCCGGTATCGCCCATACGGTCCTCGATCCAGCCCTCCATCTCCAGGTACGCCCCCCGCAGCCCATCGAGGACATCCGGGTCGGCATCCCAGAGGCCGCGCTCGTGCGCCTCAAGCAGCCGCCTCCCGATCTCCTCGAGCGCCCAGGGGTTCTCGTCCGCGAAGAACTGCCGCATCTCTGCGTCCAGGACGAACGTGCGGGTGATATCATCGAAGATCCGGTCGTCCACCTCCTCGGTCGTCGCCTCCCACCCGTAGACGGTGCCCACCTGCCGGGAGATGTCTCCGGCACCCTTGTAACCGTGCCGCTTCATCCCCTCGATCCACTTCGGGTTGAGGAGTTTCGCCCTGACGACCCGCCGAATCTCGTCAGCAAGCGTCCTGACCTCCACGCGGTCCCGGTCGCGCGTATCGCCGTAATAGGCGGGCACGTCCCGGTGCGCGAGGGCGCGCACCGCCCCGGTCAGCCCGCCGTGCGCTCCGAAATAGCAGCAGCACCCGAGAAGGTCGTACTCGTCGGTCACCGTCTTGTTGAAGGTGAGGTCGACGGTGGCAAGTTGCGCGGAGAAGGTCTCCCGGGACTCTTCGCCGAAGTTCCCCCGCCCGTAGGCATAGCTGTTCCACCGGAGAAAGACCTCCGCAAGGTCCGTCTCCTCCTTCCAGGCCGACGCGTAGACCGCCAGGCTGACACCGTTACCATAGGTGCCCGGCCTGCTCCCGAAGATGCGGGCCGTCCCGCTCCCCGCAAGGGCGTGCTTCCGGATGAAGTTTAGCTCCGGCGGTTCGTCCAGCCCGGCGACCTCGCAGATCGCGTCGTCCAGGAGTTCGATCGAGGTGTAAAAGCAGTCCCGGAGGATCCCGCTCATCCTGACGGTGACGTCGATCCTCGGCCGCCCGAGCTCCTCGAGCGGGGTCACGCGGTAGGACCTGACCCTCCCGTCCGTCCAGACCGGCTCGACCCCGATGAGGGAGAAGACCTGCGCGAGCTGCTCGCCGTCGGCCCACATGATATCGGATGCCATCCAGTACATACCGACGTTCTCTGGGATCTCCCCGTGCTCGCCGACGTACTTCTGGATTACGCTCTCTGCAAGCCGCGTTCCGATCCGCCACGCGGCGCGGGTGGGGATGCGAGAGGGGTCGAGCGAGTAGAAGTTCCTCCCGGTCGGGAGCACCTCCGGCTTGCCCCGCGTGATCAGCCCGGAGGGGCCCGGCGGGATGTAGCCGCCGGCGAAACCCGAGAGCAGGCTCCCGATCTCATCGGAGGCGTCGATCCGCGCCGCGAGGTCGAGGACGTCGGCCCGGATCTTTGTGAGCGCCTCCGGGTCGGGGTGCGGGAGGCCGCCCGGGACCTCTCCCGCGAGGATCGCGGAGATGAGTGCCTTTGCTGTGGCATCGGCATCCCGCAACAGGGCGTCGTCCGAGGTCGATGCGTCGCAGCCCATCATCCGGAGCACCGCGCCCCTCACCTCGCCGTCGTAACGCATGACGGCATGGATGAACTCAACCCTGCGTTCGCCCTCCGGCACCTCCCCGAAGATGTGCATCCCGTCGGGAATCCGGGTCCCGGCGATCCGGGTTACGGCGGTATGCGCGGCGGCGACCACCTCCTCAAAGGCAGACCCGTGTACAAGTCCTACCTCTTCGGCGATACCGGTCGACTCCAGGAGATCGGCGATGGTATGCTCGAGCGCGTGCGCCCTCGCCCGGTCAACACCCTTTGCCCGGTTGTAGTCCGCGATCTGCTCCTCGAGTTCCTTCAGGCCGGCGTAGAGATCGCTTGAGGTCATCACCGTCTGCATGTGGTCGACCAGGGTTGCGTAGCTCCGCCGCTTGGCGATCGTCCCCTCAGGCGGGTTGTCGGCGTTGTAGATGTAGAGGTGGGGGACGGTCCCGATGGCGATATCCGGGAAACAGGCATCCGAGAGGGCGACCGATTTCCCCGGAAGGAACTCGAAGTTCCCGTGCGTGCCGACGTGGACAATCACGTCCGCACCGAACGTCTCCTCGATGTAGCGATAGGTCGCAAGGTACTGGTGGGTCGGCGGGACGCCCGGGTCGTGGAGGAGCCGGCAGACCTCGCCGTCGCACCGCGGGCCGGCGCACCCGCGTTTGGGCTGGACGCAGACGATGGCGTTCCCGTAACGCACCCCGGTGACGACGATCTTCCCTTCATGGACCATCGCTTCGCCCGGCGGCCGTCCCCACGCCTCGCAGAGCCGGGTCCGGACCTCTGAAGGGAGCGTCGCGAACCAGACGGCATAGTCCCCCGGCTCCACCAGCGCAAGGGCGCCCCCTTTCCGGACGATCTCCGCAACTGACGTCCAGCGGAAGTCGCTGATCGCTTTTCTCTCCATGATGGTCTCGACCAGGTCTTTACCGCTCTTTGGGCATTCGACCGCATACCCCCGGTCGCGCATCGCCCCAAGGATCCGTGCGACACTCTCCAGCGTATCGAGGTGTGCCCCCGCCCCGACCGTCGCCTCGACCGAGGAACAGGGCTTGTTGTGGAGGATGAAAGCCACGCGTCTCTCCGCGGCGGGTTTTGCCGCAAGGTCGATCCACCTCTTCGCCCGGCTCACGAACTTCGCCACTCGCTCGGTGATGGGGACGTGCCGCTCGCCGATCTCCTCCAGGCCGCGAACCTCTGCCGCGCCGATCGGCACCATCTCGATCGCGCCCAGGAACTCGGGCATCGCAACATACCAGGAGACGTCGCTCCCACGCATCCCGTCCAGATCGGCCCTCCATTCCGCCTCGGTCCGGTGGTAGAGGATCAGGGGGCGGAGCACCGGTACGCCGAGGTCTTTGAGGGCCTCGACAAAGGCATCTGCGTCACGGGGCGGCGTGAACGTTCTTGCGTCGACGAACGCGTCGATCCGACCCGCAAAGAAGGTCGCGAGCACCTCCCGGTCGGATCGCGCCCCGATAGCCTCGTCCGCGATCCCGAAGCAGAAGACCGGGAGGAGATCATAATATATCTCGAGTTCCCGGATCAGGGCGTCCTCGACGGCCAGATCCCCGTTCACCCAGTGCGTCCGGGAGAAGAGGAGCCCGACGCGGAGGGGGTGCCGGGAGGGGTACCACGCCAGGTAAGCGCCGGGGTCGTCGAAGACGCACCCGGCGTCCGGATGGTAGATCCCCTCCCAGCGGGTCTCCTGCGGGGGGTCGTAGGCGACATCCATCCCGACCACTTCGGCCTGGACGTACCGGATCAGGTTCCTGATGTTCTCCGGCCCGCCGTAGAGGAAGTAGGCGCTCACCGTGGAGACGACGGCGAGCGGTACGGTCGAGGCCGACCAGGAGGCATCGGTGTAGCCGAACGATACGACCGGAACGCCCTCCGCGAGGCCGCCCAGGATATCGTCCCAGACGGGGTCCTGCGAGGGGTGGAGCAGAACGACATCTGATCCCCTGCACGACTCGATGCACCGTTTTCGCATCTCTGAATCATCTATCAGTTCATGTACCTGCCACGCGGCAAGGTCGATCCCTGCCTCCCGCGCTGCGCTGGAAAACTGCAGCAGTTCGCTGCCCCAGGCCACTATAGTTATCTTCATGCTATCTCCACCAGACTATCGTTGGCAGAAGGCCGGAGGGGGACCACGTAGGGTACCCCCATCTCGTCTTTTATGACCGCCTCGATACCGTAGGCTGCACGCACCATTCCCGGGGTCAGGAGGGAGGAGGGCGTCCCCCGCCCGAGCACCCGCCCGTCCTTTAAGATCAGGAGCCGATGGCAGTAGCGGGCGGCAAGGTTCAGGTCGTGGATCGCCGTCACTACAGCAAGCCGGCGTTCTTCCGCGAGCCGGGCGAGGAGGTCCATCACCTCGATCCGGTTGCGCATATCGAGCGCGCTCGTCGGCTCATCGAGAAGAAAGACCCTGGCGTCCTGCGCGAGCGCTCGTGCGACCAGAACCCGCTGCCGCTCCCCTCCCGAGAGACGGTCGGCCCTGCGGGACGCGAAGTCGCCGATGCCGAGGAGAGAGAGCGCTTCCGAGACCCTCCGTTTATCCTCTTCGGAGACGCTCCAGCGCAAGTGCGGCCGCCTGCCCATCAGGACGGTCTCAAAGACCGTCGCAGAACCGGCAACGCCGCCGTTCTGCGGGACGTAGGCGACCGTCCGGGCGATCTCCAGCCGGCTCATCGAGCGCATATCGCGTCCGTTGAGATGGACATCCCCTTCCGGGTCGAGGATCCGGTCGAGGCACCGGATCAGCGTCGTCTTCCCCGAGCCGTTCGACCCGACGAGTCCGAGAACCTCGCCATCGTCGAGGGCGAACGAGACGTCCTCGAGCACCCGCCGGTCGTGGTAGGCAAACGAGACCCCTCGTGCACAGAGGAGCGGCATCAGGCATCCCTCCTGCGCATGAAGAGGTAGAGGAAGAACGGGATGCCGAGGAACGCCGTCATGATCCCGACCGGGATGATCGTTCCCGGGATCGCGGTGCGGGCGAGGCAGTCGGCGCCGAGGAGGAGGACGGCGCCCACGAGCCCGGATGCAGGGAGGAGGGCGCGGTGGTCGGTCCCGATCACCATCCTGGTGATGTGGGGCGCGACCAGCCCGATGAACCCTATAGTGCCGGTGAAGCAGATGATCACCGCTGTTACGAGCGATGCGGCGAGCATGAACCCGGCCATGGACCGCTCCACCGGGACGCCGAGGCTCTTCGCTGTCTCGTCGCCTTCGGCGAGGGCGTTGAGATCCCATGCCCGCCAGAGGAGGAGCGGAACGACGACAGCAAGGACGACCGTCACGATACCGAGTTTCGGCCACGAGGACCTGTCTAGGGATCCGAACATCCAGAAGACGACCGCCTGCACCTTGTCGGCGGTCCCCAGGTACTGGAGGAGCGAGGTGACGGCCGAGAAGAGGTACATGAGCGCGATGCCGGCGAGGATCATCGTCTCGCTCCCCATGCCCCGCAGGCGGGCCATGCCGTAGATGGCGGCCGCGGCGAGCATGGCAAAGAAAAACGCATTGCCGATGACGAGGAGGCCGCCGGAGAGGAGGCCGGCACCGAGGACAATAGCGACCGATGCGCCGCACGAGGCCGCGGAGGCTATACCGAGCGTGAAGGGGCTTGCAAGCGGGTTTCGGAGGACACCCTGCATGACCGACCCGGCGATCGCAAGCCCGAATCCTGCCACGACCGCGAAGAGGACGCGGTGCAGCCGCCAGCCCCAGACGATCCCGACGGCGTTGGACTCGACCATCCGGTCCGGGAGGTCGACCGCGCCGGGGAAGATCCCGGCAAGGACCGCGATGTAGGAGTCGGCGACCGAGAGGTCGGCAGACCCGAGGGTGACCGCGACCCCGGCGAGCGCTATGAGTATCACGATGAGGCCCGTGATGAAGAGCGCCCGCTTCTCGGTGAGCCGCGTGTATTCCTGTCTGCCGAGATCGACCATCATGCCGGGTATACGAATGTTCCGTGTCTGTCGAGGTCGTAGTCGAGCCGCTGGAACTCCTTTAGGTACTGCTGGTGGATGGCCCGGGGGTCCAGGTCGCCGAAGAGGTCGGGGTAGAACCATTTCGCGAGGTAGGCGGTGCCGATGAAGTAATCAGGCCCCCCGATGACGTCGGTGTGGATGATATGCACCCTGCCGTCCCTGACCGCTTTGATCTGGTTCCAGACGGGGCGGTCCCCGATCGCGCGGAGGACCTGCTCGAAGGATGACCGGTCATCGTCGCCGTAGCCGCCGAACGCCAGCTCGCCGGCGCCGACGAGCTTGATGATGACGTCAGGGTTTCGGCTGATGACCGCCTCGGGGTCGACCACAGGGTATTCGACCGCGGTGTCGGCGAAGATGTTCCTGCCGCCGGCAAGCTCGATCTTCTCGTCGTAGCCCGAGCCTTTCCCGGCACTCTTGTAGTCGTGCCAGCTCTCCAGGTAGACCGATACCCGGTCCTCAACCGGGATCGCATCGACCACTCCTGCCACGGTACCTGTAACGCTCCTGTGGAACGAAAGGAACCGCCGGGCCTCCTCTTCTTTCCCGAGGAGGAGCCCGAGCGTCCGTGCCTCTTCGGCGTAGGTCGCTGGGCGGTAACCGTCGAACCGGAAGAAGCGGATCCCGGGGTCGATGGACCGGAGTGTCTTTTCGATATCGGCGCACGAACTCTCGGAGAGGGTGGCGTAGAGGAAGACCGCATCGGGGTGGATGCTGGCCGCCTGCTCGTAGTCAGGGGACCAGATCGACCCGAGGTTCGCCTTTCCCTGGTACTCGGGGTAGAAGACCGGGTCTTCGAGGACGTACTTGCTCACGCCCACGACCCGATCGGGCTCGAGCCCAAGCGACCGCAGCATATCGAGGGTGTCGCTGTTGAAGAGCGCGATCCTCCGGAGCGGACGGGTGAGCGTCGTCGCCCGCCCGGACGAATCGGTGATCGTGAGCGCCCGCCCGTCCCAGTGCTCATAGATGAACGCGGCGTCCCGGAGGTCGACGGGCGACGGGGCTTCAACCGTTCCCCCCATGAACCGGGCGTCAAGGGAGTCGAGGATCGCGGCCGCGAGCTCGGACGACGTCAACGTGCCGTTGCCGTCGCGGTCGCACGGGATCGCCTCTGCCGCCGCCGTTCCGACCAGGAGAAAGGTGCAGCAGACGAGCAGGAGAAGTTTACGGGTCATCGCCCACACCTCCGGGCGCATATCATGGCAAGCGCTGCGAGCGCGGCCGCATACCCAAAGCCGGGTGTCGACGGAACCGTCGCCTGCGCGGCCTGACTGGAGTTCCGGGGCCCATCCGATCCCACGACGCCCGACTCACCGGTCTGCAGGTCCTCCCACGTGCCGGTGAACGCCTCCCCGGCCTCCGGCGGGCCCTGCACCCGGTAGCGGATCGCCTCCTCGTCGATCACGGCGAAGGCGACGTTCTGCCCGGAGACCCTCGTGCGGTCGTCCGGGTGGTCGCACCCGACCCACGTGTAGCCGTCGGGGATGGTCTCGACGATGCCCCCGACGGGGATACCGGTCACCGTGAGGGTCACCTCAAGACCGTTCCCGGAGCCTTCAGGCAATGGCACAATGACCCTTGCGACACTACCGGCCGCTGCGGGGGCCGCAAGCACAAAAATCATGATGCACAGGAGTATTGCTCTGTCAGGTGTCACTGCAGGAAGATATACGGTATAGTGCTAAATATGTTTTTATTTGTATTACTTATTCTACTGAATTCTAAGATTTGGTAAATTAAGTATTAACATAATTAATAAAATTATGAATTTTACAGGTTTCCAGAGAGATGATGAGGCCCTGTGCCTGGCCGGGAGTGCAACCGGTGGGGTGTTTGAGGCCGTCCTGAACCTTTACCTGGAAGGGACACCGACTCGTGCCTCCAATGCTTGTGCACCCGCCATTCCCCCCGGGGCACCTCCGATCTGCAGAACGCTCCGGGGTGTCTCCGAAGAGAGAGCAGAGATGGCAACAGACCGGGGCCGGTGTGAACCGGGCAAGTGGGAGCTCCCAATTCACACAAAAATGAAAAGTCTTAATACTGGATGTTACTACCTGATGAACAGTATGAATCTATTCGACTTCACCTATGCATGTTTATGCGCGCTTATCGTATTCACTTTCATTACAACTCCAGTCTCGGCAATCTACGACTTTGAAGGCATCCCCCTCCACACAGCGGCCCAGGGCGAGGTACGGGGGGAGGTGCTCACCTTCGGGACCTACGGGCTCACCGCCCCACCCATCGAGTGCACATTCGCACTCCCGGCAAAACCGACCTGGGCACGGGTCTACACGGGTATCTGGGGCGGCACCGAGCGCTACACCGGGTGGGAAGAGATCAGCGTCAACAACGCTGTCCCGGCCCGCCGGGAGCTCTTCGGGAAAGATGACCGGCACCCTGAGACCTTTGTATCGGGATACGGCGTCTACTGGGTCGCGCACGACTGCACCGACCAGCTCCGGGGCGGCAAGAACACCATCAAGCTGACGACCAGCAGGGGACAGCCCGAGAGCAGGATCGACGGGCGCTCCTACGGCATCTTCGTCGTGGCCGTCGTCGAGGATGCCGCAAAACCGGTCACCCGGTACTGGATCGCTGAAGGAAACGAGAACCTCCACGGCGAGGGGTGGGCCGGCACAAACCCCACACGCCACGACACGTGCGAGCTCATCCTTGAGAAGGCACCTCCGGCAGAGAAGGCCGCCGCTGACCTGACCGTGGTCCTCCTTGCCTCGACAAAGGGGCAGCCGGACTACGTCCTCTTCAACGGCGAAGACCTGGGCGTCCCGGTGACCGACCTCTCGCTCTATCCCGAAGGCGCGCGGGATATCGGCAACGAGCGTATCGGCGATGCAACCGGCGGTGCCGGGGTCGAGGCCCGGTACGTCGACGTCGAGACGTTCGACGTCGGCAGCCTCCTGAAGGATACCAACCGCATCGTCTTCGAGCGCGGGAGGGACCTCAACGGCGACGGCGAGATCAGCACCACCGGATCGAAGCCCGAGGGTGAGGACTACATCCACCCCTGCTCCGTGATCCTCACCGCGCGGCGGCCCGGCGCCTCGCCTGCGCCCGACTTCTCCGTCGACGCACCCACGGCGACGGGAGCCTATGCAGGCGAGGAGGCGACGATCTGGGCGACGATGAGGAACTACGGCACACGGCCCGATGGGAAGATCGGGGTGGTCTTCTCGGTCGACGGGAAACCCGTCAAGATGGTCGAGGTCGAACCGGCGAGGTCCGGCGTCCAGCAGGTCGAGGCCGGCGTCACCCTTGCCGAAGGCCGGCATACCATCACGGTCCGGGTCGACGCCGGCGGCGATGCCGACCCGACGGACAACGAGGCATCGGCGCAGCTGACGGTCGGCACGGTCCCCGACCTCTCCGTCGTCATCGGGGCGCCGGTCAGGGCCGGGGCTGAGGCGCATGCCGCATCGCCGCAACAGTCGCCGGCCCCGCTCGTTGCCCTGGTTGCAGGGCTCTCTCTCGCCGCGCTCCTTGCCGCGATGCGCCCGCCCGGCGGGAAGACAGCGGTTATCCTGGTCGCAGGCGCGGGCATCGTCGCCGTATCGCTGCTGGCGGTACCGCCGGCTGCTGCTGCAGGGTACCTGGACTATACGATCCCGGTCACGATCAAGAACGGCGGCGGGAGCGACGTCGGCGCCTTCGACCTCACCATCTACCTCGACGGGGATAAGGCGGCGGTAAAGCATGTCGATGGGATCGGTGCTGGGGCAACGGTCACCATCGACGTTCCGCTCTACACGACGCCCAGGAAACACCGGCTCAGGGTGGTTGCGGATGAGAGGGGTGCGATCAAAGACTCGAACCGGGCAAACAACGCGGCGGAGGGCGAGTATGTCTTCCCGTAGGATCGCCGTCGGGTTGATCCTCCTCTTTCTCGGACTCCTCGCAGCGCCCGCGGCGGCCACCTACGCCGGGGATAGACCGCTCTCGACCGTGTTTAACGACGAGTTCCGGGGAGGCTACGTCTACACCGTGGGAAACAGCACCTACAGCGGCTCAATCGGTCCTGAGGGAGAGTATACGGTAGCGTTCGATCCTGAACTCCCCGCAGACGCAACTGTCCGCTACCAGCGCATCTACGTCTACTGGGCCTGGAGCAAGCTCGACCAGAACGCGATCTACCCGGTGCTCTCGCTCACCCGCACGGATACGGGAGAACATCTCGCAGAAGCCGGTCGCTACACGGACTCCAAGGGGTTCGTCAGCCAGAACGACTTCTTCTCAGGAATGGACATCTTCACGACTGGAGACCTCAACCCCGGAAAGAACTCCTTTACGGTCGTCCTCAAGAACAACGCCACCGATAACAGGACGTTTGTCGTCCAGGGGATCGGCCTGCTCGCCGTCTACGAGAGCCCCGGATCGCCGGAGGCGATCGCGTGGGTGAGCGAGGGAGCCGACCTCCTCTACAGCAGTCACGGGATCACCCCCGTCATGGCGTCGAGCAGGATCGATTTTCCCGGAACGATCGACCGGTCCGGCCTTAAATCGGCCGAACTCTTCATCGTCGCCCCCTCAGGCGGCTATACGCGGGAGAAGATCCCCGTGATCAACCGGCTCTTCTTCAACCGGGAAGGGACGAGCAGCATGCCATCGTTCTTCGAAACGATCCTCTCGGCACTCTTCCCGGGATCGAGCGGGAAGGAGTGGGTGAACGTCTTTGACTCCGACGAGACGATGCAGGTCGGGATCGACCGGCGGGACGTGCTGCCCTACCTGCGGTCTGATGGGAATTTTGCGCAGGTCCAGGACGAAAAAGATTATCTGGTCCTGACGAACGCCGTTCTCTGGGCCGAACGGAGGGGGTAACGGTATGGAGACTATCATCGAGACGAGACACCTGAGCAAGGCGTACAACGACCGGGTGACCGCTCTGGCGGACGTAAACCTGGCCATCGGAAAAGGCGAGTTCGTCGCGCTCCTCGGGAGAAGCGGCAGCGGAAAGAGCACGCTCCTGAACATCCTCGGCGGCCTTGACGCCCCGACATCGGGGGAGGTCCGGATCGACGGCAGGGGCGTCGATTTCGGCGATCGAAAAGCACTTATCGCGCTCCGGAGGGAGGCCATCGGGTTTATCTTCCAGAGTTTCAACCTCATCCCGGCGCTGACGGCGCAGGAGAACGTGGAGTACCCCCTCCTCTTCAATTATCACGAGAAGGCCGCGAGGAGAGAGCGGGCCGCCGACCTCCTTGCGACCGTCGGTCTCGCGGACCGGGCGCACCACTACCCGAGGGAGATGAGCGGCGGCGAGCAGCAGCGGGTGGCGATCGCCCGCGCCCTCGTCGGAGACCCCCTCATCGTCCTGGCCGACGAACCGACGGGGAACCTCGACTCAAGGACACGCGACGAGATCTTTGACCTGATGCGGCGGGTAAACCGGGAACGGGAGACGACGTTTCTGATCGTCACCCATGAGCGCGAACTCGGGAAGCGGACGGACCGCACCATCGAACTCCTTGACGGGAGCGTGGTATCGTGATCGTCGGAAGGCTGATCGATTATCTGATGGCCGCGGCCCACCAGGTCGCGCGGAAACGGATGCGCGTCTTCCTCACCGCCCTCGGCATCGCTATCGGCGTTGCGGCGGTCGTCGGGACCGTCTCCCTGGGCGAGGGCATCCGCTACCAGGCGGTGGAGGCGATCAAGGAGCAGTCCGACCTGACTCTCATCGAGGCGACCGCGGATATCCGCGGCGGCGCGATCCAGCTCATCACACCGGCAAAGATCGGCGAACTCGACGCCATCCCCCACGTCGCGGCATCTTCGGCGGTGGTCAGGGAGGCCTACGCCACAAAACGGCAGACCTACCTTGAGGTCGTGGGCGTCGATCCCGGCGGGATCGGGGACGCGATCAGGCCGAAATACCTGAAAGGAGAGCTCCTCGCTCCCGGATCCCGACAGGCGGTGCTCGGACACGACGTCGCCGAGACGCTCCAGCGCTACGAGGGTGTCCGGCTCGGCGATACCATCCCGATCCTGATCCGGCGCTACGATGAGAACGGCATGCCGGTCGACGAGGAGGTGGGCTTCACCCTGGTCGGCGTGCTCCAGGAGCGGGACGACGCGTTCGACCAGGTGATGCTGATCGACCGCGGGGTCGCGCAGGAACTGCGCGGCGGCGAAGCGACGTTCGACGGCGTCCTAGTCAGGGTCGATCACCCCGACGCGGTCTTTGATGTGGTAGACGGCATCAAGGCGCTCGGCCTCACCGCACAGGGCGCGTTCCAGCAGATCGAGTCGGTGAACCGGCTGATGGACGTCGTCGTCCTCATCCTGGCGTTCTTTGCCGGGGTTTCCCTGATCGTGGGGGCGCTGATGATCGTCAACACGATGGTCACCTCGGTCTTTGAGCGGACGCGGGAGATCGGGATCACCATGGCCATCGGCGCCTCTCCGGGCGACGTCGTCTACCTGGTCCTCGCCGAATGCCTCTACATCGGGGTGATCGGGGGCGTGATCGGCGATCTCTTAGGCGTCGCGTTCTCGGGCGTGATCAACACCTTCGGCAAGCCGTTCATCGTCGCCCAGCTCGGCGACACGTTCTCCACGTTTGCGGACGCCGAGATCACCCTGATCACGCCCGGGCTCCTCGTGCTCGGGATGGCTATCGCGATCGCTCTCTCCCTGGTATCGGGCCTCTATCCGGCGTTGAAGGCATCACACCTCAACCCGGTGACGGCGATACGGACGGGGGTGTGATGGTATGAGAGACAGATCAATTATTTCAGGAGTTGTGCTCTCTCTTCTCCTGCTGCTGGTCCTGGTGCCTGCACCCGCGGCGGCCGATCAGTTCGTGGGCGGCATCCCGCTTGAGACTATAGAGAGCGGCGTCGTCTCCGGCGGGTTGTGGCACGACTCGTTCGTGGGGACAAGCGTGCAGGATACGGATATCACGAAGACCTACACGCTCCCTCCCTACACGAAGATCAAGTGGGCGCGCCTCTACGTCGCCGTCTACTGCGGCCACATGCAGAACAACTACGAGCACCGGGCGACCGTGAAGTTCGACGGCGGGTCTGGGGTGCAGACGCTCGGTGTGGAGGAGCTCCGCGCGTCATACTGGTTCCCGGCGAACCCTTCGCCGGACGGCATAAGCGGGCCGGTCTGGGTGAACAGCCACTGCAACCGGGTGACGAGCGATTACCTGATGTGGTACGACGTAACCGGTCTGATCACCGGGAAGAAAGCGGTTGCGGAGGTGAAGACGGAGAAGCCGCAGGGCTACAAGGGAACCACCGACGGGAGGATCAAACTCGTCACGCTGGTCGTCGCCTATGACGACGGCGACAACGACGAGGTGTATTACTGGGTGAACCAGGGGCATGACGTCCACTCCTACTATGTCGAAGAGAACATGGGAGACCGCTACGAGGGCGAGACGACCTTCTCGACCGATGAACTCCCCGAAGACGACGACCGCGAAGCTGCCGCCGAGCTCTCGGTCATCCACATGGCAAGCCACGTCGGGGATTTCTGGTTCAACTCCGATCCGCTCGATGCCGACCGCACTCCCCAGGGAGCCTACTCGGGGTACCTGACATGGGACGTCTCCGACCTCCTGAACCCGGGGGCGGCGAGTACGCTCGTCTACACCCGCGACACCGATGTCGTCGGGGGTGGCGGAGGGTTCCTGGGTGCGTTCTTCAAGACACCGCTTGCGTTCCTTTCGGTTCGTTACCCTGAGGAGGAGGTCGGGTCGATCCAGGTGACCTCGACGCCCGCCGGCGCGGCGATCTATCTGGACGACGAACCGACCCAGTGGACGACGAACACGACGATTCCCGGCATCTCCTGCGGCGACCACTCGATCCGGGTCGAGCTGGAACGCTACCGGACACCCGACGACCGGGCGATCACGGTGAGCAGGGACAAAAACACCACGGTCCACTTCACCCTCGAACCGATAACAGGGAGCATCGAGGTGACGAGCGAGCCGCCCGGGGCCTGGGTCTACCTCAACGGGGAGAACATGTCGGTCTGCACCCCGGCGACGCTGGAGAACCTGGTCGTCGGCGACTACACGGTGGAGGTGAGGGCGGAGGGGCGCGAAGACTACCGGACGGTTACGGTCAATGATGGCGAGACCTCCTCCGTCGACTTCAACTTCAAGGACTCCGGGGGCGACTCCGGCGGCGGAGAAACCGTAGATTACGGTTACACGGGGAAGAAGCTGGATATCGTCGCCTCGGATACGCTCTGCGGGAACCTGACGTACTACGATTCCAGCAGTTACACCGGGCTCATCCACGCCGGCGAGAGCAGGGAGTTTACAATCCGTGTCCCCGCTCCCGCGAACGGCACGATCCGGTACGCACGGCTGTATATCTACACCACCTGGGGGCACGATGAGAAGAAGAAAGAAGGGACCACGGTCAGGATCAGCCTCGCGGTCGACGGAAAAGAGATCAAGGCCGACAAAGCCTATAATGACCGTAAAAACGAGGGGATCTACAACTACCTCCTCGAAACCCACGCGTTCAACGTCACGGGCATCAAGGGCGGCGTCGCCGGAGAACACGTCGTGACGGTGAAGAACGACGGGAGAAAGGACGATGTCTTTGCGACGTACGGCGTCGGCCTCCTGATCGTCACCGAAGATCCCGCCGAACCCGAGACGACCTACTGGATCGCGGAGGGGTCGGATACGGTCTTTGCCAACCCGCAGTTCGGGACGACGTCCGAGGACTGTATAACGACGGCGGTCTTTGAGGAACCCGTCGACCTTGCCGGTACCGGCGAAGCACGGCTCATCCTCGTATCTACGGCCGGTTCGGGGATGGACGACGATGAGCACCGGATCGCCTTCAATGACGGTGAGTGGTTCAACCTGCTCACCGCCGGTTCTTCGGCGATCAGCGTGGCCGACGTGGACGCGAGACCGTTCCTCCGACAGTCGGGAAACGAGGCGGGGATCCAGAGCCTCATAACCGCGACGAAGGGAGACTATATCGAGAACCGCGCCATCATCCTCGTCGTCAGGAAGGGCAGCCCGCCGGCGGGCTACGAGACGAACACCACACCCACGGCGAGCACACCCGGGACCCCGGCGACGCCGTCCGCCGATGCCGGATCGCGGTTCACCCTTAATGCAACCAACGGGCGGGTCGGGGCCACGCATATCGTCGCCGACGGCGGGGCCGTCGACCTCTACATCCCCGAAGGGGCAGCGATCGCCGACGGGGCCGGGAACCTTGTTTCGACGGTGACGCTGCAGAGGCTCAGGCCCGGGGACGCAGGGGGTTTCGAGCGGGCCTACGCGATCGGCAGCGACGATATGGTGAGCGACCTCCTCCTCAGGCTGGTCATCTCCGTGAGCGAACCAGGGGGTATGATCGCCAGGTACGACCGTTCCTCGGGCACCTGGCAGACCCTGGAGACCGCGGCCGATGCGACGGGCGACAGCGTCTCGGCAACGATCCGGCAGGGAGGCGTCTATACGGTCTGGTACGGCGAGACCGGGGAGTCCGCCCCGGACGGCGGTCTTCTCGGCCTGTTGTTCGGTGCCGTTCAGGCGTTCTTCGGACTGCTCGGCTTCGCCTCCGCCGGGGAGGAGCCGGGACCGGCGCTGGCGGCGGCGGAGTCCGCACCGGATCCCGGACTGGCTCCGGCAGAGCCCGCACCCATGACCCCGGCCATCGATATCACCACGATGCGATTCGGTCTCTCGGTCCTCTCCGATCCACCGGGCGCGCTCATAGACCTCGACGGGGAGTACACCGGCAGGACGACCCCGGCCGCCTTCGCGTCGCTCCCCGGTGGCACCCACACGGTCCGGGTGCGGGTGGACGGCGCCGAGCCGGTGGAGCGGGAGATCCTGCTCGAGCGCGACGACGAGGTCGTGGTCGAGGTTCCGGGTCCCGCTTCCCCCGGCCTGCTCCGGACCTGGGAGCAGAACCACTACGGCGGCGTTTATGTCGACTCGTTCCCGGATGGGGCGGAGATCTACGTCGACGGACGCAAGGTGAACCGGAAGACTCCCGACATCGTCTACGGGCTCAAGGAGGGGTTGCACACCATCAAGGTGAAGAAAGAGGGGATCACGTTCAGCTCCGAGAAAGAGCGGGTCTGGATCGATAAAAACGCCATGGGACGGGTGATGTTTACCAGCGGCAACACGGAGCTGACGCGCTCGATCACGTTCGAGTCGGCCGATTACGCGCAGAAACCGTTCTCGATCAATGGCAGGTACCTGGGCGATCGGTTCCCGAAGACGGTCGAGGTACAGGGGATCGGGGGGGCATATATCACCATCCGTGACAACGAAAGTTACCGGAGTTACAGGATACCCACCACCGTTGAGTCGAACGATACCGTCATCGCCGCGTTCTCCGGTACCCCCTGCAGTCTTCTCGTAACATCGGCACCGGCAGGGGCAGCGATATCGGTCGACGGGTTCCAGACCGGGTTTGCCACGCCGTATGTCGTTACCAGCACATCGGAAGGGAAGCACCTGGTCTCGGTTTCAAAGCCGGGATATATCCCGGCGGAACGGGAAGTTCTGCTGACCGACCACGGCGAGGACGCCACGGTGAAGCTCACCCTCGAACCCTACACGTGGGGGTCGCTTGCGGTATCAAGCACCCCGGCGGGCGCTAAGATTTATCTCTTCGGCCGGGATACCGGCGAGGTGACCCCCCACACCTTCCACTACCTCGATATCGGCAGTTATCCGGTGAAGGTGGTGGGGAAGAGTGCGTCAAAGACGATCGAAGACGTCATAGTCTCGCCACATGCGACCACCGAATGCTATGCCGACCTCTCAGGGGACTGAAAAAACCTGGCATCCACTTTTTCGCCGGAATAGAACGCAGGGGGTATGACCTCTGATGGGAGGAATTCTACAGAGTCGCGTGCACCGAAACCCTATCCTAAGATCGTTTCAGCCGCACGCGAGAATCCTCCGAATATTCGTCGTCTTTCCCGGCGCGTCGACAGGTTCTCCGGGGCCAGGCCGTTCCGACAGGATGATTTACCCTGATTACCAACCTGATATTCGGCCCTGCCGTTCCTCTGTTCACTTCCAGGTTGGATGCAGGGCCAACCCCTGGTTCCAGAAGACCGGATATCTTCTCACTGTTCTCGTGCGGAACTTGCTGCGCATCGATTCCGGAAATTTCGGCCTCACGCCTCTCTGTAGTTGTATAAAGCAGGAATACAAACGCCGGCAGCAGAGGTTCACCTGCAGGGGCCCCGTTGAGCGGGTCCAGGCATTCAGTGTAGCTGGCACCGGAAACGGAATCATGGAAGCGAGAGTTCCGGTCCCAACCGCAGAATGCTCCTGATCATCTCCACGAACCCTGCCGGATTAACCCCATCCAGGACGGTTCGGACGCGGCTTCTCCGCATGAGGTCGTCCTGAAACTCCCCTGCCATGAAGGAGCGCCGCCCCCCGGTGGGTATACCTGGGTGTGCCTGGAGGGGACCGAGGCGCGTCCGGGAGAGACACGAAGATGCTATCAGAACACGCAACCCTTACCTGAATGCCGTGTTTCGAACAAGTACCAGGACAGATCCCGATGCCGGTTGAGATAGAGAGGAGAAACTTACGTATGGCTTGCTCCTGCCTGTATCAGCACGGGCGTAGCAGCCCGGCGAGCATTGTAAAAACAATTTATTTTAACACTTAGTGTTAAATAAAAAGATTTTTGCCATACTGGGATCATCCACTGCTTGCCGGGAGGCTGGACACTCCCGGAACCACAAACAACCTGGAAGTGAACAATGAAGACGAACATACAGCGCATGCTGGCATGCATGCTCGTACTGACGGTGGTGTGCGCATTTGCGCCACCGGTGTCGGCAGATCCGTACCTGGGCGGAGACCCCCTGGTCACCGCGAACGGGTCGACTGGGGTAGTCTCCGGCGGCCTCTGGTTCGACGCGTACCCGGGGTTCGAGTACGCGCACACGAACCCGATCGAGTATAATTTCACCCTGCCGTGCGATCCCGGGAATGTCACCTGGGCGCGGCTCTATGTAGACACCTACATAGGGAACATGCAGGCGAATTACCCCCTGAACACGACCGTGGAGTTCGACGGCGGAGCGGGTTACGCGACGCTCGGTTCCGAGATCATGAACACGACCTATTCGTTCCCCATGGGCAGCGGTGACGATGGGACCGTCTGGTTCAGCAACCACTTCAACAGGGTGACGAGCGACTGCCTGGTGTGGTACGACGTGACCAATGCCATCAGCTCGTCGAGCGTTTCGGCACGGGTGCAGACCCACAAACCGGACGGTACCCAGCCATTCGACGGCAGGGTAAAGATGATCACGCTGGTGGTGGCATATGACGATCCTGATTCCGGGAAAACAATACACTACTGGGTGAACCAGGGCCACGACACCGACTCCTACGTTGCCGATGATGAGGGGTACTCTTACATCGGGGAGACCGATTTCGGTACATCAGGGTTCTCAGCCGTCAATGCAAACCTCACGGCCATCTACCTGGCGAGTTACAACGGGAACTACGCCTTCAACGGCAACACCCTTGCCTGGAGCAACCCCCAGCAGGGGTCGTACTTCGGCTACCAGAGCTGGGACGTCACCAACTACATCACCGGCGGAGACAGCACGATGACGTTTGACCGGAACTCCACCGACTCCGGCTCGTACAGCGGCTACTTCAAGATCCCCCTCACCCTGCTGACGGTGGAGGAGGAGTGAGCGCGCACCTCCGCGACGACGATGTCGTGACAGAACACCTGTTCCGGATTGAGGCAAAAGACGCGAAATCGGCGGTCGACCCGGAAGGCTGACCGCCACACCCTTTTTTCGGCCGGGCAGAGGACCGGCGGACTGCCGGCTCTCACACCCCGGCGGGATCTGGCCATAGGCTGGACGGTTCGCCTTTGCGTGGCACGAATATAAAAAATACGTACCTAAATTAATACATTTTTTATTAAAGTGATGATCCAGTATGAACGATCTCAATTTATATATTACGAAATACTATCTTCCGATCGTCCAATTTGACTATCGGCGCCCTCTCCGATCGCCGGGGAGGGGCGCCAGTGCTGCCGGGCGAGATGAAACGATGAAGAAGGAGCTTGATAGAAAATGCAACGAAGATTGCTGATTGTTTGTATCGCTGCACTGCTGTGCATGACCACGCTCGCCGCGCCCGTAGCGGCGGCAACGACCACCGAGACGTTCCAGGCGGACGCCGATGCGTATATTCGATGGGGCTTTCTCCCAGCAAATACGAGTTATGGTGATTCCACGAGTCTTTTTGTTCGGCAATCCGGCGATCCCTGGGGTACCTCGGGTGGAACACTCTACAGGAGTCTTATCCACTTCGACCTCTCTTCGATTCCCGAGGGAGCGACGATCGAATCGGCGACACTCTATGGTTATATGACCGCCAGGAAGGGTGATAGGGAGGTCGCCGCGTACCGCGTGATCGAAGCATGGGACGAGTCCAATGTCACCTGGTGCAATGGACCCTCCAACGATACGCAGCCGACCGACGTAATTGACCCGGGTTCAGCAGCGAATGTCTGGATTGCGTGGAACGTCACACAGGATTTACAGGCATATGCGGAAGATACCCCAAATTATGGATGGAAACTTGCGTCTCCCGACGAATCAGTTACCTCCACGGAACAGAGGGTTCAACTGGCAAGTCGTGACTCTTCCGACGCCACACTACGCCCCTACCTGAACGTAACCTACTCCACCGGGGGTGCCGGGCCCGCCCTGACCATGATCGAGGTCTCCCCCGCGACGGCGAACCTGGCAGTCGGCAATAAACAGCAATTCACAGCCACCGCGAAAGACCAGAACAGCAACGAGATGACCAACGTCGCTTTCACCTGGTCGAGCAGCAACGAGACCGTCGGCACGGTGAACGGAACCAGATTCTTCACCGCCCTTGCGGCGGGGACGACGACCGTCACCGCCGCTGCGGGGAGTGTGACCGGGACCGCAGAGGTGACGGTGACCCCAGCCGCCCAGATCGACCTGACTATCGCCGGCGTCGTGAACCCGGCGCCCGGCAGCGCGGTCTTTGCCCGAGAACCAAACCGGGTTCAGATCAGGAGCGTCAAGAACATCGGGACTGATACCGCGACCGATATCGTGATCGCCCTGTACGCGAGCGACGTCGCCAACGGCACCGTCGCGGTCAACACCACGACCATCGAATCGCTCGCGGGCGGTGCCCAGATCGCCATCACCACCATCATCGACCCGACGATCCGCAACCTCCAGGGCGGTAAGGTGAGATACACCGCCATCATCGATCCCGACAACCTCATCGCCGAGACCGATGAGACCAACAACATAAAGGTCGGTTTCGCTGATAAGGAAGTTCTCTACAACGGCTACAAGGGCAAGATGTACTGGGAGGGCGGTAGCAACGTCACGACGGTGCGGACCTACGACCTCCGCGGCGACATCATTCACTCCTTCGGCGACAGCCAGTACATGTCCGGTAGTTTCGGCAGCGAGGGCTGGACGAACTACACTGTGACCTGGACGGCGGGCGACCTGCCGCTCCCGGCGGGCGCGACGGTTCACGACGCCTGGCTCTACGTGCCCTACTGCTGGGACAACACCCACTCGGCGCCCGACAACGTCTCGATCGACTTCAACGGCGTCCGGGTCCCCTACGTGAACTGGTACAACGATGTCTCGAACTTCGGGGCATACAGAGACCATGTATACGGCCTGCTGACCTACAACGTGACCGACCTCTACCAGACGGGCATCAACAACACAGCCCTCTTCGCACGAACAGACACCAACGCCAAGATCTCGCCGGCCGGGTTTACCCTCGCCGTGATCTACGAGGACTCTTCCGCCACCCGGAAACAGATCTTTGTCAACGAAGAGTTCGATCTCCTCGGCGCCGACGAAGGTAACTATGGTACGAGCATGGAGGAAGCGACGGCGTACGTACCGTTCTCCGGCGCGACCATCGACACGGGGAGCGTCGTCCGGGCGAACCTGACGACGTTCGTCCCGTGGGGCAACGACGGCGAGGGCAACCTCTACTTCAACGGCGAACAGGTCGGGACGAAGGTCTGGAACTACGGCCCGCGGGCGGTCGGCGCCTCCGACAACCCGCAGGTGGCCGTCGACGAGCGCGAGGTGACGGCGTACCTGAACGCGACCGGGAACGAAGCGGCAGTCCAGGGAGATGATACCTGGAAATCGCCGTGTATGGTCGCGGCACAGACCTTCCTCGTGGTGGAGTATGCCGGCGATTCCCCCGGTGATGCACCGGTCGCAGCATTCACCGTAACTCCCCTGACCGGGCTTGCACCCCTCTCCGTCACCTTCGCCGACGCCTCGGCCGGCTCCCCCACCGCATGGTCATGGGAGTCGCGGCCATCTGGAACCGGCGAGAGTTGGACTGCATTCTCCACCGACCGAAACGCGACATACACCTTTGAAGCGGGGGCCTACGACATCCGGCTCACCGCAAGCAACGCCTACGGAAGCGACACCGCAACGAAGACCCAGTACGTCTCGTCATCCGC
Source organism: Methanoculleus sp. 10 (assembly GCF_913757945.1). Lineage (NCBI taxonomy): Archaea > Methanobacteriati > Methanobacteriota > Methanomicrobia > Methanomicrobiales > Methanomicrobiaceae > Methanoculleus > Methanoculleus sp. 10. Next base: position 73,798 of record NZ_CAJYDP010000010.1, on the reverse strand, counting down.
AGGGGCAAAACGCCTCGCCACGGTTCAGAACGGCACGGTCTCCGGCGATCTCTACGTGGGAGCGTACGGAGAATTCAACACCGGGGCCTCGTATACGACGAACATATTTAACCGGACGTTCACTCTCCCGGCATACACCGATATACAGTGGGCACGGCTGTATACGGTCGTATATGCTTCAGGTACCGATAACCGGGCGGGAACCGCGACCGTCAAATTCGACGGCGGCGGTAACGGCACATACGATACGCTCGGTACCGAGACCCTCGCCACCGCCGGGGACAGCACAGCCAACGTCTACCCGGTCAACGATCACGTGAACCGCCAGTATTCGGACTACATGCTCTGGTACGATGTGACCGACCGGATCAGTTCACAGAACCCGAAAGCAGAGGTCATCTCAATCCCGGTGGCATCCAACTTCGACGGCCGCATCAAAGAGCTCGTCCTCGTGGTCGCTTACAATGACGGCGACGACGACGAAGTACACTACTGGGTGAACGACGGGCACGACTACCAGGCAAAAGACGCCAGCGGGGTGACCTCGACCTTCGCCACCGGCGGACTCGCCGCCGGCTGGGCGGATGCAACCCTCCGAAATGTCATGCTCTCTTCCAGAGACGCCCTGTATACATTCAATGGCGCTGCCTATACGGGTGTGGACTCGACAATTACCTTTGGAACGAACACCTGGGACGTCAAGAACGACCTGACCGCCGGCAGCGACAGCAATTTCACGTACGTACCGAACGGCGGATCGTATAAGACCACGCTTGCAACACTTGCCGTAAAATACCCGGCCTCCGGCGGGGACGCCCCCGATCTCACGATCTCGACCCTCGCGTCGAACAACGGTGAAGTCTTCTCGGCGTCCGAGAACACCTACACTGCTAAGATCACGAACATCGGCACCGCCGATACCGGCGCGTTCGCGGTCGAATTCAACGTCAGCAGCGTAACCGGCACGGTCGCCGTCGATAGCCTCGCCGCGGGCGCGAACACCACCGTCACCTGGACTGACGAGACCGTGCGGGCTGCGGGCGACATCGTGATGATCGCCGCCGTTGTCGACCCCGAAGACCTCATCGGAGAATTGAACGAAGAGAACAACCGGCAGAGCATCGAGAAGACTGTCGTCCACAACGGCTACCGCGGCATGCGCTGGACCGACGGCGGGGACATCACGACCGCGAAAACCTACGACGTTCGCGGCGACCTCCTCTGGTCGGCCGGTGACGGCGCCTACCTCTCCGCCGGCACCAACTGGGCCGACTACACCGTCAACTGGACAGCCGGCGATCTCGCAGTCCCCGCGGGCGCCACGATCGCCGGCGCCCGGCTCTACGTCCCCTACACCTACGACAAGGGTCCGATCTTCCCGGAAAACGTCCTCCTGACCTTCAACGGCGAAGCCGTCGAGCAGGACGCCTTCTATGTAGATGAGAAGATGTGGGGCACTTCGTATCCCTACGGCATGACCATCTACAACGTCACCGACGCCTTCAGCGTTGAGGACAACACAGCCATCCTCGCGAACACCTTCCCCGGCGGCGGGAACGTCTCGGTCCGCGGGATGCTGCTTGCGGTCGTCTACGATGACGGCACCACAGCCCCCCACACCATCGTCATGAACGAAGGCTTCGACCTCCTCTACGGCGGCGCAGCCCAGTCGACCACCCCCGAACAGGCGACGGCCTACGCACCGTTCTTCGACATCGAGACCGACGGCGTCCGGAGCGCCACCCTGATCACCGTCGCCCCCGGCGCCGGACCGACCGAGGGCGACCTCCTCTTCAATGACCAGATCTGGACGGACGTCTGGAACTACACGGGCACAAGCCAGATCGGCGTCGACGAGCGCAATGTGACCTCGCTCCTCGCCGGCGAGAACACTGCGGCGTTCCGGAGCAGCGCCGACTGGATGGAGGCTGCCGCAGCCTTCCTGATCGTCGAGCATGCCCCCGCCCCTGGCAGCATCGCGGTCGTCTCGACTCCTGCGGGTGCCGCCGTCTATCTTGACGGGGAGGAGACCGGACAGGTGACCGACTGTACCCTCGAGGACGTCCCGGCCGGTGACCACGTCATCACCCTGAAACTCGACGGCTACGCCGAAGCCTCGACGCCGGTCACGGTCGCCAGCGGCGAGACCGCAGAGGTCGACCTCGCCCTGACCACCCTGACCGGCAGCCTTGCCGTCACCTCGACGCCCGCCGGCGCCACGATCTTCATCGACGGCGCCGATACCGGCGAAGTCACCAACGCAACCCTCGACGGGATCGCCGTCGGCACCCACACCGTCACCCTGAAGGAGGACGGCTACGCCGACACCACGGCTGAGGTCACCGTCGCGTATAACGAGATCGCAACCCTCCACCGGGACCTCGTCGAGGCCCGCGGCAGCATCACCGTCGCCTCGACGCCCACGGGTGCGGTGATCTGGCTCGACGGCATCGACACCGGCATGACGACCAACGCCATCCTGGAGAACGTCGCGGCCGGCGAGCACACCGTCACCGTGAAGAAGGCCGGTTACGCCGACGCCTCAATGATCGTGACGGTCGTCGATGATGGAACCGCCGTGGCCCACTTCACCCTGACCGAGCCGGCCGGGAGCATCGTCGTCACCTCGTCGCCAGACGGCGCGGCGATCTTCCTCGACGGTGTGGAGACCGGCGAAGCGACCGACACCACGCTGACGAACGTCCCGGTCGGCACCCACACCATCCGGGTGAGCCTTGATGGCTACCTGGACGCAGAGGAGACCGTGACCGTCGCCTCGGGAGAGATCGCTGCCGTTCACGTCGACCTTGACACGTCGGCGATCACCCTCCAGCCCGGCTGGAACTTCGTCTCGACCCCGAAGCGGCTCGCCGCCGGCCAGGACACCATCGCGATCTTCGATGGCGTGGAGACCGACGGGCGCCCGGTGCTGTATTACAACGGGACTGACCAGTGGGAGGCGATGAGCCGGGAGGAGGCGTTCCGACCGCTCGACGGGATCTGGATCTTTGCGAATGGCACCTACGAGATCCCGCTGGCCTTCGCCGCCGCTTCGAACTCTCCGCCGCCCACAAAATACCTCGATGCGGGCTGGAACGCGATCGGGTTCACCGACACCGTCCCCGCACCCGCGGCCACCACGCTCCGGTCGGTCGAGACTACCTGGGTGACTCTCTTCGGCTGGAAGACGAACGAACAGGCCTACGACGTCTCGTTCATCCGCGGCGATACCGGCCGGCACAGCGAGATGCGGGAGCTCTCCCCCTTCCGGGGCTACTGGCTCTACATGAACGACGCGGATACCCTCGCCGCCATCGGGGCGTGACGATGAAATTCCAGCATGGAATGACCCTGATCCTCCTCCTGGCCCTCGCGACCGGGGTCTCGGCGGCGGAGGCTTCCCCCCCCACGTTCCCTCACGATTTCTGGGGCAGTGTGACGATCGACGGTGCCCCGGCACCCGCCGGGATCACTATCACTGCCACGATCGGGGAGACGACATACGGTTCGATCGTGACGACGAAGGCCGGGGAGTACGGCAGTTCCAGTCGGTATGAGGGAGGTCGCCTGGTGGTCAGTGCGACCGACGGCCATGCCGGTGAGACGATCACCTTCCTGGTCAACGGGCGGGCGGCGCGGGAGACGGCCCCCTTCACACCGGACAGCACGACCCGCCTGGACCTCTCCGTTGCCGGGGGGAGCACGCCCACGCCCGGCAACGGCGGTAACGGCGGCGGAGGGGGACCGTCGGGATCCTCCCCCGACCCCGTAGAGACTTCCCCGGCGGTGCCCGTCGGGCAGGTGTCTCTCCCCCTCTCGGAGACCGGTGAGGTCAGCGAGTCGGTGACGGTCAGGACCGGCGACGGTGCCGGCTTGCTGACTGTCGGCGAGGGGACGCGTGCCCGCGACAAAGACGGAAACCCGCTCGGCGAAGTGACCATGGCGCGCGCCGACGCCGCCGGGCTGCCACCGGCCCCCGGGGGGACGACAATCGGGTTTGCCCTCACCTGCGGACCGGCCGGCGCCACCTTCGACCCGCCGGCCACCCTCACCTACACGCTCTCTGAGGAAGAGTGGGGGAGGAACGGCGACCCCGCCACCCTGCGGGTGATGTGGTACAACCCCGGGACCGGCGCTTGGCAGGAGGTCCCCGCAACCGTGGACCCGGCAACCCGGACCGTGACGGCGCGGGTCTCGCACTTCAGCCTATTCGCCCTGACGTGGGTCGACGCACCCCTGGCGAAGGCGACCGCCGCACCAGCCGCCGCGACTCCCGGCGGTGAAACCCCGTCCGGACCCGGTTCGCAGCAGCCCAAAGACGGCGAAATTCCGTGGGCGCTCATCGCGGCCGGGGGCCTGGTCGCCGCCGGAAGTCTGGCGGCGGGATGGTACTTCCTCAGGAAGCGGTAACCCCGCACCCTCTTCTTCTTCGCCCCGGGAACGATCCCGGGGAATCTTTCAGGAACGTGGACCGAGGAGCCCCCCGGCTTAAGCCGAGGGAGGAATCGGCCCTCACCATGTTCCCACACACTTTCACGGCCCAACGAACGGTGGATGCTGCTCGCCACGATGGAGTGGTACAATGCAGCCTGCAACGCCGCCTCGCCGGTTGCCTTTTTCTGAGCGGCAGTTTTCCAGCATCGGTTTGCAGAAGCGGCTGTATCGCCAGATCAACAAGGCGCTCGCCCCCACCAACGGTGTCCGGGCCGGGTCCTGCGGCCCTTATTCGGTATCCCCTGACGGTGTGTCGAGTTCGGCAAGAATTGCCTGCACTCGTGGTTCGAGGGCCGTGACCTCGTTCTGGAGAATATTCCAGACGATCCTCCTGTCGACCTCAAAATAAGCATGAATCAACTTGTCCCGTGAACCGGCAATCAGCCGCCAGGGAATCTCCGGGTATTGTTCTTTCAGGGGTTCGGAGATGTTCTTCGTCGCTTCCCCGATGATCTCGATGGAGCGGACGATTGCACGTTGCCGCACCGGATCCGCAAGCAGCCTCTCATACGTCAGTTCCCTGCCGACTTCACGGAGAAATGCAATCTCGTCCGCGATGTGCCGAAGAAAGAGATCGTCACGCCTCACACCAGACGACCTCCTTCTCGATATACGATCGGAGATGTCGGCTGAGTCCCTGCTCGGTGACGAGGTCCACCCGGCGGCAAAAGAGGTCCTCAAGGTAGAACGCGAGTTCCATGAAGTTCCGGAACGTCGTCTGTCCGGGTGCAAACTCGACCAGCACATCCACATCGCTCTCGGGCCGGTCTTCGCCGCGGGCGGTCGATCCGAAGAGGCCGATCTTCGCCACGCCGAACCGCTCCCGGAGCAGCGGGAGTGCTTCTTCCAGCCTGTCAACGAAGATGCTCTTCTTCTCCCGGCGGACCTGAGCTTCCATACGGGTTCTGCTCCCTCCTGATCGTACCTGGGAGCGAGGAGATGATGAAGATTGCCCTGCGGAGGCAGGAGATGAGTATCGGGACTTCTTTCTTGATTTGATCGTCTGACGCACGCTGTTCTTGCATTGTCAGCGGAGAGCTCGTTCCAGTGGGTAACATATAGTTCTTCACCCGGCAGTACAGACGGGGCTCAACAAATCCGTATAATGAAGTACTGAGACCGATTCCGGGAAAGCCTCCGAACGGCCCGGAGGCTTTCCCCGGCACCCCCCGGGCATGGTAACCCCGCACCCCCTCAGAACAGAAGAAACACCAGCACGACCGTGACCACCTTCGCGGCCATGCTCGCCACGTACGTGACCAGCGCCACCCTGACGCCGAACCGGCCGAAGAGCGAGAGGTAGAGCGGCACCGAGTACTTGATGTAGATCATGGTGATGACCACCATGCTCCCGAGGACGAGCGTGACGAGCGCCGTCTCGAGCGTGAGGATGCCGCCGGAGAGGAGGGACGCAACGATCGCATAGCCTGCCGAGAAGTGAACGAACTGGGCTACGAGCGCCGCGGCGCTCTCCCCGGGGAGACCGACGGCCCTGAGGAGCGGGTCGAACGCGGCGGCGACGCCGTCCATGACGCCCGTGGCGGAGAGAAGGGAGAAGATGATCAGCGCGGCCAGGGTGACGGGGACGACCCGACGGAGCGTCGGGACCGCCTTCCTGCACCCGGTGACGACGACCTCGCGGTTGAGCGCGAGCGCGGCCGCGGGGGCGGCAGGGACCGGGGCCGGCGCGCGCGCAGGGACCGCGAGGAACCGGCGGCTGTAGAGGAGGGCGAAAAAAGCCTGGATGCCGCTCGAGAAGAGGTTCAACCCGGTATAGATTCCCCCGACGACCGGGCCGAGGAGAACCAGGGCCGCAGGGAGCTGGACGCGGAAGAGCGACTCCCCGAGGACCACCGGGAACGCACCCATGATGAGGACCGGGATCACCTCCCGCTCCGTCACCGTCCCGTCATGGTAGTAGCCGGCGAGCATCGACTTCCCCGCAGTGGCGTTGACCCCCATCGCGATGACCGAGAGGATGCACGCATCGGAGAGGCCGGAGACCCTGCAGAACGGCCCGGTGAACGACGCAAGCCGGGAGAAGATCCCGGTCTCGGCAAGGATGTTCGCGACGACGATGCCCGCGGTTACCAGCAGGACGGCATTCACCGCGGTGGAGATTATCAACACATCCCTCCCTCTCTCACCGTCATCTTTCGTGCTCCCCGACGTACCTGCATCGGTATTACGATCTACTTTAATTTATATAATAAATAGTACCGATAAGTTAGACCGAACACACTGGCTTCACCCTGGAAGGTTCCAACGCGGCAGTCGTGTAGATCAGGCTTAAGCGTCGTTGCTTCGCACCTTCACGCGAAGTGCGAGATCCCACCGCGATTCAGGCACTGTAAAACGGATTCCGAGAGTATACAATCGACCTCCAGCGACAATGGAGTAACACTCGATAGTGTGAAGCATCCCCCAAGGCCCCACACGTTACAACTTGAACCGGGGAGCGGTATCGAAGAGCTTCTGGTACAGCGAGCTGAAGAGTGCGATGTACTCCCCGGCCCTCTCGGTGGAGACGTACCGGGTCTTATCCCCCTCGGCCACTCCGACGAGATACCCTTTTTCCACAAGAAACCCGATATACTCCTGGCCGGTCTTTGAGTTCAGGTCGCACCGGTTGATGATGCCGGTAAACGACTGCGGTGTTCTGCAGAAGACCAGGATCTCCCAGTAGATCTCAAACGCCGTCCTGCGCCCGCTCATTACCGATCCAGCTCCAGCGTTTCTTTCAGGAGAGCCTCAGATTCCCCGATCTCGTCAAGCCTTTCGTCCCAGACCCTTGCGAACCGGGAGAAGTAGTAGGAGGAGGCAAGGCTGACGAGGGCAACCCCAAGCGTGAGGAGCATGAAAGGGATGACCAGGTAGTTGTTGAGGGTGAAGACGATACCGTCTGTTGAGACGGACAGGTGTTCCAGGCTGCCGAGGACCCCGAGGACAAATGAACTGACGCCGCCGAGCGTGCAGACCAGGATCATGGTGCGGATGGTTGCGCGGTTGTCGCGGTAATGAGAGAGCATACTTACGATAAGACGGGTGAGAGCCTCGTCCGAGATCTCACTTCCCTTCTCATCCAGGTCGTCCTTGATCGTCTCGATCCCTTCAAAGATCCTGACGCTGGTGAGAAGCCAGGTGAAGCCCGTAAGGGCGGCAACAAATGCGATGAACAGAATTACCGGCGAATAGATCACATACGGCGCAGTAGAGAAGGTCTCGTAGATGGAGATCGCTTGCCCGATGATCACGCTGATGCCGAAGGCTATCACAAGTGCGGCAAAGACAATGTTCGCGATTGCAATAACATAGAAGTGCCGGATCTCGCTTCTGAACCGGATGAGTGCTGATTCGTGCATGGGGGGTATTCACCGGTCTATCTATCTATTCGCGTTCTGCAAATAAAGGGCATGAAACTAAGATACGTATCGGTGTTCCGCAGGCGTGTCCAGCGCAGACAGTCGATACCGACCGACCTCTCGCTCGCAATGGTATAAAGAGACGGAATTCCAGTTAGAGCAGAGCGCGACACCCCGCCGAGTGGAAGTGTGCAATCAGACTCAAATGACCAGAACGGCCGGAATCCGGGTCGGCGGGGGTTCGCATACTTCTAGTTCAATAGTGCAATCACCGACACCGATCCCTTTTTGAGGCGGCCGGAACCTCCGGCGGATCGCTGCCGGCAGGTGGACCGCCTGGTCAAGAAACTCCGGCCGCTCTGCCTGCGAACGGCTTTCAGGCGGAGTGCACCATCGCATCCCGCTCAGCTGCTGTGATATCGTGCAGGAGCCCGGCGGAGAGGTCGGCGATCGGGTAGTACCCGCCGCCGGCGCGCTCCGCAATAGCCCGGCAGTAACCGAGCCGGAACCCTGCAAAAGAGTTCCCGGTCTCCTCGGTATCGATCACCACCGTCCGGATGCCCTGCGACCGGATCTCCCCGGCGATGCCGAGAATCTCGGGGCGCACATCGCCGGATATGGGGACGTTCGCCCGCCCGTCGGATATGACGACCATCATCGGGATCACCTCGCCGTTCTTCTGCCGCTCCTGCAGGAGGACCTCCATGCCTTCCGCGAGACCGGCGGCAAGCGGCGTCTTCCCGCCCGGTAAGAGAGCATATCCGGCTGGAATCGTTGAAAGACCGGACTTTTTGCGCTGTACGCGGTGCGTATATTTATGATTCAACAGGCGCAAACACTGATACTGATCCGTTTTTTGAGGCGACCGGGTACTGCGGCAACCTCATGGCAGCCACCTGCCGGATTACAGGACATACCGACCATGAACCTGAAGGGCTGGATAGAACGTGACGGAGTGCGGCTCTCCCCCGCCGACGTGGAGCGGATGCTCGGGGAGGGGCCGGAGGCCCTCACGCGGTGCGGCGGCGAATTCCTGCTCACCCGGGACGACTGCATCGCCCGCGACGCCTTCGGCATCATGCCCGGCCCTGTCCCGCCCGGGACCGTCTGCTGCGGCGGACGGGAGGCTGCCCGGATAGCCCCCGATCCCCCGCCCTGCACCCTTGAGGAGGCGATCGTCACCGCGGTCGACCTCCGGAGCGACGAGGGCGTGGTGGCGTTCTCCGGCGGCGTCGATTCGGGCCTCATCGCCGGGCTCGCCGGCCTCCCCTGCGTGGCGGTGGGAACCGAGGGATCGCACGATGCCCTATGGGCGGCGAAGGCCGCCCGGACGATGGGGCTCGACCTTGAGATCGTCACTCCAACAGAAGAGGAGGTCGCGGAGGCCATCCACCGGGTGGTCCGGGTTATCCCCGACCCGACAAACCCGGTCGACGCCTCGATCGCGACGACCCTCTTCTTTGTCGCCGCCCGGGCCGCCGAGCTCGGACATACCCGGATCCTCGCCGGGCAGGGGGCAGACGAGCTCTTCGGCGGCTACGCCCGCTACCTCTCCTCCCCGGACCTCGCGGCGGAGCTCGAACGGGACATTGCGGACCACGAGCGCCAGAGGGCGCGGGACCAGGCAGTGGCGGCGCTTCATAAGGCATACTTCTCGATGCCCTACCTCGACATCCGGGTGGTGCGCGCAGCAAGGTCGATCCCCGCAGGCGAGAAGGTGCGCGGAGGGGTGAGAAAGCATCCCCTGCGAGCGGTCGCACAACGGCACATCCCCGCCGAAATCGCCCGGGCCGAGAAGAAAGCGATGCAATACGGGAGCGGAATATGGCGGGCGATACAGCGACTCTCCTGTCAAAACGGTTATAAAAAGTCGGTACAAGGGTACTTAACGGAGATCAGTAGGGCAGAACATGGTAACTGAGAGCGATATAGAGCATATAGCAGAACTTGCGGATATCGGCATATCGAGAGACGAGGTGCCGGAATTCACCAGACAGTTCAACGCGATCCTCGAATACTTTGAGGTCCTCGACACCGTAGAGGGCGAACGCGCCCCGGCGGATGGGATCACGAACGTCTTCCGGGAGGACGAGCCCCGGCCCTGCCTCCCGCAGGAGGCGGTCCTCGCAAACGCGGGGTCGACCGAGAACGGGTTTATCAAGACGCCGAGGGTGATGTAAGTGGCGGGAACTCTCGACTTCTCGCCGGACGACCGGTGCAACGCCTTCATCACCACCTGCCGTGAGGCACCGTTCTCCGACGGTGCGCTCGCCGGTGTCGCCGTCGCGGTCAAGGACAACATATCGACGGCAGGCATCCGGACCACCTGCGCATCGAGGATCCTTGAAGGCTACGTCCCGCCCTACGACGCCCACGTCATCGAACTCCTCCGGAAGGAGGGGGCCGCCATCGTCGGCAAGACCAACATGGACGAGTTCGGCATGGGCTCAACCACCGAGACGAGCGCGTTCGGCCCCACCCGAAACCCGGTCGACCCGACACGGGTGCCCGGCGGCTCGTCCGGCGGGAGCGCCGCCGCCCTCGCCGCAGGCCTCGTCCCGATGGCGCTCGGCACCGACACCGGCGGTTCGATCCGGTGTCCCGCAGCGTTCTCCGGGGTCGTGGGGCTCAAACCTACCTACGGCCGGGTTTCCCGCTACGGCCTCATCGCCTACGCGAACTCACTTGAGCAGATCGGGCCGATGGCGCGGACGGTGGAGGACGTATCGAAGTTGATGTCGGTGATCGCGAAGTACGATCCCCGCGACTCGACGATGCTGGATCGGCCGTACGACCACCGGCCGTCGGCTGATATCGCCGGCCTCCGGGTCGGCGTCCCGGAGGAGTACTTCGGGGAAGGCGTGGACCCCCGCGTCGCGGAGACGGTTCGGGACGCCATCGGCGTCCTTGAGGAACTCGGGGCCAGGACGGTGCCGGTGAGCATCCCGGGCATGCGGTATGCGCTTGCGGCCTACTACGTCATCTGCACGGGCGAGGCCTCCTCGAACCTCGCGCGGTTCGATGGCGTCCGCTACGGCCCGGCAGTCGACACCAGGAAGTCCTGGCATAACGCCTACCAGGAGATCCGGCAGGCGAACTTCGGGGCCGAGGTCCGGCGCCGGGTCATGCTCGGCACATTCGCCCTCTCGGCCGGCTACGCCGGCAGGTACTACGCGAAGGCCATGGGGGCCCGGCAGAAGATCCGGCAGGACTTCGAGCGGGCCCTCCGTGACGCAGACGTCATCGCCGGCCCGACGATGCCGACCGTGGCCTTCCGCCTCGGCGAGAAGACCGATCCGCTCTCGCTCTACCTCGCCGACATACTCACGGCACCGGCGAACCTCGCCGGGATCCCGGCGATATCGGTCCCGTGCGGCAGGGTTGACGGCCTCCCCGTGGGCCTCCAGCTGATGGGAAGGCAGTTTGAGGACGAGCGCGTCGTCGACGCCGCCTATGCCTACGAGCAGGAGGTGAGGGCATGAAGACGATCGTCGGGCTTGAGATCCACGTCCAGCTCGCGACGGCGACGAAGCTCTTCTGCGGGTGCTCGACGGACTACCGCGACGACGGACCCAACACCCACTGCTGTCCGGTCTGTCTCGGGCTCCCCGGGTCGCTCCCGCGCCTGAACAGAAAAGCGGTCGAGTACGGTCTACTGGTGGCAAAGGCCCTCGGCATGAGGGTGCTGGAAGAGTCGGAGTTCGCCCGGAAGAACTACTTTTACCCCGACCTCCCGAAGGCCTATCAGATCACCCAGTACGACAAACCGCTCGCGGTCGAAGGGACCATTGAGATCGAGGACGATGAGGGGCACGAGAAGATCGTCCGGATCACCCGGGTGCACCTCGAGGAGGACCCGGGACGACTCGTCCACGTCGCGGGCGCCTCGAAGTACTCGCTCGTCGACTATAACAGGTCGGGCATCCCGCTCCTTGAGATCGTCACCGAGCCGGATATGCGCTCCCCGCAGGAGGCGCGCCGGTTCCTCAACAAACTCAGGACGATCCTCGAGTATCTCAGGGTCTTCGACGGCGACCGGGAGGGGTCCCTCCGTGTGGACGCAAACATATCGCTCGAGGGCTCAGAAAGGGTCGAGGTCAAGAACATCTCCTCGTACAAAGGCGTCGAGAAGGCCCTCACCTTCGAGGTGACCCGGCAGAAGAACCTGCGCCGGCGCGGGCAGACGGTGACGAGGGAGACCCGGCACTTCATGGAAGGGCGCGGGATCACCACATCCGCCCGCGGCAAGGAGGAGGAGCACGACTACCGCTACTTCCCGGAACCCGATCTGCGGCCGCTCCGTGTCACGGATTGGGTCACGGAGATTGACCTTCCCGAACTTCCCGCCGCCCGGAAGAACCGGTTCATGGCGCAGTACGGCATATCGCCGAACCACGCCCGGACCCTGACCGGCGACCCGAAACTTGCCGACTTCTACGAGCGCGTGGCGCCCGTCGACCCGGCCCTCGCCGCGACCTGGGTGGCCGACACCCTCCTTGGGGAGCTCAACTACCGCGACATGAGCATCGCCGCCGTCCCGGCCGACCGCATCGCAGAACTCCTCGGCCTCCTCAGGGCGGAGACGGTCACCGACCGGGCCGGCGTCCAGGTCCTGCGGGAGATGCTCGATGCCTGCGCCGCGGGCCGACCCTCCGAGAGACCCGCCGCGATCGTGAAGCGCGAGAACCTGGGAAGAACCACGGGAGACGACTTCTCTGCGATCGTGCGGACAGTGATCGCCTCAAACCCGCAGGCGGTGGAAGACTACCATGCCGGCAGGAAAGGAGCCCTGAACTTCCTCGTGGGGCAGGTGATGAAAGAAACCCGCGGCAGGGCGGACCCGCGGGAACTCGGGCGAATCGTATCCGAATGCATTGAGAAAGGCGAGGTGTAATCCGCAGTGCACCTGATCATAGCAGAAAAGAACATCTCAGCAAACCGGATCGCGCAGATCCTCGCCGGCAACGAGAAGGTGAGGGCGGTCAAGGAGGGGAGCGTATCGACCTACTCCTTCGACAACAAGACGGTGGTGGGCCTCAAAGGGCACGTGGTGGAGGTGGACTTCGAGCCCGGCTACACGAACTGGAGAAGCGAGATCCACACCCCGCGAAGCCTCATCGACGCCGGTACCGTCAAGAAACCGACCGAGAAGAAGATCGTCAACCTTATCCAGAAACTCTCAAAGAAGGCGGACCTCGTCACCATCGCCACCGACTACGATACCGAAGGAGAACTGATCGGGAAGGAGGCCTACGAGCTCGTCCGCGCGGTGAACCCCACGGTCAGGATCAACCGGGCCCGGTTCTCCGCGATAACCCCGGCGGAGATCCGGACCGCCTTTGAGAACCCAACAGACCTCGACTTCGCGCTCGCGGCCGCCGGCGAGGCCCGCCAGACGGTCGACCTGATGTGGGGAGCGTCGCTGACCCGGTTCATCAGCCTTGCGGCGCGGCGCGGCGGTAAAGACATCCTCTCTGTCGGCCGGGTCCAGAGCCCGACGCTCGCGATGATCGTGGACCGGGAGCGCGAGATCGAGAACTTCGTCCCCCAGACCTACTGGATGCTCACGCTTGTGACCGAGAAGGACGGCGTGCCGGTGGAGGCGCGGCACACCGCCGGGCGGTTCACCGACCACGAGGCGGCCCTCGCCGCTAGAGCGGGGACAAAGGAGCCTCTCACGGTCACGGACGTCAAAGAGGGGCAGAAGACCGACCGGGCGCCGACACCGTTCGACACCACGACCTTCATCGTCGCGGCGAGCCGCCTGGGCCTCTCGGCGGCGAACGCCATGCGGATCGCCGAAGACCTCTATATGAACGGGTACATCTCCTACCCGAGGACCGACAACACGGTCTACCCGAAGTCCCTGAACCTGAACGGCATTCTTGAGACGCTCCGGGGAGGGGTCTTCGATGCGGACGTCGCCTGGGTGCAGCAGCACCGGCGGCCGGTCCCGACCCGGGGCAAGAAGGAGAGCACCGACCACCCGCCGATCCACCCGACGGGATCGGCGAGCCGCGAGGCTCTCGGGCAGGACCGGTGGAAGGTCTACGAACTCGTCGTCCGGCGGTTCCTCGCGACCCTCTCTCCCGACGCGACCTGGACGACGACGAAGTGCCTCTTCGACGCCTCCGGCGAGCCCTACACGGCAACGGGCGGGCGGCTCCTCTCGCCGGGATGGCGCCGGGTCTACCCCTACTCGGAGGCGAAGGAGAATATCCTCCCGGCGTTCGTCCCGGGCGAACGCCTGCCGATCAGGAAGGTGAACCTTGAGGAGAAGCAGACGCAGCCGCCGGCGCGCTACTCCCAGAGCAGGCTCATCCAGGTGATGGAGGAGCTCGGCCTCGGCACGAAGAGCACCCGGCACGAGGTGATCGGCAAACTCGTCTCCCGCCGCTACGTGGAGGGGAACCCGCTCCGCCCGACCCTCGTCGGGAGGGCCGTCACGGACGCGCTCGACAACCACGCAGAGACGATCACCGAGCCCGAGATGACCCGGACGCTTGAGGAGCATATGCAGCTCATCAAGCAGCGCGAGCGGTCCCGCGACGACGTCGTCATGGAATCCCGGGGGATGCTCCACCAGGTCTTTGACAAACTCGAAGCGCACGAGAAGGAGATCGGCGAAGAGATCATGGAGCAGACCGCGGAAGAGCATACCGTCGGCCCCTGCCCGGTCTGCGGCCACGATCTCCGGATCCGGCACCTCGGCGCCTCCCAGTTCATCGGGTGTACCGGCTACCCGGAGTGCCGGTTCAACATCAGCCTGCCCGGCAGCACCTGGGGGAAGGCGATCCGGACCGACGAGACCTGCGAGACGCACGGGCTCTCCCACGTCCGCCTGATCCGGAAAGGATCCCCCCCGTGGACGATCGGCTGCCCGCTCTGCAGTCATATCGCCTCGAACATCGAGGCGCTCCGGATGATGCCCTCGATGACCGACGACCTCGTGCAGCGCCTGCACGCGCACCACATCTACACGGTCTCCGAGATCGCGGGCATGCAGCCTCACGACCTCACGGGTGCCGCCGGTGTCGACCCAGAAGAAGCCGGACGGCTTATCCGGGAGGCGGAGGATGCGCTCGAGATCCTCCGGCGCCGGTCGGAACTCCGGAAGTTCGTCCGGAAGATCGTCCCGCCGAGGAAAGGCCGGAGCCATGCGAAGATCACCCGAAGCCTCATCGAGCAGGGGATCGGGGATATCCGCGCGCTCTCGCGGGCGGAGCCTGCGGCCCTGAAGAAGGCCGGCATCGGCGAGACGTCGGCGGCGGACCTCCTCACGGCGGCCCGCGGGCTCTGCAACGAGCGCACCCTCCGGGAGGCCGGCGTCCCCGCGGTCAGCCTGAAGAAGTACCAGGCGGGGGGCGTCGCGAGCCCCGACGACCTCTGCTACCTCCCGATTCCCTACCTCTCAAGCAAAACCGGCATTAATCCGGAGACCGTACATAAACATGCGGATATGGTCTGCAGGCACCTCGGGCGCCCCGCCCCGGCAAAGGTCACCAGGACTGCGCTCGAGCGCGGGCGAAAAGAACTCCTCGCGGTCCCCGGCATCGGGGAGGCGACCGTGGAGAGACTCCACCTTGCAGGCATCTACGACGCCGCGACGCTTCGCGAGGCCGACCCGGAGGAGGTCTCCTCGATCACCGGCATCGCAAAGGCGAGAATCCGCGACTACATCACCCACCTGAAGTGACACCATGCACGCGAACTGGAAGACCTGGGCACACGTGACGAAACTGGACCCCGACAAACACCTCCCGCCGGGCGCCGTCGAGGAGATCGTGACGAGCGGAACCGACGCCCTGATGCTCTCGGGCACCCTGAACGTGACGCGGGAGAACCTCCGCGAACTCCTGGATCTGGTCTCAGCCCACGGGCTGCCGCTGGTGGTGGAACCGGCGAGCCCCGACTGCGCCATATTCGACGGACGGATCGACCACCTCTTCGTGCCGAGCGTGATGAACGCAAGCGACGTCCGCTGGATCGTCGGAAAGCACTACGCCTGGCTCCGCCACGCGAGCAGCATCGAATGGGAGATGGTGGTGCCCGAGGCCTACATCGTCCTCAACCCGAACTCCGCCGTGGGGCGGGTGACGGGGGCGGACTGCACCCTCTCGGGCGAGGACGTGGCCGCGTTCGCGGAGGTGGCGGACCGCTACTTCCGGTTCCCGATCGTCTATATCGAGTACAGCGGGACCTACGGCAACCCGTCGATCGTGCAGGCGGCATCCGATGCGATCGAGCATGCCATCCTCTACTACGGCGGCGGTATCCGCTCGGCGGAGCAGGCGGCAGAGATGGGCCGGATCGCGGACACGATCGTCGTAGGGAACGCCGTCTACGAGGAAGGGATCGATGTGCTCCGGGCGACGGTCCGGGCGGTACAGTGAGGCATGCCTGAGGTCTCGATCGTCCTGGTCGAACCCCTCTACGAGGGGAACGTCGGGTTTACCGCCCGGGTGATGAAGAACTTCGGGTTCACCCGCCTGGTGCTGGTCAACCCCTGCGCGCTTGCCGACGACGCCGTCATGCGCGCCGCCCATGCCCGTGACGTTCTTGACGGCGCCCGCCGGATGACGATCGAGGAGGTCTACCAGGAGTTTGACTTCGTCGTCGCGACGACCGGCGAGGTGAGCAAATCGGTCTGCACCCCGATGCGGATGCCCTACTACACGCCCGCGGAAGTCCGCCAGATCGTTGCCGATATCGACGGGACGGTCGCGGTCCTCTTCGGGCGGGAGAACTGGGGCCTTGCAAACACCGAACTCGTACGGGCGAACCTCATCTGCACCATCCCGACATCGGAGGCGTATCCCATCCTGAACCTCTCTCACGCGGTGGGCATCCTCTGCTACGAGCTGGCGAACCTGCCCCGCGGGACCTACCTTCTCGCGGGACCGGTCGAGATGGAGTCGCTCTACCGGCACATCGAGACGTTCCTCGACCGGATCGACCACCCGGACTTCAAACGGGAGAACACGATGGTCCTCCTCCGGCGTGTGCTCGGCCGGACGAAGCTGACCGTTCGCGAGGTGAGCACGCTGCACGGGCTGATGCGCCGGACGGAGTGGCATCTCGAAAACAAAGAATAGGTTCGAGGAGAGATATAAGGGAATGATTCTTGTCGACTGGCAGATAGAAGACCGCATCAGGCACGGGTATATCCAGGTG
Source organism: Methanoculleus sp. 10 (assembly GCF_913757945.1). Taxonomy (NCBI): domain Archaea; kingdom Methanobacteriati; phylum Methanobacteriota; class Methanomicrobia; order Methanomicrobiales; family Methanomicrobiaceae; genus Methanoculleus; species Methanoculleus sp. 10. Next base: position 56,768 of record NZ_CAJYDP010000010.1, on the reverse strand, counting down.
GATCCCTACGATCCCGGCCTGATCCAGCCCAACTCCCTGGATATCAGGCTCGGATCCCACTTCGTCTGGTACGTGCCGGGGGATACCGTGATCGACCCCTACGAGAAGGAGAGCGTCTGTTCGGACGTCGAGGAGATGGTGGCCGACTCGATCGTCCTCGCGCCGGGGCAGTTCCTCCTCGCCGAGACCCTGGAGACGATCGAACTCCCCGACGACGTCGTGGCGAGCATCGAGGGGAAGAGCAGCATCGCCCGTCTCGGGATCGAGCTCCACCAGACGGGGGGCTGGATCGACGCCGGGTTCCGGGGGACGATAACGCTTGAGATGTGCAACGTGAACTCCAGGCCGGTCCGGGTCTACGCCGGGATGCCGATCGGGCAGCTGGTCTTCTACCGGACGGATCGCGCCGCGCGCCCATACAACCTGAAGAAAGACGCGAAGTACATGGGCCAGCAGCAGGCGACCCTCTCCCGCTACCACGAGAATGCGCGCCGCGCGTGATGCATACCGCCGGCAGTCCGGAAAACCCCGCGCATTCCGCCCCCGTCGAGCGGGGTGCCGGGTGCTCCCGCCCGGAGAGCGTTATGCACTATATAGCAGGAAAACAGATATTTAACGGTTCAACTGGGGATACCAATGCGACTTCTTCTGATCCACTCTGACCATATCGAATACGAGGCCCGGAAGAAGACGAAGGTCGCCGAAGAGGATGCGGTCCCAAAGGACGCTCTCGATGAGGCGCTCGCCGTCTTCTGCGCGGTTGAGTCTGTCGACGAGGAGAATATCGGGGATGCCGTCAGGCAGGCGGCGGACGAGATCGTCGCCACCGCCCGGCAGCTCGGCACGACCAATATCATGATCTACCCCTACGCCCACCTCTCCTCCGACCTTGCATCGCCGGAATCGGCAGTGAGCGCTCTCCGGGGCATCGGGGAGGCTCTTTCCAGGGAAGACGGCTTTGTTGTGAAGCGGGCGCCGTTCGGCTGGTACAAGGCCTTCTCGCTCTCCTGCAAGGGCCACCCGCTCTCGGAGCTCTCCCGGACGATCGTGCCCGGGGAAGGAGCGGCCGCCCCGAAGAAAGAGATCGAGCACGAGTTCTTCGTCTTCACTCCCGAAGGGGAACGCAAAGATGCGGTCGCCTACCTGAATGAGAATACGCCCCTCGCCGCCCTGATCCGGAAGGAACTCGGGCACCCGGGGCCGGAAGGGGTCGAGCCGGTTCACGTCGACCTGATGCGGGCGAAGGAACTCGTGGAGTACGAGCCGCGCTCGGACGTCGGGCACCACCGCTGGATGCCCCGGGGCAAGCTGATCCGGGACCTTCTTGCCGACTACGTCCTTGCACGGGTGCTCGAGTACGGCGGCATGCCGGTGGAGACCCCGGTGATGTATGATCTCGGCGACCAGGCGATCGCGGAGCACGCCGCCAAGTTCGGGGAACGGCAGTACCGGTTCAAGAGCGGCAACCGCGATATGATGCTCCGGTTCGCGGCGTGTTTCGGCATGTTCTCGATCATGCACGACATGCACATCTCGCCGAACACCCTCCCGATGAAGCTCTACGAGCTCTCGACCTACTCGTTCCGGCACGAGCAGAAGGGCGAGGTGATCGGGTTAAAGCGCCTCCGCGCCTTCACGATGCCCGATATGCACACCCTCTGCCGTGATGTGGACGACGCACTCGCGAGCTTCGAGGAGCAGCTCATGATGGGCTGGAAGAGCGGCGAGGACCTCGAGACGCCGCTTGTGGGGGTCTTCCGGTGCACCCGGGACTTCTTCGACCAGTATGAACTCTGGGTGAAGGGGATCGTCGCGAAGTCGGGTGTGCCGATGCTGATCGAGATCCTCTCGGAGCGGACACACTACTGGATAGCAAAGGTCGACCTCGCGGCGATCGATGCGCAGGGAAGGCCCATCGAGAACCCGACGGTCCAGATCGACGTCGAGAGCGCAGACCGGTTCGACATCAAGTACTACACCCCGGAGGGGACGGAGGTCCACCCCCCGATCCTCCACTGCTCGCCGACGGGCTCGATCGAGCGGGTGATCTGCGCGCTGCTCGAGAATACCGCGAAGATGGAGGTCCCCTCGCTCCCGACCTGGCTCGCCCCGACCCAGGTCAGGCTGGTCCCGGTGGCGGAGCGGCACGTCTGCTTCGCAGAGGAGATCGGCGCCCGCCTGAACGCCGCGGGTATCCGGGCGGACGTCGACGACCGCGACGAGAGCGTGAACAAGAAGGTCCGCGAGGCCGGGATGGACTGGGCGCCCTACGTCGCGGTGATCGGCGACCAGGAGGCCGAGACCGGCCGGCTCACGGTCACCATCCGGAAGCTCTCGGAGAAGAAGAAGCCTTATAAGGAGATGATGAGCGAGGACGAGCTCATCGAGGCGGTGAAGATGGAGATCGCCGGAAAACCCTTCCGCCCGCTCTACACCCCTAGGCTCCTCTCGATGAAGCCCCGGTTCATTTAATCCCTTTTTCACGGGGCCGGGCCGATCAGTCGGTCCTGCTCATCTTTTCGTTCACCCCGAACACGCCGATTCGACCTTCATCAAGGCCACCAATCGGACTTTTGTCGCCACGGATCCCGCACGATACCATACCCCGGCCCAACAAGGTTTAAGAGTCTCCGGATGCTATTGCCCACCGGTGCATACCCCATGGATGCCGAAGAGTATCGTTCAATCATATCAAATGCGATCGAGAGAGAGATTGAGGCCTATACGTTTTACCGTATGATTCGGGAGAAGGTCACGGATGAGAATTTAAGAAACCTCTTCAACGAGCTTGCCGGTGAGGAGAGCAAACACCGAAAGACCCTCGAGGCCCTTCTCCTGAGAGAACCGGCAAAACTCGGGTTCGATACGAAGCGGGATTACAAAGTCGCCGAGACCCTGGAGACTCCGCCGCTCTCGGCCGACTTAAAACCGCTTGACGGCCTCGTGATCGCGATCCGGAAAGAACTGGATGCGATGCAGATGTACACCCAGCTCGCGGGGCTGAGCGTCGACCCGGAACAGATAGAGTTGTTCGAGAGTCTCGCCTCGATGGAGCGAGGCCACAAGGCCCGCCTTGAGGACATCTACACCAACATGGCGTTCCCGGAAGCCTGGTGAAGGCGGGGCTACGGCCCCGCCCCTCTTTTTACGTCCGGGCGCAGAGGCGGGCACGAGAATTTTTGGAAAAAATTAGCGCGGGCCCCCTCACTCTACGGCGCAGTAGGCCCCCTTGAAGAACCAGTTCCGGTAGACGATCGGGGTGATGAGGGTGGTCAGGAGGCTCATCAGGACGATCACCACAAAGATGCTCTGGCCGATGAGCCCCGAGTCGAGCCCGATCAACGCGACGATCATCGCCACCTCACCCCGCGGCGCCATCCCGAACCCGACGATGAGGGAGTCCTCCCGGCACATCCCCATCATCCGGGCAGGAAGGCCGCACCCAATGACCTTGGTGACGATGGCGACGATGGTCAGCACCGCGAGGAAGAGGACCATATCGGACGTGAGTGCATGGGCGTCCGCGAGGATCCCGAGCGATACGAAGAAGATCGAGGCGAAGACGATCTGGAAGTACTCGGCGCCCTCCTTGACGCCCTTGCTCTGCCGGAGCTCGACGCCGGCGAAGGCGACCCCGGCGAGGAACGCGCCGATGATCCCCGATAAGCCCACGAGGCTCGCGAGCATCGCGTAGAGGAACGCCATCATCATGGCGAAGATGAAGACGAACTCAGGGTACTTCCGCGCCAGAGGGGTTGCGTCCATCCGCTGGATGGACCTCCGGATACCGAAGTATCCGACGGCACCAGCGACGACGATGAATCCCACGGCTTTCGCGAGCATCAGGACGGCCGAGACCACTGAGACGCTGCCGCCCACCGCAAGGTCGGTGGCGACGGCGAGCACGATAAGGGAGAGGACGTCGTCGATGACCGCGGCGCCGATGATCGCCTTTGCGGCCCCGGTCTGGAGCACGCCGATCTCTTTTAAGACGTTTGCGGTGATGGCGATACTCGTCGCGGTCAGCGCCGTGCCGATGAAGACTGCGCTCGCGAAGTCGAACCCGAAGAGGACGGCGGTGCCGTAGCCGCCCAACCACGGGACGATCACGCCGACAAGGCCGATGATGCCGTACCGTGCGTCGAGGATATCCCTGATATTGAACTCGAAACCGATGACAAAGAGGAGGATGATCGCCCCGAGGTGTGCCAGGCTCTGGACAAAATCCGTGTAGGTGATCAGGCCGAGTACGCTCGGCCCGACCAGGACCCCCACGAGAATGGCCCCGATCGTCGCCGATTGGTTGATCCTTGATGCCACAAGGTAGCCGGCGAGAGCGAGGAAGAGGAGGAGGCTCATCTGGATCTCAATTGCGAGGGCGTCCATAATTACCGGGGAGTACTGGGAAGCGAGGCCTTAAGAATCATGTGGAACCCAAGAGGGTTGCAGGATAGGCTCTTGGCGATGGCGCCTCGGGGCGGGATATCCGGGAGGCCGCCCCGACATCCTCCCAATCCCATGTACACGACTGGCGCCTGCGGAGGGCATGGGAGGCAGAGTGAGTCGCCTCGCTAAGGTGGTCGGTTAATGTCGGCCAAGCTCGTCGATCAGCCTGCGGTGAACTACCCCCCGCTTGCGCAGGGGGCTTCCTGCGAGTGTCCGAGGTTCTCTGGGATCCTCGGGCCTGTTTGTCGCAGATTACCGGCGAACTGCCGGTAGCCCGTCCACAGGGCATTCTGTGATAGGAACCGTACCATGATGTTGACCGCACTGTTGTGGTCACGATCAATACAGTTCCCGCATGCACAGTCCATAACGCGTTTCCCGAGCGGCATCTCGTGAACCGCTCCGCAGACACAGCAGGTCTTCGTCGTGTACCGTTCATCGATCGTTATTACTCTCTTACCTGCAAGGGCTGCCTTGTAGGTCAACAATCCGATGAACCGTGAGAGGTGTCCCGCGTTCTGGGTGGCTCGGTTGAGCCCGGGCGTGGCCTGCTTCGACTTCGGCATCTGCTTGACGGAGAGGTCGCCAACCAGGATTGTGGCGGCCCGGGTGTTTTCGATGAGCTTCCTGCTCAGTTTGTGCTGGAAGTCTCTGAGCTGGTTGCTCCGCTTCCGCTCCATCGTCCGCTTGGCACGGTTGAGTCTCTTCCACTGCCGGCTCTTCCTTTTGCAGTGGTCCCTTCGGGCCTGCACGGCATCGATCTTCGGGTTCCAGTACTTATCCGGTCGGGCGTTGGTGACTTCAAGGAACTTCCCGTGGCTGTTGACTGCGACATGCTGCGTGACCCCGAGATCCCAGGCCTGGTAGAGGCCGTTGTCAACGTACTCCCGTTCCGGCTGAACCTCGTGGACGAGGGAGACGTAGTACGCTTCCTGCAGATCGTCGTAGAAGAGATCCACCTGCTTGACGTTGACGAACGCCTGCCCTTCGGGCAGATCGAACGCCAGCGGGACGTCGTTGTAGAAGTGCGAGAACCGGATACGCCCGTCGGTGATCGCAAACCCGCTCTGGTTGTAGCGCAGTGTGCAGAAGTGGTTTTTGCCCTTGAACCCCGGGGGGTTAGCATCTTCATCGCCGTTCTGTCGCAGGGCAAAGAACGACTTGAAGTTGTCGTCCAGCGATTTGAGGGTGGTCTGCAGAACTTTGGAGTAGACCCACCGGTACTCAGGAAACCGCTTCTTCAGGTCGGGAAGGGCATTGGCTTGCTGCACATACCCGATGTACTGCTTATCGGGCCGATCCTTGTTCTCCTGATAGTTCTGGTTTCGCTCGGCAAGAGCGAAGTTGTAGAGTAACCGGCACTTCTCGGAGAGGTGCCAGAGCACGTCGGCCTGAACGGGTGTCACCTGAATCTTGATCTTCGTGGTGATGTGCATCAGAACCTCTCCTGTCGGTTGCCACATGAGTAATCTCTTGTTCTTTGTCATAAAGAAGAGCCATGCGGGGTGAAAGTGTGCGAAACAAAACGAAGGGGCTCCGCTCCCATCCCCCAGCTTGCGCAGGGGGTCTTCCCGCTCTGCCCCTTCAACCCCGCAGAGATAAACCTCGAACGCGGGTTTCGGGGAGTAGTCATCGCGTAAGATGCCGAACTGGCAGAAAAGGTCCGGGCTGGAACTGTCTGCATCCCGCATATTAAACATCTCGTAGCGAGTGACGTTGTAGTTACCCCGATACTCGTAAACCGTGCGTATGATCGTTTCCAGAGCCTCAGCCTGCTGCTCATACGAGCGTTTCGGGCCGGTCGGCCATCCGTTCTCCGCCACGTGGATCGGGACCGTTGCAGGTATGCCTGCCGAAGGCAGAGATGTCTCGCGGAACGATCGCAGAGCGAATTCGACGAAGTGGCGTATATCACCTGGCAGTCCCGATGGAGCCAGCGAGAAAAAGACATCCGGATAGATGTCGAGACCGACATAGTCCAGAGACTTCACGAACGTATCCCCACCGAGCGCACCGATATCCGTCCAGAAGTCGTGCGCATCCGTCTCGAAGAAGGGCACGGCACTGAAACCGATCTGCAGCGTGTCGTATCCGCATCTTCGGGCCTCTTCTTTCGCCGCAACGACACCCTGTACGAGCGCTTCCCGAACGTTCGGGGAACTGCCGTCGATGATAGGCACATGAGTGAGGTTCGGTTCTTCGGTCACCTGGAGTGTCGCGATCCCGGACCCATAACGCTGAACTACAGTCCTGACAAACTCAACCCACCCGGCGACGTTTCCACGCTCCGACATATACGAGAGCACCAGATCCAGTTCCCTGTCGTCGCCGCCGTACTGTACAAAGTCCCGGGGTTGGCTGCTGTCCGACTTCGGCTCGGGAGACGAATCCGTGTAATGGAGATAGCACCGTACGGCGAACGGTTTTGTATCGCCCTGCAGTTTGCCGATCGTCTCCTTGATGCGCCCAGGCTCATCGAGTTTGCCGGCTACCATACCGACATCGGCCCCCAGCATGCCACCCGGATAAATCCCAAACACCAATTTAGGTGCCCCTGCAGAGCGTGCAGAAGGCATCCAACCCTCTACCGTAGCAGGTTGTTCGGTACTCATATGAGTACTGAGGCGCCGGTGATAATTATTGAGGTGGTCCCAAAACACCCATGCCGACAGGGGACCACCCCTTCGCAGCACCGATGCTGCGGTTCGTGCCTGCCCGTCAGCCGGTGCGGCTACGCCAACTCCGGACGGCTCGAAACACCGCGGCTCATACCCCCGGGCAATATCAGAACTTTAAGTTCAGTACCCCAGGCATACCGCGCAGATCATCTCAGTTTATGACCTTAATAGGGAGATTCAATATTTCCGATAGACTGTTCTTCGGTTTCCGACCTCGATCACGGTAATAATCATCAGATTGTCTTCGATTGTGAGGATCACTCGGTACTCACCCACCCGAAGAGAGTACACGGGGTTGCTCTGGTGGCCCTTCAGTTTCTTGACGTGGTGTAAGGGGTAAGGCTCGTTTGCAAGGGACGTCACTTCATCCGTGATCCGTTGCGCCTCGGCCTTCGGTAGACGCCTTAAATCATGTTTCGCCTTCGAAGTGAAGGCAACGTCCCAGATCATTCTAAACCCAAATCCCGGCATACCTCTTCGAGTGAATGGACCTGTCCGGCTCGTATTTCTGCGAACCCTTCTTCGATCCTTTTCTCTGTCTCTTCGCTCAGCGGTTCAGGATCATAAGCCATATCTGCCAAGTCCAGCACCCGGTTCAGCGTTTCGTCATCGGACTCTTGCGGATTGAGTTTCACGGCATCCAGACGAGATTTGGTCGCGGGTTGAAGTCGGATTGTTGCATCCATGATCCAGTATAGCCACCAAAGGAATATAAAAGTCTCGAAGGTGGCGAACTATTTGGAATTCCCGAAGAGTTACATACAGAGCGCCCCGACGATTGCAGAAGCCATCATCCTGAAAATATACTACTCTCTGCAGGCATCCCCTGCCGCTCTACCATCTTCACCGTCTTCGCCATCTTCGTCTCCGAGTACGTCTCCGAGTACGTCATTCCTCTACCAGATCTTGTTCCTTAACGCACAGGACATTTTTTCGTATACGCATTCGATGATGCAGGTATGCTTCCGAAACAATGGCTTGGTTAGTTTTTTTCACGGGATCAGAGCCCTTCAAATCAGAGAGTACCCTCATTTGATGGCATGCTTTTCGGCGCAATTGTCCCCGTTAGTCTATTCAGTTACCCATTTTGGTTTTTTCCTTGATTCCTGCTTTTCCTTTCTCATTCCAAAAATATCCTCCGTTCACTTAACCGAACTGAACCTCTCCCAAGAACCGGTTGCTCCGCTCTTTTTGCCAGACCGGTCTTTTCTTTCGAGCATTTTCGCTCAGATCAACGCACTCAGCACACTTGGGTTCTCGATCTCTGCCGTACACCCGACCAGGAGGAGAAGTTGATATACGATGAAGTTGAGGAGGATGTAGAGTTCTCGACTCTCATGTCGGATTCCTTTGAGGCGGAACCCGACAGTTGTCTTGATGTGGTTATGCACGCGCTCGCAATCACCGCGGCCGTGTAGGAGCGTTGAGAATTCTGGATTGAGGGTGTTCTTATTCCGAAAGAACATCCCAACCTGCTCTCCTCTTCCCTGCTCGAAGAGGAATCTTAGCGGTTCTTCCAGGGGGGCATGTACGTCTCCCCCTTCTTTCCAGAGTTTATTCACCCAGTGATGGATCCGTTTCTCGGTACCCTCCTCCTGTACGACCGCCCCCTCGCGGAGAGCGATACACGGCCATGCATCCAGGTAATACCAGATCTGTGCATGTGCCTCATAGGAATCGTATGCGCTGTCAAGTTGTACGCCGACCACGTTTGGTTGCATTGGTGCAACGGTTGCGATGAGTCGTGGGAGGTGCGTGATATCGGCATCTGTTCCTCCCGAATACACCATCGCCAGTGGATAACGACCCAGATGCATGATATGTGCTTTATCCATCTTTATCTGATAGTGGGGATTGTACGGGGCATCCTGGTTATACCGCGATGCTTCCAGGGGAGTGGAATCGATGATGCCAATCGACTCACCGTCGAGTTTGCGCTTAAGTGCGCTACCGGTCAGCATCATGACTCGCTGCATACCATCCACGCCAAGACGGTATTTCACAAAGTGCTGGAGCGTTGCAGGGTGGGGTAGCCGATCTTCCGGGGATACGCCGAGATTGTGCCAATCTTCCTGAGTAAGGGAGGAGATGGTACGGGCGTAAGATTGTTGGTGAAAGCACTTGATGACCAGGAGTTTGAGCAAGAGAACAACAGGGTAGTGCCATCGCGGGGTTTCCTGGTCATAGTACTCGCGTTCGATGGTTTCAGCGAGGCTCTCCAGAGCGGGTGAGTTCAGGTAAGATGTGAGGGGGGTTCCTGGCCCAATCTCCCCGGATAGACCACTTTCATGCGGAAACTCGATAAGGGAATCCATGACCAGATGCAGGACCGGTGATAAAGGTCACGGATACCCGCCCCCTATGAGGGGAATGATCAGAGGCATGAAGCGCCCTGCTCAGAAAATTACCGAATGACCGAAAAAGAGGAAACCATTATGCTTTAAATGCCTGATTTGATGGCCTCGAAGTTTTCATACCCCCGGGCGGATTCGAACCGCCGTCGCCGGATCCAAAGTCCTGCATGATTGACCACTACACTACGGGGGTGCGTTAAGAAGTGAACTCGAACGACCGGCACCACAGGTACCAGCTCTCAAGTACTATGTGCCGGAAGATTATATCGATTTTGTAGCGGGCATGGGAGGCGGGCGGAGCGATGCCGGTAGACCGGCACCGCCAGGCCTGCTCACGCCCGCTCGAAGTCGTCCTCGAACCGGACGATGTCGTCCTCGCCGGTATACTCCCCGATCTGCACCTCGATCAGTTCGAGCGGCAGGAGGCCGGGGTTCGCGAGCCGGTGGACCGTCCCCGCCGGAACGAAGGTGGACTCACCGTTCCGGAGCAGGTACGTCTTCTCACCGATCGTCACCTCGGCGCACCCGGTGACGACCACCCAGTGCTCGGAGCGGTGGTGATGCATCTGCAGGGAGAGGCGGCGCTTCGGGGGGACGGTGACCCGCTTGATCTTGTAGGACCGCCCTTCTTCGAGGTTTGTGTAGGAGCCCCAGGGCCGGTGGACCCGCGTGTGGAAGAGCGCACGGGAGTCGCCCTTCTCGCGGAGGGCTTTTGCAATCTCGCCCACCCGCTGGGCCTCGTCCCGGGCGGCAACAAGGATCGCGTCCTTCGTCTCGACGATGGCAAGGTCGTGGACACCGACGGTGGCGACCAGGCGGTCTGCAATGATCAGGTTCGCGGAGGAGTCGATCCCGATATGCTCGCCCCTGACGGCGTTCGCGTCCCCGTTCTTTTGCAGGGCAGCATAGAGCGCGTCGAAGTTCCCCACATCGTTCCAGTCGGCCTCAAGTGGCACGACCGCGGCCCGCCGGGTCTTCTCCATGATCCCGTAGTCGATGGAGAGGGAGGGGACGGCACGGTATGCCTCCTCGACGGGCTGTTCGAATGCCCGGACCACATCCAGCGCGCACACCTCGCACTCGGAGAGAAAGAGGTCGGCATCGAAACAGAACATGCCGGAGTTCCAGAGGTAGCCGTCGGCGACGTACCTCCCGGCGGTCGCAAGGTCGGGCTTCTCCACGAAGGCGTCCACGAGCGAGCCGTCCTGGAGAGGCTCGCCCGGGCGGATGTAGCCGTAACCGGTGTGGGGCGAGGTCGGCCGCACCCCGAAGACCACCAGGTAGTCTTTTGTGAGCCGCTCCGCCCGGCGGAAGGCCGAAAGAAACGGCCCGGTCGCGGTGATCAGGTGGTCTGAGGGCAGTACCGCAACCGTCTCCGGCCCGTCCCGGGTGACTTCCCGGACGCCGTAGTAGATCGCCGGCAGGGTGTTTCTGCCCACCGGCTCCACGATGACCCGCGAGTCGCACCCGATCGCGGCAAGCTGGTCCCGGACCAGGAACCTGTGCTCCGTGTTGGTGACGACGGCGATATCCTGCGGGGAGGAGAAGAGGAGTGCCCTCTTTATCGTCTTCTGGAAGAGCGATTCGTCGTCGACCAGCGGGATGAACTGTTTCGGGTAGTGTTCCCTTGAGAGCGGGAAGAGGCGGGTGCCGCTCCCGCCTGCAAGAATGAGCGTCTTCATGAGGTGACTCCGTGCCAGAGAGCACTCGATTGTAGTATTACTCTATTGCGGTATGATGGATAAAAGCGTAGGGTCTCCAGGGGGTCCGGGCGATGCCGCACGGGCCGCCGGGTACCGGCGGCGACCATCGGCCTGCCGGACCCGGGGAGAACGGTCCATATCGCACCGGGCGGTGTATCAACCCTCGCCACGGTAACTGGAGACGAAGCGTTCTTTGCAGGGTGAAGGCCGCCGCTCAAGCCCGGGTCATCGTCGAGTTCCCGGGGTAGAGCGCTCTCGCCTGCGGGTCAAGATCTTCTGCCACCGCAAACGCCGATTCTGCCTCCCGGTATTTTCCGATCCTGCTGAGCACCATGCCGTAGGTGACCCAGGCGAAGATGCACAACCGGTCGACCGCGAGCGCCTGTCTGCACGCGAGCACCGCTTCCTGGGGGCGGCCGAGCCGGACGAGGATCACTGCCCGGTTGTTCCAGGCATAGACGTCATCGTTGTCGCAGAGGAGGGCCGCACTGAACGCGGCCAGTGCCTCCTCATAGCGGCCCTGCCGTTCGAGCGCCACACCCTTGTTGTTCAGGGCTGCGGGGTCATGCAGGCCTTCCGCTGTCACGTCGTTGTACGCCCATGAAGCGTCTCTATCGTCACCCTTGCGGGGGACCTCCGGTGTAATTAATTGGGGCATACATTGGCACCTCGCACCCATACTGTGGAGCGACGATATATAGGTTCCTGCACCCGTCACGCCCGGAGCGGGGCGGACCGGGATTCGGCCGGCGGGGTGCCCGGGCGCCCGGCCGTCGATCGCGGGAGAACGGTTATAGGGAGCCTCTGTCCCGGAACCACGCCACGGTCTCGCGGAGCCCTTCATCGACCGTGTTGCGGGGAGAAAAGCCGAAGGCGTCCCTGGCCCGCGATATATCGGCAAGCGAATCACGCACATCCCCCGCTCTCGGAGGTCCGTAGAGCGGCCGGGCATGCATGCCGGTGATCCCACAGAGACAGGCGGCAAGCTCGTTGAGGCTGATCCGGCGGCCGCCGGCGATATTAAAGACCCCCCGGGCATCGCCCTCCATCGCCTGGATGTTCGCCCGCACCACGTCGGCGACGAAGATGAAGTCGCGGGTCTGCTCCCCGTCGCCGTAGATGATCGGCGGTTTCCCGGCGAGCAGGCGGTGACGAACTTCGGATCACCGCCGCATACTCGGAGTTCGGTCCTGCCGAGACCGAAGACGTTGAAGTAGCGCAGGAAGGCCGTCCTGATGCCGTAGAGGTCGGAAAAGACCTTCCCGTAGCTTCGCCCGCGAGCTTTGAGACCGCGTGCGGGAGAGCGGCGTCGGCGCCATCGTCTCGTGTTTGGGAAGACCGGGTCGTCGCCGTAGATCGCCGAGGTGGAAGCCGCCACAACCGTCGGGACGCCGCATCCTTTGCGGCCCAGAGGACGTTCACGGTTCCGCCCACGTTCACCGCGTTCGTCTCCAGGGTTTTCCACGGAACGGGGAACCGAGGCGATGGCCGCCTGGTGGAAGATGCCGTCAGCCCCGGCGCAGGCGTCGGTGAGCAGGTCAAGGTCGGTGACGCTCCCTCGATGAACGTCACCCGGGATGACCGATGAGGTGCTCGATATTCTCACGCCGCCCGGTGGTGAGGTTGTCGATGATCACGACGTCGTGGTCGCGTGCCAGCCGCTCTGCGAGATTGACCCGATGAATCCCGCTCCGCCTGTGACGATGTAGCGCATACCGATACGGTAGGTGCTCCTGCGATTTGAGCGTTGCCGGAGGAGGACGAAGAGCAGGAGAACCATGGAAGAGGCGGCCACGTCCCACCGGACTTCGGGTCCTGCGCATCAGCGCGAGAACTAACCTGGTGCAACGATTCTCAATTATCGGCACTCAACTTATTGATCTTGTTTCGCACTGTCCGGGAGTTTGCACCCCGGGCACGGCTTTTCCCGGGTATCCCCACCGTCCCCTCCAGGAGGGTTATCGGCAGATGGCAATCTGTAGGAATTGAGTCTGGACGCTGAAGACACGAGGCAGAGATCGGGGAGGGGCGGGGGTGCCGGAGAGGAACTTTCGGGTGTCATTTTGTCCGGGAGGGTTTCTCCCCGGTCCCTCCCTCATTGGCGATAGCCACCACGGTCCACTGTCCGGGGATAGGCCCCCGGGAAGAACCGGATCCAGGCCAGCCCTCTCCGCCCTTCTCGGAAACCGGCGTGAGGGCCGCCCCGGGCACGGCTCATCCCCGGCTATACGCCCGGGCACTGTCCCCGCCCCTACCAGGGTGGGGGGATGGAGAGAGCGCTCTGGGGGATGGGACGAAGGCCAGATATTATCTGTTCGTTTGGAATCGATACACCAGCGAGTGGCGGTGCCGTCTCAAGCAGAGCGCAAAGGCCCATCGGGGCCGAACGTGACCCGGCCGGGGTGCATGCACCTACCGGCCAGGCCCGGATGCCAGCCCCCATACCAGAGGCTGTATGGTGCCAGGGGAGAGCCCCTGAGGAGCTCCCCTGGAACCGGGTCGAACGGATCTCGCGCCGGTTTCCAACCAGTATAGCATCATATGGTTTATCGGCTGCCGGTCACTCGCCCGTTTTCTTCCCGTTCGAGAGCGGGAAATACTGCCGGTAGACGTTTCTCCGCTCCTCGATGTCGGTATGCAGGTAAATCTCGGTCGTCTTGATGGAAGAGTGGCCCAGGTTCTCCTGCACGACGCGGAGGTTCTTTGAGCGCCGGTAGAGTTCGCTCGCGTATGAATGGCGGATCTTATGCGGCGTAATCCCGGGCGGGGCATACTGCCGGAAGAGGTGCTGGACGGTCCGCGGGGCGATGTGGTTGCCCTGCTGGCCCAAAAAGAGCGGGCCCTCGATCGTGTTGCCGACGAACCGCTCAATCTCATCGAGCGTCTCTTCGTCGACGAAGACCGTCCGGATCTTATCGCCCTTCCCCTTCACCCGGATCGTCTGCTCCTCGAAATCGATGTCCTCGACGTTTATTGCGCAGAGTTCGGAAACACGGACGCCGGTGGCGTATATGAGGCGGACGATCAACCGGTCCCGCTCGCTTGCGATGGTGTTAAGCAGGCGGATCACCTGGCTGTGCTTGAGGTATTTCAACTCCTGGTTCTTGATCCGTGGCCGCTCCACCCCGAGCATGGGGTTCGCGACCACGACTCCCTGCGTGTAGAGGTAGCGGTAGAACGAGGAGAGCGTCGATATCATCCGATGGAGGGTCTTGGGCTTATAGTCCCGCCCCTCCGAGAGGGTGGAGAAGAAATCGGTGACGAGGGCCGCAGAGACGTTGACGTCCGCGTCGAGGGGAGCGTCCTCGAACGCCGCCTCGTCGAACGAAATCCCGTCAGAGACCGAGTTCTGCCGGAACCAGGCGTACCGGGCGAAACGCTGGATGGTCTGTTCGTATTTTCTGATGGTCCGGGGCGAGTAGTTCCGCATCCGGAGGTAGTTGCTGAAGCGATCCAGCCATTCCGAGAAGGGGGTGTTTTCCATCGAATAATGAGTTGAATGACGAAGGATATCAAGATTGCGGTAAATCACTATTCCCCGCAATACGGATTCCGCCCGGGGAGCCCCTGTCCGACCCCGTCAGGAACGACCGGCCACGATCGCGGGAGATCTGCGAGGGAGGGGGTGCACCTCCCCCGGAGAGCACGGCGCCTGCCAAGAGCGTCCGGGAGAGGAGGCCATGTAACCCATAGGACTACAATACCGCAACGGAGCCTGAAACCAGGCGACAGCCGGCGTTCCTGCACCGGCAGGGGATCGCCCTACCGGGAACATGCTGGCACGGATTTCGGGCACCGGACAACCCTGGGCCCCGGGTGAAGAGTCACCCTGATCCACCTTCCGGCAAACCCCCGGGGAGGAGCTGGAGACCGACTCGTGTCAATCGGGTCTTTAAAAAAAGTATTTCAGGTGATGCAGGAGGTATCGGAGTTAGGAGGTATGGGGCTGCCCTTCCGGGTGGCCGGGAGGCAGACCCTGATGAATACGTCCCCCTCCAGGTATATGAACCCCATACCGTGCGGGGTGAAAGTGAACGATCAGGAGGACGCCACCGGTGCCGCGGAACCGGCAGGCCCCGCCCACATATAAATGACCTTCACAGACGACCTTAAACGCCCGAACGTCCATGAGAACGACCATTCCCCTGACGAGGCTCACGATCCTGCCCCACAGCCGCGATACGAAGGTCCCCGGAACCCCGATGAGGTACCGCTCCGTGCTGCCTGAAATCCTACAGGCCCTGCATCGCCCCTTCGCATGCGGCCCGATCCCGGCCTCTTGCCGCGGGTTGACGCTCGCGGTAACGCGGGAGACCATGAAGTTCATAGAACACCGGCAATCCCCCTCGCAACCCCGGGGCAGGATAGCCCGGTCCGATACCTGCATACCGTGTCCCTCACACCGGTTCGCCGGGAATACAGCCTCCCCCCGGGAATCCCGTTATGCAGAACAAAGGCCCGTTCACTGCCGGAACTCCTCCGCCCGCCAGACGGAACAGAGCAGGCCCTAATGCAGGTAGACAGGACCGTCGATAACTCCCCGGCGCCACCGGGCGAGGGGCAGGCCACAGGAACGCGCCCCGATCGAAAGAGATCCCCTCCCGAAAAGCCGGATGCCCGCCCGCATCCCGGGAGCAAAGAGGCAGATATAAACCGCATAATGCTATACATTGAAGAGGCAGGGCGGCCGCGGGGCCAGCGGAGCATACCACCCAACCGGACCGCCGCAACAACCCCGTTCTCCCGAAACCGCTCATCCCGGCGAGGGCGTACCGGCGTTCAACCAGCCCTATTGAAATAGCAAAACCGACAAGAGGATATGAAATGGAAGAGCCTGACAACCGCAAAGACCCAAACAAATACCGAAAGTTCAAGAAAGTGGACGGCGCCACCTACCAGCGGGTCAACCAGTTCCTGCGCAAGCACACCCACATCACCGCCAGGGAATGGGCGATCGCACGCCTCTGCGCGGATTTCAAGACTACCAGCGGCTCGGAGATGACGTTCATCGGCGAGAACCTCCCCGACCTCTGCCCGTTCATGGTCGACTCCTACACCCCGCAGGCAGTCAACCAGGCACGGAGTTCGTTCAAGAAGAAGGTGAAGAAAGCGGGGGCCACGTTCTTCTACGGGGCCATGTGCGGGTTCTTCACCGCAGAGGAACTGGACGAGATCCTCTTTGAGGCAAGCGAGGTCGCCCGGTTCCTGCTCGAGGTGGAGGGGACGAGCCTGAACATCGATGACGAGATCGACGTCGAGGATCGGATCACCGAGGTGATGCGGGGCGTGGCCGAGGCGGCGTCGGTCATCTTAAAGTCCCGTCCCGGCCAGGAAGATGGAGGAGAGGGCCCGACAGGGGAGGAGGAACCATGAAGATCATCCAGATCGTCGGCCGGTCGAATGCCGGAAAGACCACGTTCATCAGGAGCCTGATCCCGGCGCTCTCCGCACGCGGGACCGTCGGGGCCATCAAGCACCTGGGACACCACGGTTTTCTACTCGAGTCCGGAAAGGATACCACCCTGTACCATGAATCGCATGCTGCTCTATCCGGCGGCGTCGACGAAACGAAATCGGTCGTCATCAGGCGCGAGAACGACCTCGACTCCACCCTGGATCTCCTCTGCAACGCCGGGGTCGAATACGCCATACTCGAGGGGTTCAAGTCCCGGCCGTTCCCGAGGATCGTGATAGGCGACCTCCCAAGCGAGAACGTCGTGCTCCGGGACCCCACCATCGATGAGGTGATCACCGCCCTCCCAAAGTTCGAGGACTACCATACCATCGAAGGGCTGGTCAGGGAACTGAGGCGGGAGTGCGGCGTCTCGCGCGCCGGGGCCGTCCTCACGTTCAACGGGATCGTCAGGGAGTGGACCGGCACCGAACGCACCGATTACCTGGAGTTCGACGATACCGTCGACGCCCTGGTCGAGAGCATCAGGAGGGATATGGAAGCGGTCCCGGGGATCATCGGCGCACGGTTCCACCACCGGAAAGGGCGACTCTATGCAGGAGAAGATATAACCTACATTGCTATACTGGCAGAACACCGCGAGGAGGCGTTTGCCGCCGCGAGCAGTGCAATCGATCGGCTGAAACGGGAATTACACGACGTGGAGAAGTGACGGAATGCAGAACGGAAAACAGATGTTTGGTACAAACGGCGTGCGGGGCGTTGTCGGGGAGACCATGACGCCGGCCCTCGTCCTCAAGATAGGCGCCGCGCTCGGATCGATGAGGAAAGGCACGATAGCCGTCGGAAGAGATACACGGACATCCGGCGAGGCCCTGACCCACGCCCTGAAGGCCGGGCTCCTCATGACCGGGTGTGACGTGGTGGACATGGGTATCCTCCCCACGCCGGCCCTGCAGTACATCATCAAGACCGGCCGGTTCGACGGTGGCGCGATGATCACCGCATCCCACAACCCGCCCGAGTACAACGGCGTGAAGATCATCGAGGCCGACGGCACCGAGATGTCCGACGACGAGATCATCCGGCTCGAAGGCCGGTTCTTTGCCGGCGAGTTCGACACGGCCTCCTGGGAGGGCGTCGGCACGGAGACCGCCGCGCCCGACCGGCTCGAGGAGTATATCGAGGCCGTAGTACGGCACTTCCCGGCGGGCATCGGGGAGGGCATGACCGTCGTCGTCGACCCCGGCTCCGGCCCTGCGGCGCTCACCACCCCGGTCATCCTCTCGAGGATGGGCTGCCGGGTCCATACCATCAACGCCCGGCTCGACGGCACCTTCCCGGGCCGGATGCCCGAGCCGACTCCTGAAGGGCTGCGGCCACTCTCGGAGATGGTCGTCGCGACGGGTGCCGATTTCGGGGTGGCGCACGACGGCGATGCCGACCGGGCGGTCTTCGTTGATAACAAAGGATGCTATATAGAAGAGAACTACGAGTTCGGGCTGATCGAAGACTATGTCTGCGGCAGGAACAGCGGCGGGCTCGTCGTCACCCCGGTCGCCACATCCCGGCTGATCCTTGATGTCGCGGAGAAACACGGGTGCACCGTCGACTACACCCCCGTCGGGAGCATCTACGTCGCAAGGAGGATGATCGAACTCATCAGCGAGGGAAAGAAGGTCTCCTTCGGGGGGGAAGGAAACGGCGGCCTGATCTATCCCGACCACCAGTTCTGCCGGGACGGGGGCATGACCGCCGCTATGATGGTGGCGGTTCTCGCAAGCCATAACGGCAGAGAACTCTCGGAGATCCAGGGCGACCTCCCTCTATACCACCTGGTCAAGGAGAAACACCACACCCGTGACCCGGCCACTCTGGTCCGCGCCGTCGAGGAGGCGTTCCCGGGGGAGACCATCGAGAAGATCGACGGCATCAAGATCATCAGGGACGACGCCTGGGCGCTGATTCGGGCATCGGGCACGGAACCGATGATCAGGATTATGGTCGAGTCACAGGACCCGGACGTCGCGGATGCCATGTACCGGGAGATCCTGCAGGCTGTCGGGCGGGTGTGACATCCTCGCCCGCATGACCCCGGGGATAGGTGAACTCAACCCCACATTAAGTGTTCCATTCACGGTGGTGCGGGAGACCTGTACCCTCCGCCATATCCCTGGTATTTCTGAGGATCTCTCTGATTCCCATTGAAAAACATTCTTGTGAGAGGGGGGCAATCTATATATCTGATAATGGACATGCATGATGCAGAACCCACTGGAGAGCGCTGATCAAAATGGATGGAAAACCCCAGATGAAACAGAAGATCACCTCCGCAATCTCTTCCGGGGATCTGCGTGAGCTTGAAAAGGTAGTTCTGGACATATCGGAGACCCAGACAAGGAAGGAGAAGAAATCGCTCTACGAGCAGATGAATGCCGCCCTGGTAACAGCAGCGTTCGAAGAGGGGCAGCCCGAGCTCTTAAGCCAGCTCGTCGAGCCGACGAAGGATGAGATATTCGACCTCGCAAGGCGTGCCGCAGGGCTCTACACCCAGAATAAGGATGATGCCTGGTTTGGTGCAATCTTTTCCCTGGTCAATAAGCTCGACCGTAAGAGCCACCAGTCCGATATCCTCGCCGGGATCGCCCGCGACCTCGTCCAGGCCGGGGTCGATACCGGGGATATCCACTATATTGAGAAGGGGGGAGAAGCTTTCGATAAGATCAGCATCCGCAAATACCGTTCAGCAATCCTCTCCGAGATTATCCCGCTCTTCATCCAGTACGGACAGAAATACCAGAATATCGATATCATGCGGCATGCCCTCCTCGTACTTCCCGAGATCGGAGACATATCAAGGCAATCGCAACTCCATGCCGATGTGGCCCGGGCGATTGCCGGTTCCGGTATCGAGTCCGGTAACATCGACCTCGTGATCAGCGGACTTCTGAGCGCCACCGAGATCAACCAGAAGATCCGGCGCACCAACTCCATCGCCGACATCGTGGACGCCACATGGAAATCGTCGTTGAAGAAGGAGATCGCCGATGTCGAGCGGATCATAGATGCCCTTCCGGGGGTCCCGGAGGAGCGGCTCACCGAGGTCCTCGCGATCCTGACCGAGCAACTCCTCGACCGCCAGCGGGACAAGAAACAGGTCTACGCCAGACTGATCAGGCTCGACGACGAGAAACCGTGGGCGGGCCAGACCCTCGTCCTCGAACTCCTGAAGAAGGCGGAACGGAGCGGAGAACGCTGGTATCTTGAGAAAGCGTTCGAGTTCAATACCCGGAGCGCGGTGGAGGCCAAACTTCCCATCGAGGAGATCGTCCTCTCTGGGATTGCAGTCGTCGAAAAGAGCGGCAACCCGACCATCCTCCTCGACATCACGCCGCTGATCGACGAGTCCTGTGACGCAGCGAAGGCGGCTCAGCTCTACCGGCAGATCACCGACGCTCTCTCCCGGATGGGCGACTTCTACCACGCGATCGAGGTCATGAAGAAGGCCAGCACCAGCGCCCAGAGGATCAACGCCCAATTTTTCGATACCAGTGTCCGCCTGATCAAGGAGGGTATCCGGCGTGACGAGATCGACCTCGTCCGCGAGAATATCCTCGCCGCACTGGATACCGATATTACCGAATCGCTGGTACACCAGGCGGTGACTGACTTCTGCAAGGAGTATGACTTCGATGAGGTCGTCAGGCACATACCGGCCGTAAAGGAACTTGTGAGATCGCATCGGGCACAGGATCCCCTGCTCCTCGAGTGCAACACCATCCTGATCGAGCGGGGGTTCGTCAGAGAGAGAGATCCGTCGGCCCTCGTGGACCTGGTGAGCCAGATCGGAGACCCGGCTCTCCGCGAGCAGGCGATATCGACCATTGCCGTCGAGATGGCACGGATCGGCGTCGCCCGGAAAGACCGGGACCTTCTCCGGCACGCGACCGGGCTCACCTGCGAGATCGTGGATCAGCAGACACGGGCAGAGGCGCTGGGCGGCATCGTGGACCAGGCGGCGGTGCTCGCCGTGGAGGACGGCGACCTCGAACTGCTCCACGGGATGCGGGTCCTCTCCACAGCCCTGCTGGAGCGGGAATACTGCCTCTTTGCGATGGGCAAGGTCATCCACGGCCTGATCATGTACGGGATCGAACAGCTCTCGCTCCGGGCGCTGGATGAAGCTGCCCAGATCCTCTCCCAGATCACCGATCCTTCCCTCCAGCAGCATCTGGTCGATCCCCTCATCGAGGGCTACGTCCGGGTCGGGAGCCTGCAGGCGGCAGACCAGCTCTCCCGGGGAAAGACCCGGATCTTCGACGGCATGATGGAACCGTTCACGACCGCCCTGCACCTTCTCCAGACCAGCACCCCGCGTGAGGATATCTCGATCAGGATAGCAAGCTACGTCGACATCATGCTCGAGTACACGCAGGTCTATAGAAGTCCGATCTTTGCTGTCCCCATGGCTCTCTTCTCCCTGGAGATCGAGGGAGAGTACGAACGGACCGCCATGATCCAGCGGATCCTCACGTCCTTCACCAGTTACACAAAGGAGTTCGATTCGGCCGACCCCTACGAGGTTATGGCTTACCTGCTCGAGGGCATCGAGGGAGCGACGGCAGCGCCGCCGTCGCTTGAGTTGATGTATCGCCTCTTTGAGCATACCGGCGACGTCTATGCCCGGTACTCGGGAATGTACCGGATCGTGAGTGCCTACTCAGGCCTCGGCGACGAGGAGCGGGCCAAAGAGATCATCCGGCAGCTCCACGAGACCATCGGCACGATCAGTGAGCCGTCCATCCGTGCGATCATGCTCTCCGACCTTGCCGGCCTCATGGTAGGGATCGATCACAGCGCAGCCAGGGGCTACCTTGGCGAGGCTCAGGGAATGCTTGAGCTCGTCGGGCCGGAACGCGAGGCGTTCGTCAGGAAGAACCTCATCTACGCTGCACGGAGTCTCAACGCCGTCAACCACCAGGAGGAGGATGTCAACTGGGCGATAGAGCAGGTCGGCAGGATCGAAGACCCGGTCGAATACGTCGACGCTCTCGCAGCCGTCTTTGACATGGTCAGCGAACCGGCACAGAGGAAAGAGATCCTCTCGGCCATGTGCCACACCGTGGTGAGCATCCCCTCCTCCTACATCAGGCTCTCGATGCTCTTTGATGTGGCGAAGTTCGCAGAGACCTACGGCGACGAGGAGGAGATCGACGAACTCCTGGATGGCATGGAGAGAACGGCCGGATACATCCAGATCCCGTTCATCACCGCCATGACCCGGCAGCGGATGGCCCAGATGCTCTTCTCATTCTATCGGAAGAGCGGAAAACCGGCCATCCGGCAGCGGGCCGTCGATGTCGTCTCTGCCATCGATGACGACCGGATCCGGTACAGCCTGATGGTCCAGCTTGAGCAGGCGATGCCCCAGTCCTGGAAGAATACGGTCTACAGCAAGATCCTCGACTGCCGCGACAAGATCCGGAGCGGCGACTACACCACAAAGGATATGGTCACCCTCGACCGGGCGATACGGGCGGCACCCGACCGGGCAAAGCGGGCGACCTACTACACCGAGGTCTACCTCATCGCGAGGAAGGCGGGGCAGCATGAGGTTGCAGACAGGATGCTCCTCTGCGCGCTTGAAGAGGCGCGGATCATCAGGCCGCTCTCGCGGCGGGCCTTTGTGCTCGGCGATATGGCGTGCCGGATCTACGCAGAGCGCTATGAAGACCGGTCGAGAGAGCTCCTCGACATGGCCGTGAGCGAGGCCCTCAACATCCGCGACTCGACGATCCGGGATGAAGTATACGACGAACTCGATCTGTCCATGCGGATCGTCCAGGAGCACTGGCTGTGAAGACGATCGAGATCAGGATAGCGGGAAGGGTGCAGGGCGTCGGGTTTCGCGCATGCATAAAAAGGATCGCCACCAACCTCGGCGTCCGCGGCGAGGCGATGAACCTCCCCGACGGGAGAGTGTTCATCACCGCAACCGGCGAACCGGTCATCCTCGATAAGTTTGTCTCCATGCTGTACGGGTGTCCCCGGGTGGTCATCAGGGATCTCTCCCAGCGGGAGATCCCCGCCGCCGTTTACCCAGAGTTCACGATCCAGCGGGGCGCCTACCAGTACAATACGTGAAATTCGGCGTTCGTAAGAAGCGCATCCCGCAGGATGCAGACCTGCGTGTCGATGCGGGACTGGTCGATGGAGTCGCGGAACGCCGCGACAAGTCGGGTTGAGAGGTTTGCCTCAAGGTAACACCTTTTTTCGCTGCATTCGTAGTCTCCTTCCGCGATCACCTCCCGGGCAAACCTGATAACAGTGCGGTCCACCATCACCGCTTTCTGCGGTTCGATGAGGTCGTGGACGAGGCCGCCAGGCCCCTCGTGGAGCATGCCAAGGTCAGGATCGAGGTGGGCGCCGACCAGGGAGACGCAACAGTTGCCGTAGAGCATCGCGTACCCGAGTGAGAACATGGCGTTGACGGGGTCGAGGTGCGGGCGGCCCGCCCTGCGCCGAAACCCGAGCTCGGGCGGGAGCGCGCGGGAGAGGATCTCGTAGTACATATCGCCGGTCAGGCGGGAGAGCCTCCGCAGTTCCTCCATGGTGACCGAGGCCGCGAGTTCCTCTCTCGCCTGGTGGAGGAAGTCGAGTTCTCCGGCGTAGAAGATGTCGTGCCCGGCGCGGCCGTAGAGTTCCTCGATGAGGAGGAGCCTCGACTGGAGGCCCGCCGTTGCGAGCGGTTGTGCGAACCGGTGGGGGGCGGCGCGTTCCTGGGCAAGGCGCACCGCCTCGTCCGGGCGGTAACCGTAAGGATAGAGGTATCCGACGGGGATGCCGTCGATATCAAAGAACGTGATGGCAGCGCCGGCTTTGAGGAGGTTTGTCACCGCCGAGGTGTGCAGGGTATGGCCGCCGACGACAAGGAGGTGTCTCACCGCCTGGAGCGGGTAACGCCGGATGGCGCTCCCGTCTGCGATGATCAGCTCCTGTGTCGTCGCCTTGATGTGTCCCCCGTAGCCGAAGACGGGGAGCCAGGGTTCCGTCGCTGTCATTCGATCACTCTGGAAATGAATATTGGGCTGTTTTTGGTGATGAATGCATCGATTGGGCGGGATACGGCCGGATCAACCGGGATGAGGAACGGGTCGGGCCTCAGTACTTCGCTGAAGTTTTTAAGGAAGCATCCCGGGGGTCAAACCCGACTTCCCTTCGGTGCCCCTATGCTGCCAGCTCCTCGTTGCAGCGTCGCGCAGGACCGCATCGTTCGATGTCGGACGACAATGAGTGAAATGCCGGGCCTGGAGGAAGGCCGGTTGAGGTGTTAACTGCGCCAGGTTAACTCAACCAGATTAACTAAATGCAAACTTTATTCATAGCCACAACGTAGTTTAAAACGTTATCCAGGTCAACGGACTGACAGGAACGAGTTTAAAGAGAAAAAAGGTGATTTTATGGGTTATTTGGAAAAAAGAATCCAGTATGTTCTGCTCATACTGGTGGTATGCATGCTCGCGGTATCATCGGCAGCGGCAGAGACGCTCGATGATACAGGTGCAAGCCTGACGGAGAGCATCACGAGCGATATGGTCATCGTTGCAGCGACACCGCTGGAAGAGATGACCGCGGTATCTACGGAGGCTCCGGATGAACCACCAGTGCAAACTTCGGCGCTGACCGCAGAACCGGTGATACTCTTTAACGGTACGGTTGCGCTGGCAGACGGCACGTTTGAGTGTACGGCTTACAACTCCGGCACTGCTTACACCGTTCAGAACAAGACCCCGCTCGGGGCCCTCCAGGCGGTAGCGGAACGCAAGGGCCTCACGTATGATGTCACCGACAAGAAGTGGGATGCAAGCAAAATCCTCCTGCTTGACAACATCGGTGAGTACAAGTTCGTAAAGAGCGGCCCTGAGTGGACCTGCTACGTCAATGGCGCCTTGAAGGATGGCTACAGCGACTCCAACAACGCCGTCAATGTCGTGGCGCTTGCCAATGGTGACAAGGTCGTCTTCTGTTACGGCAACAGCCCGACGCCGGAGGATGCATCGGTGCTGATCAAGATCACCGTGGGTGTGGAGGACTCAGAAGAGCCGCCAGTGCAGCCCATCGACTGGACCATCACGCTCAAGGGCGCGTTGACCGAGACCATCGACCAGAAATACTTCGAGGACGGGATCGCCTGCGGGCATGCCGCCACCTACACCGATGAGAACGGCGGCGTGTGGAAGGGTATGCCCCTCTGGTACTCTCGTCGGTTTCGTTGACGATGACAAGAAATACGGATCCGGGGCGTTCAACGAAGCCCTTGCCGCAAAGGGCTACTCGGTCAAGGTCACGTCGGGCGACGGCTACTCCATCAACTTTGACGGTGCAAGCGTCGCAAAGAACGACGGGATCATCGTCGCAAACACCCTCAACGGCAGCCCGGTCCCACAGACCATCGGTGAGAAGAATAAACCCTGCTGGCCGCTCCAGATGGTCGGCCCGGCCGTGAGCGCCGGCCAGAAGGTCGGCGGCGTCGCCACGATCGAGCTCGTCGGCCTCTCCGAGCCCTCCGAAGAGTGGGAGATCACGCTCGCGGGCGCGTTCAACCGGACGGTCTCACAGGCGGAGTTCGAGGACTGGGTCAAATGCCACGGTAAGAGTTACACCGACTCCAAAGACCGGGTCTGGACCGGGATGCCGCTCTGGTACCTGGCCGGTGCCGTTGACGACATCGAGACCGGCAGCCACTGGACGTTCAACAGCACGCAGACAACCGCCGGGTACACCGTGCGGGTGACCGCGAGCGACGGGCTCACCGCCGCCTTCGGGATCGCCGATCTCGCCCGGAACGACTCGTTCATCGTTGCAAATAAACTGAACGCAACAGCGCTTACCGCAGATAACGGCGGGCCGCTGAAGTTTGTCGGCCCGGCCTCTCCGAAACAGCAGGTCGGCGGCATCGTATCGATCGCCCTTGAGGGGCTGCCGGGCGAGAGCGCCGAACCTGAGTGGACGCTCTCCCTTGAGGGCCGAAGGTTACGGATCTCCTCACGAAGGAAGAATTCAAGGCGTGCGAAGCGTGCCCTCACCACACAAAGACCTACAACGACGGGGTCAGCACCTGGACCGGCGTCACCCTGAAGACCCTCTGCGGCTGGGTTGACGACGACGTCATGCACGGCTCGGGGGCGTTCAACATTGCCCTCGCCCAAGCCGGCTACACAGTGATCGTCTCCTCGGGCGGAGAGAGCCCCTATAGCAAGGAGTTCTCCAGCCAGGATATTCTGGCAGACCCGGAGAACTACATCGTCGCAAGCAAGATCAACGGCACGGCGATCACCGGGTCCGCCTACCCGCTCCGCCTTGTCGGTGAGGGTGCGGCCGGGAGCCTGAGCGTCGGGAACGTCCAGAGGATCCAGCTCGTCGACTTCCAGAAACCGACGGAGTCACCCTCCATCCGGATCGTCAGGTACGCCTCCGACGGCAAGACGGTCGTCGAAGAGACGACGAAGACCTGTGAGTGGATGGAGAAGAACCTGAAGGTCTACGGAGATCCAAGCGGGGTCCGGCTCAGGTTCCAGGGGCCCACGTTCGTCCCTGACGACCTCTGGAACCCGGCGGAAGACATAAACCCCGGCAAAGTCGACGAAGTCGTGAAGGGGACCGCGATCAGGGACCTCTGCGACCTCGTGGGCGGAGTCCCCGAGGGAGGCGAGATCGAACTCATCGCGTCCGACGGCAACAAAGTCGCATTCAACTACACCAACGTCTACACCCCGCTCGAGCGGCAGGGGGAGGCGATCGTCGCCTGGTGGACAGAGCGGCAGGGCTACGTGCCGGACTACCGTGACGGCCCGCGCCTCTTCTACAACACCCCCGACGGCATCTTCGGTGCCGACGATATGCGGGCATGCCTCGCCGAAGGCTACCGGCACTATTATCACGACTCCGGCATCCAGTATCCCTCGGCAGCCGGCGTGTCCAACAAGAACATCGCGACCATCGCGATCAAACCGGGCCCGCGGGAAGACTGGAGCCTCACCCTGACCGGCGCCATCGCCGACACCATGAGCCGGTCCTACTTCGAGTCGGGCAAAGCCTGCGCCATGGCCGGGCACGGCGCAACCTGGACCGACGGCGACGGTAAGGTCTGGTCGGGCATGCCGCTCTGGGTCCTCTGCGGCTGGGTCGACGACGCCAACAAACACGATTACGGGACGGACCCCTTCCGTGACGACCTCGCGGATGCGGGCTACAACGTGACCGTCATCGACTACGGCCCCGACGGTGTGAAAGGCACCGATGACGACTTCTCCTACACGTTCAACAGTTCGTTCGTGAAAAGGAACAAAAACATCATCGTCGCCGACGAGATCGACGGCGCACCGCTGCCAAACGACGGCAAAACCTGGCCGCTGAAACTTGTCGGCTCCGCCCTGACCTCGAACAAGCAGAAGGTCGGGAGCATCGATGAGATCGTGCTGACCGGTGTGCCGATCGTTGTGGTGCCGCCCACGGCCGATGCTACGATCTCCCTTAAGGCCGGCTGGAACTTCATATCAGTGCCGAAATTGCTCTCAGCCGGAAACAACACCGCTGCGATATTCGCCGATGTCGACCGTGAGCAGCACAGTATCTGGCAGTATAACGCCGCGATAAAGGACTGGAAGAGAGTGGCGGAGACCGATCCGGTCCTCCCGCTCGACGGCTACTGGATCTATTCGGCTCGCGATATGAAGGTCCCGCTACACTTCAACGGCGACGCGATCAGAACTCCGCCCGCAAAAATGCTTGCCAGAGGCTGGAACGCCGTCGGGTTCACCGACACCGAGCCCGCCACGGCGCGTGATACCCTCCTCTCGCTCGGTGATATGTGGACGCAGGTGATCGGGTATAACGCCGGTATGCAGCAGTACGAGACATCCATCATACGGGGCGGGTCGGGCAATCACGCCGATACGCAGGAAATGCTGCCGACGAAGGGCTACTGGGTCTACCTGCGCGGTGAGAGCGAACTTGCCGCGATCGGGGCGTAACGGAGTGAATTCATGGATATCAGGCATATCCTATCTCTCCTCATCCTCTTTTCCCTGGTCGGCACGGCAGCCGCCCTGCCGGTTCTGCCCGATGAATTTGCCGGCAGCGTCATGCTTGATGGAAAAGCCGCACCTGCAGGAGCCACCATCACCGCCAGGATAGACTGGAACGAACGGGGGTCCACGGTCACCACAACAGCAGGAGAGTACGGACCCCTGGATTCCCCGGGCGTCCTCGCGGTCAGGGCGACGGAAGACGACCTCCGGCATTCGGCTTCCCCGATCATAACCTTCTGGGTGAACGGCCATAAGGCCGATCAGGAGGTCGCGTTTACCGGGGGAACAGCCCGGCGGCTCGACCTCTCGGCCGTCACCGGAGGGGGGGACGACCAGGCGCCGGTAGCGTCCGACAGGAGCTCGTTTGAGATCGGGGGTGTCGAGATCACGGATACCGGCGGGGGGCAGCAGATTGTCATCGATAACAGGACCGTCCTGGGCAGCATCGCCACCAACGAGACTGCCATCACCCTGAGCAACGTGGACGGGTGGGAGGAAGTGGTCATCTTCACCAGGGAGAGACCCGCCGGGGATGTGCAGATCACCGGCACCGTCGAGAGCGTCCATGCCCGGAGCAGCCCGATCAACACCGGATCGGCCTGGGCACAGGTCGACCTTGAGATGAGCAGACACCCGGGCTCAACCGCTCAACTCGACACGACGGTCTTTCAGAACCCCGATGCTGACGAGCAGGAGGCATTCGGAACCGTCGTTTACCAGATGACTGGCAAAAGTATCAACAGCTTTGCGTATGTCCTGAACGTACAGAAGACGAACGTCGCGAACGAAGGGGACGGCGGCGTCATCAGGGCCGCAACGATCAGGATGGCGGCCAGCCCCGAATGGGTTGCCAGCATGGGCGGCGTGGATGACGTCGTCATCCTGCGGCGGGCCGATGGCGGCACAACGACCAGGCTGGATACACGCTACACCGGTCGCGATGCTGCCGGGAACTATATCTTTGAGGCCGTATCTCCGGGCGGCCTCTCGGCATTCGCGCTGGTTGCTACAAAAGTTCCGGGCAGCAATACAGGAGACAACAGTGGCGGGCCCAGTGGCGGTAGCAGCAGTTCCTCCAGAGACCCCGGATCGGAGGTGAAGTATGACCCGGGAACCCCGGCTACGCCGGAGGTGTTCTCCGGGCATGCACCCCTCACCACATCAACGGCCGGGGTGGTTCTCGAGTCCGTGATGGTCAGGAGTGATGAAAAGAAAGGGGCCGTGACGATTTTTGAGGGCACCGTCGCCCTCGATAGCGCCGGCAACCCCCTCGGCGAGGTGACCTGTAGAGAGGTCGCCCCGGCCGACGTTCCGGCAGCTCCGCCGGGAACGACGGTTGCTATCGCCCTCAACTGCGGTCCTGCGGGCGCTACGTTCAACCCGCCGGCCGTCCTCACCTACACCCTCTCCGCGGAAGAGTGGGCGAAGATCGGTGAGGGTACCATACCAAAGGTGATGTGGTACAACCCGGAGGCAGGGGAGTGGAAGGACATCCCCGCCACGGTGGACCCCGCCACGCGGACGGTCACCGCAGAGGTCTCGCACTTCAGCATCTATGCCCTGGTATGGACCGCCCCGGAGACGGTGGTGGCAGGAGCAGAGGGGACCGTGACTCCAGGCGGAGAGGCAGCCGGGGAGCGCGGTCCTGCACTCCCGGTCTGGGCGCTGGCCCTCGTTGTCGTGCTGATCGCCGCACTTGCAGCATTCCTCGTCATGAGGAAGAAGTAACTACCACCCCTTTTTCGGGCATTCAAGAGTAAAACCATGGTATCAGCGCACATACACGGCACCTCCCGGCGCCTGATCATCCTCTCGCTCTGCCTGCTCCTGGCACTGGCAGCCCCGGTTGCCGCGGCCCCAACGACCGAACTCCGCATCGCAAAGATCGCAGCCGATGGGGTCACCGTCATAAACGAGAAGACGGTCGACTACCGCTGGCTCGAGCGGAACCTCCCGGTCCAGGGTGACGGCGTGACCCACTACTATCATCAGGGGCCGGTCTTTGAAAAAGTCTGGGAAGAAAAGCATCCCGACAAACCCTATGACCCCTGGAACCCGGGTGAGGACATCAACGTCGAAGAGAAGGATATGGGCTCGGTGAAGGGGACAGACCTGAAAGATATCTGCGAGCTTGTCGGCGGGATGAAAGACGGCGAGATAGTCAGGGTCCGAGCGATTGATGGAATGTCGAAGACGTTCCCCTACAAGAATGTCTACGAACCGGAACCCCGGCAGGGGCCGATGGTCATCACCTGGTATAAGGCCGCTGAGGGGTATGTTCCCGATTACTCCTCAGGGATGCGCCTGATCTTCTTCGCGGATACGTCGACCAACCCGAACAGCACCCATGTATTCGGCGTCTGGGATATGCACGAGTGCTTCGACCCCGAATACTGGTACTTCTTCCAGCCCAATCTCCCTACCACCACGGGCCCTTCCGTGCAGTGGATCAGTGATCTCATCATCTACAGCGACGAAGAGCCTACCGGGAGCATCCTCGTAAACTCGACTCCCGCCGGGGCCGCCGTCTATATCGATGATGAGAAGGCCGACGGTGTGACCCCCTGCACCCTCTCCGGCATCGAGGTTGGTAGCCATTCCGTCCGGGTCGAGATGGAGGGGTTCATCCGGCCGGATGAAAAGCGGATCACCGTCAACGCGAGCGCTATCACGGAGGTCGAATTCAACCTCACCGCCGAGACCGGGAGCATAGCCGTATCCTCCGTCCCGACGAATGCGAGCATCTACCTCGACGGAAACGCGACAGGGGCACGGACCAACGCGACCCTAGAGGCGGTTCCGATTGGCAGGCATACGGTCGAACTCGTTATGCCGGGCTACCGGAACGTGACCCGGACAGTCGACGTTGAGGAGAACTGGTGTAGTATCCTCAATCTGATCCTCATCCCTGAAAACGGCACTGCAGGCAAAGCCGCCGCCGGGACCGGGCGGATCACCGTCTCTTCGGTCCCGACGAACGCGAGCATCTACCTTGACGGAAACGCGACGGGGGCCCGGACCAACGCAACCCTGGAAGCGGTCCCGGCCGGCGGGCATACGATTGAGCTTGTGATGCCCGGCTACCGGAACGCCACCCGGACCGTCATCGTCGAGGAAGGTGGGCATACCGCCCTTGATCTGCTCCTCTCCCCGGCAGGCGGTGAGGCCGGAGCGAACACCACGGGCCGCGGTGAGCCCATAACCGGGCACCCGGCACCGAACAACCCCATAGAGGCTTTCATCGAAGCCGTCCTCGCTTTCGTGAGCGGATTGTTCTCGTTCCTCGGAATGGGAGAGGGTACGATAACCCCGGCGGAGCCGGAGAGCACCCCCGTCCCCGGCGAGGGTGCGATGACCTCCGTGCCGACCGGCACCCCGGTGCTCCCCGCACAGGCGCCGGGTGAGACGCGGAGCATGAAGAATCACTCCGGCGGGCTCTCCATCGACTCCTACCCTCCGGGCATGACGATCATCATCGACAACAAAAAGCTGGTCTGGAAGACGCCCCAGGTCGTCTACGGCCTTCGTGAAGGCCTGCACACCATCAGTGTCGAGGAGAGCGACCCTGATAGGAACAGGGAAGATTCCGGCTACCGGTTTGAGGCGCTCCAGGCCTGGGTTTACCCCGATGCGGTCGCACCGGTCTTCCTCGACGGCCTGACAAACCAGATCAAGAAGACCGTCCGGATAGGTTCGGAGACCTATCAGGGCGAGAAGTTCACGGTGAACGGGTTCTTCCCGGCCGGCACCATCCCGGGCGATGCCGGGGTCGAAGGCGCAAAGTCCTGGATCACCGTCTTCTGGAACGGAACCTACCGCTCACACGCGATCCCCCCGGGCATCGCGACCGGTGAGACGTACACGGCAGAACCGCAGAGCGAAGATGTCGTCTCGATCAGCATCCGGTCAAGTCCCGAAGGTGCCGCGGTCTTCATCGACGGGTTCCCCACCGGGAAGGTCACGCCATGCCGGGTGGATGGTCTCTCCCCCGGCCAGCACCGGATCCTGGTTTCAAAGCCCGGCTACCTCCCCGCCGAAGAGGTCATCGGGATACCGGAGAAAGCCAGAACCGGAGGCTCTATCACCTGTACGCTCCGGGAGTACACCCACGGAGATCTCCTCGTCGAGAGCACGATACCGGATGCGAAGATCTATCTCTACGGCCGGTATACGGGCGAGAAGACACCGCACACCTTTCCCGGGATGAGCATCGGCACCTATGAGGTCAGGGTCGTCTCTGAGGATGACTCCAGGACGATCGATGATGTGCTGGTGACGCCGGGAGAGACGACGCGGCGTATGGTGGCTCTGAAGGAGGAACACCGGTGAGCAGATACCAAAGCCTCCTCCTGGTGGCCGTGCTCCTCGCGCTCCTCGTCCCGGCGGCATCGGCGGCCATCGCCTGGGGCCCGTATGTCACGAACACCACCACCGGTTCGGCGACAGTCACCTGGAAGGCGACCGGCGAGGGAGCAGGGTGGGTCGAGTACTCCCCCGGGGGCGACGAGGTCTACCGCGTGGCCTCCTCCGGGGAGGGGGGCATGCATCGCGTGCTGCTCACGAACCTTACACCGGCGACCACCTACCGCTACCGGGTCGGCACCGGGAATGAGACGACGGGGGACTGCAGGTTCCGGACATTCGGGGACCGGGTGTTCACCTGCATCATATACGGCGACACCCGGGGGCAGAAACCCTCCTTCACCCAGGCCGGGCGGCACGGCCTGGTGGCGGAGAGGATAGCCGGGGAGGAGGAGATCCTCTTTGTCATCCATACCGGCGATTTCGTCTGCGACGAGTCGGAGTGGGACGAGTTCTTCGCCGTAGCAGGGCCGGTGCTCAGGAACACGACCCTGGTGCCGGTGGCGGGCAACCACGACGGGTCGGCGGAGGCCTTCTCCGCCATCTTCGGCCTACCACCCTGCTACTCCTTCGACGCCGGCAGCCTCCACGTGACTGTCCTCGACAGCAACGACCGGGCATGGGCAGACATGGAGAGGCAGACCGCATGGTTGGAGGAAGACCTCGCATCTCCCCTGCCCCGGAAGATCGTGGCGTTCCACCACCCACCGTTCAGTTCCGACCGGAAACATCCCGGCGGCGATCTGGCGATCAGGGCCGAGTGGAGCGACATCCTCTCGCAAAACGGTGTCGATGCGGTCTTTAGCGCGCACACCCATGCCTATGAGCGCTACCGGGCGGGCGGAACGGAGTACTTCGTCGTCGGGTGCGGCGGTGCCCCGCTCTACCCGCTCTCCGGGGAGAAGCCTGAGGGGTACCAGGCAGGCCGCGAAGGGACGCTTGGCTACGTCCGGGCCACCGTCAGCCCGGAATCGATCGGCATAGAGATGGTGCCGGTCGCAGAGGTCAGGGAGGACGATGGGGTGACGATGCACCCGGGAGGGGCCGTCATCGATACCGTCCGCCTCCCGGCGGGCACGGCCGGCGGGTGGTGGAGCGCGCTCGCATCCATCCCCGGCGTACCGGAACTATTCGGATTATGGAGACGATGATCATGCAGAAGAAACTGATATGGACGCTGCTCGCGCTCCTCTGCGTGAGCATGCTGGCGGGCGCCGCCGATGCGGCGCCGACAACCGAACTGCACGTTGCAAAGATCGCATCCGATGGGGTTACCGTCATAAACGAGACAACGGTCGACTACCGCTGGATGGAGAAGAACCTCCCGGTCCTCGGTGACGGCGCAACCCACTATTACCACCAGGGGCCGGTCTTTGAGGGGGACAAGTGGGATCCCCTGGAGACGACGAACTTCAAGGACAGGGGGGCCGTGAAGGGAACGAACATACGCGACCTCGCCGAACTGGCCGGCGGCGCCGGGCCCGGAGACGAGATCATGGTCCGGGCGGCGGACGGCTACCACATTGAGTTCGCCTACCGAAACGTCTACGAACCCGACCCGCGCCAGGGGCCCATAGGGATCTGCTGGTACAACGGCGCCGAAGCAGGAGCAGGTGAGCGGCAGGGGTGCGGCTACGTCCCTGACTACTACACCGGGATGCGTCTCGTCTTCTTCGCGGACAACTCGACCAACAGCGAGGGGCTCAACGTCTACGGAAACTGGGACATGCACGAGACCCTCCCCGAATCGGCGCAGCACTTTTACGACCTCTACCCCTCCACCGGCGGCCTCACGGTGAAATGGGTGGACGAGGTCCGGGTCTACACCGGGGGTTTCCCGGGCGAACGGGGGGCCCTTGCGGGATCCCTCAACACCCCGGAGGCGAAGGCGACGACGGAACCGGCGAAAGCCCCGCTCTCCCTCGTGGTGACGCTCACAGCGGCACTCGGGGCGGCGGTGCTCCATGCCCGGAGAGGGGCGTGAGTCTGGTGCGCCGGGCCTGTCTCCCTCTCATTCTGGTGCTGATCGGTGTTCTGGCCCTCGTGGCCGGGTGCACCGGTACCGGATCTGCTGACGACTACCCGGCCTGGAACCTGACGCTTGCCGGGGACCAGGAGCGGGTGCTCACCCATCCCGAACTCAGGGCGCTCCCGGCCGCCGAAGGCTACGGCTACTCGGTCTCGACGGTGGGCATCAAATACGGCCCGAACCGCTACCGCGGCGTGCTCCTTGCCGATCTCATCGAGATGGCGGGCGGCGCCGGCACGGACGACCTGATCTACGTCTCCGCAGAGGACGGCTATCTCTGGGTCTTCGATAGGGACCAGGTGAACGGAAAGGAGTTCTTCACCTTCGATGAGAACCTCCGGGAAGTCACCCCGCCGCCGCTCCGCGTGATCCTGGCCTACGAGCAGGATGGAAAACCGCTGGCCTACGAAGACGGCGGACCGCTCCGCCTCGTCGTCATCAGCGAGAACTCCGACGTCATCACCGAAGGGAGCTCGTGGGTGAAATGGGTCGACCGGATCGAGGTCCACAGAAAATGAACCGTTCTCCGGCCCTCGCCGTGCTCGTCCTCGCCGTGTTCGCGGCATCTGCAGGCTGCACCGACACAGGCTCGGAGCGCACCACGCTAATGGTGATACCGGCAGGCAGCCTCCTTGCCCCGCTCGAGGATATAGAGGCCGCCTTCGAGAGCCAACACCCGGAGATCGATGTCAGGATCGAGGGGCACGGGAGCATCCAGGCTATCCGACAGGTGACGGATCTCGGGAGGGAGGTCGACGTCGTTTTGGTCGCTGACGCCTCGCTGATCCCGGATATGATGTACCTGCCGATGAGCGAGGGAGAGGGGAATTACACCGACTGGTACGTTCCCTTTGCGGGGAATGAGGTGGTGGTCGCGTACACCGGCCGGAGCGCCGGGGCGGACGAGATCACGGCGGAGAACTGGTACCGGGTCCTCTCCCGCCCGGGCGTGCGGGTAGGGTTCTCAAACCCCATGCTTGATGCCTGCGGCTACCGGGCGATCATGGTGACGGCGCTTGCAGAGGAGCATTACGGTGAACCCGGGCTCTTTGAGGCCGTCATCGGCGGCTCCTTCAACCCGCCCATCACGGCAGTCCGGACAGATGGTATAACGACGATCGCCCTGCCGGAACGGATGAGGCCGGCGGACGAGAAGGTCGCCGTCCGGGATGGGAGCATCTACCTCCTCTCGCTCCTTGATGCCGGCGGGATCGATTACGCCTTTGAGTACCGGAGCGTCGCGGAGGAGCACGGGCTCCGGTGGATCGACCTTCCCCCCCCGATCAACCTCGGTTCTGCGGAGCACGCCGACGACTACCGGAGGGTGCACGTGAACCTCGGGTTCCAGCGGTTCCGGTCCATCGGGAGCGAGCGGATCGGGCAACCGATCGTCTACGCGATGACCGTCCCGAGAAATGCGCCGCATCCCGACGAAGCGCGAATGTTTGTGGACTTTGTCCTCGACGCGTTCCGTGAAGGAAAGGCCGGATGGCCCGACCCGGTGCGGCCGGATCCGGAGGCTGCCACGGTGTACCATGCTACGGATTGACAAACCTTTTCCGCACCGGCCGCCCATGTAGAGGTAGCGTATGCCCGGCGGCGCGGCTCGAGCAGGTCACACCGTATCACCGCCGGGAGGACCGCAACCGTATAACGGATGCCAGGCAGCATGCGGCCGGCACAATACCGATGGGATATTATGTTCTGGAACAGAGCAATGGAGACAATCCGGCCTGAAGAACTCGCGGCTCTTCAACTGAAGCGGCTGAAATGGACGCTTCGTCAGGCACAGGAAGTAGGGCTATACCAGAAAAAGTTCAAGGAAGCGGGCATCTCGCCGGACGATATCAGGACGCTTGACGATGTGGAAAAACTCCCGTTTACCTACAAAAAGGAACTTCAGGCCGGATACCCGTTCGGCCTCTTTGCGGTCCCCCTAAAAGAGATCATCCGGATCCATACCACGTCCGGCACGACGGGGAAACCGACCGTCGTCGGCTACACCCGGCAGGACCTGGAAAACTGGTCCGAACTGATCGCGCGGAACATGACGATGATCGGTCTTGGGGAGGACGACATCTT
Organism: Methanoculleus sp. 10; assembly: GCF_913757945.1. NCBI lineage: Archaea > Methanobacteriati > Methanobacteriota > Methanomicrobia > Methanomicrobiales > Methanomicrobiaceae > Methanoculleus > Methanoculleus sp. 10. Next base: position 20,611 of record NZ_CAJYDP010000010.1, on the reverse strand, counting down.
CCAGAACGCGGTCAATTACGGCCTCTTCACCGGCGGCCTCGGGTTCCACTACGGCGCCGAGAAGATCGGGATGACGGTGATCCCGAGTGCAACGGGAAACACCCGCCGCCAGATCGAGATGATCGAGGACTTCGGGGTGACCGCCATCCACTGCACGCCAAGTTACGCCCTCCACCTTGCCGAGGTGGCCGAGTCGATGGGAAAGACGCTCGACACCCTCAGGATCGGGATCTTCGGGGCGGAACCCTGGTCGGAGAACACGCGGGTGGAACTGGAGCGGCGCCTCGGGGTGAGGGCTTACGACAGTTACGGCCTCTCCGAGATGTACGGTCCGGGGGTGGCGTTCGAATGCCCGGAGCACAACGGGCTCCATCTCTGGCACGACTGCTACCTTGCAGAGATCATCGATCCTGAGACCGGCGAACGACTCGCTCCCGGTGAGCGGGGAGAACTCGTCATCACGCCGCTCGTCAAAGAGGCCCTGCCGCTCGTCCGCTACCGCACCGGCGACGTCACCCGGCTGATCGAGGGCGCGTGCGCCTGCGGGCGCGGGCAGAGGATCGAGCGGATCACGGGCCGGAGCGACGACATGCTGGTTATCCGGGGGATCAACGTCTTCCCGTCGCAGATCGAGCATGTGCTCCGGTCTCTCCCGGAGGTCGGGGAGCAGTTCATGGTCTACGTCGACCGCGCAAAGCACCTCGATGAGATGACGATCGAGGTGGAGATGACCCGGGCCGGGTTCTCCGGCGAACTCCAGGACCTCGCCCGTGTCCAGAAGAAGATCGCCGGCGAACTCCACAACACCCTCGGACTCCGGACCGCGGTGAAACTGGTGGAGCCCGGGTCGCTGCCCCGTTTCGAGGGGAAGGCAAAGCGGGTCGTCGACCGCCGGGGGACCGTCTGATGGCACCCTGGAACCGGCAGGTGGAAGAGATGCCGCCCGACGACCTGCGGCGGCTCCAGTACAAACTCGCAAAAGCGCTGGTCCGGCGCATCTATGAGACGAGCGAGTTCTACCGGCGACGGATGAAGGAATACGGGGTCAGGCCCGACGATATCGGGTCACTTGCAGATATCGGGAAACTCCCGTTCATGTACAAACGGGACCTCCGCGACAACTACCCGGACGGGCTCTTCTGCGCGCCGAAAGATGAACTGGTCCGGTATCACGTCTCCTCGGGGACGACCGGAAAGCCGACCGTCGTCGGCTACACCCGGCACGACATCGAGAACTGGAGCGAATCGCTGGCACGGGGGTTCTCCTCCTGCGGCCTCGGGCGCGGGGACGTGCTCCAGGTGAGTTACGGCTACGGTCTCTTCACCGGCGGCCTCGGCGTCCACTACGGCGCCGAACGCGTCGGCGCAACGGTCCTCCCGACAAGCGTCGGGAACACCGAGCGGCAGATCGAACTGATGCAGGACCTCCACACCACCGCCATCGCCTGCACCCCCTCCTACCTCCTCCACATGGGAGAGGTGGCTGAGAAGATGGGCGTCTCCATCAGGGACGACACCGATCTGCGTATCGGGATCCTCGGCGCGGAGCCCTGGTCAGAGCAGATGCGAAGCCGGATCGAGGAGTGGCTCGGCATCCGCGCCTACGACATCTACGGCACGAGCGAACTCTCCGGCCCGATGTTCACCGAGTGCTCCGAGCAGCGGGGCATTCACATCTGGGGCGACCTCGCCCTTGTTGAGGTCGTCGATCCCGCGACCGGCGAGGTGCTCCCGCCCGGCGAACGGGGTGAGCTGGTCGTCACCATCCTGCAGAAAGAGGCGTTCCCCATGATCCGATACCGGGTCGGGGACATCACCGTCATGGACGAGGAGCCCTGCGCCTGCGGGCGGACCCATCCACGGATCCGCCGGATCCAGGGGCGCGTGGACGACATGCTGATCGTCCGGGGCATCAACGTCTTCCCGTCGCAGGTGGAGCACGCGCTGCTCGAGATCCCGGAGGTCGGCAGGCACTTCCAGATCGTCGTCGACCGGAAGGGCGCGCTCGATACCATGCTCGTGCGGGTGGAGGTGAGCGAGGAGGCGTTCTCCGACAAGATCACCGATCTCATGGTGATCAAAAAGACTGTGGAGCACCGTCTCAAAACGTCCTTAAACGTAGGCGTGGATGTTGAACTGGTCGAACCGGGAACCCTTCCGCGCTTCGAAGGCAAGTCGAAGAAGGTCGTTGACAGGAGGTCATTGTAATGGAGAAATCGTATATAGTCAAACAGATCTCAATCTTTTCGGAGAACCGCCCGGGGCGCCTCGCGGCTATCGCCAGCGCGCTGCGTGATGCGAAGATCAACATCTTTGCGTTCAGTATCGCCGAGGCGAACGGGTTTGGGGTCGTCCGTGCGCTCGTCGACCGGCCGGAGGATGCCCATCGGACGCTGACCGATCTCGGGTTCCGGGTCTCGTTCACCGACGTCATCGGAGTTAAGATGCGCGACGAGCCCGGTGGCCTCTCGGAGGTCGCATCGGTCCTCGGGGATGCGGGGATCAACATCGAGTATGCCTACGCCTACTCAGGCAGGGACGGGGCGGTCCTGATCCTGCGCGTGGACCAGGTCGAGGACGCCGTCCGGCAGATCCTCGATCACGGCGGGGAACTCCTCAAAGCGTCTCTCTTCCGGTGACCGGGGTCAGATGGGAGCCCGGGGCACCTCCGGGCCCTCGTCTTTCCGGAACATGTGAACCCTTCCCACAACACGCCGGACCGGGACGACGAACGCAAGGCCCATCCCCGGCCGGTCCAGCTCGGCGGCGGCGACGATCGCCTCGAGCACCGCATCGGTCCCGGCGGCGGCGACGACCGTCAGGACGATCTCTTTCTCAGGCTCGATGGCGATCCCAAGAAGCGTCTTTACCTCGTGGATCCCGGTCCCGCGGCCGAGGAGGATGGTCCCTCCCTCGGCCCCGGCACGGCGGGCCGCCGTGATCACCGGCTCAGACCAGCCTCTCCTTACAATCGTGACGATCAGTTCGTTATCGTACTCGCTACTCATGTCTCTTCACCTCGTGTTCTCCGGTAGATGATGCCGAGCGCCAGCACCGAGATGATAGGTGCCAGCGCTATCAGCGCGATCAGCCCGAAACCGTCGGTGACGGGATTGCGGCCCTCGATCCCCGCCGCGACCCCGACGGCAAGGGAGAGGAGGAAGGTGACCGCCATCGGGCCGGTGGCGACACCCCCGGAATCGAACGCTATCCCGACAAACTCTCCATCGGAGAAGAGGAGAAGGATGATGGCGAGGAGATAGCCGGGGATGAGGAAGGAGAGGAGCGGGATGCCGTAGACGAGACGGGCCATCCCGAGCGATACGGAGACGGCGACACCGAAAGAGAGCGTGTAGAGGATGAGGGACCTCCCGATGGAGCCGCCCGACGATTCTTCGACCTGGTAGCAGAGGACCCGGACCGCCGGCTCCGCGTAGGTGGTAAGGAACCCGAGGAGGAACCCGAACGGGATCAGCAGCCACCGCTGGTCAAGCGCGGCGACGGCCTCCCCTATCTCGCGGCCCGCCGGGAGGAACGCGACGTTGACGCCCTGGAGGAAGAGGACCATGCCGAGGAACGCAAGCAGGATCCCTTTCGCGAGATTTGCGACGTAGACCCGCGGAAGTTTCAGGTAGAGCGCCTGGAAGATCCAGAAGAAGAGGAGCAGGGGGATGAGCGCCCGGGCCACCTCGATGGTGATCCGGTCCACGCCGTCAAGGAGCGCCGCCACGGTCAGGAGAAGATCACCCCCATAACCATGACGCCGAGGATGGGGCCGAGCGAGGCGAGCCCGATCAGCCCGAAACCGTCCGCAAGGGCTGACCGCCCGGCAAGGACCGCACTGACGCCGATCCCGAGGGCCAGGATGACCGGGACCGTCAGGGGCCCGGTCGTCACGCCGCCCGCATCAAACGCGATGGCAAGGAAGTCCGGCGGCGCAAAGGGTGCAAGGATGAGGACGGTTCCGTATCCCGCGGCGAAGAGATAGGCGAGCGGGACCGCGAAGATGATCCGGAGGACCGCCACGGCGACAAAGAACCCGACGCCGACCGCGATGACGACGATGAGGGGCTCCTCGGGTATGCCGCCCCGGGAGACGGTATCGACCATGCCCGCAAGGACACGGACGTCGGGCTCTGCCACGGTGGCAAGAAACCCGAAGAGGAACGCCCCGAGGACGACCAGGGCGAGCGAACCCCGGGCGGGGAGTTCGGACCCGATCGCCTCGCCGACCGGGAGGAGGCCCGCCTTTACGCCGGAGAGAAAGAGCGCGATCCCGAGGACGACCATGCCGCTCCCGAGCAGGAAGTGAAGGAGGGCAGACGGCGGAACCCCGAGCACGCCGAGATCGAGGATGACGATGACGAGGATGATAGGGAGGACTGCCCGGAGAACTTCGGAGATCGACTCCCTGATATCCCACATCGTGCCGCCGCTCCTGCCCGGGTGTGCCGGGTGGATCGGCTACTGGGTCATGGGGAGAGATAAAGGCAGTGCCCACCGGTCAGTGCCGCTTCTCCCACTTCAGGAGTTCCGTTACCTCCGAGAGCGTTCGCCCGCGCCGGATCTCTTCGCGGATGCGCTCCTCGGTCTTCTTCACTTCCATTGCCCGGCGTGCGACCTCGTAGGCGCGTTCCCGGGGGACCACCACGACCCCGCTCTCGTCGGCGACGATCCAGTCTCCGGGCCGGACCTCCTGCCCAGAGCAGGTGATCTCGGTGTTGATCTCCCCAAGACCCTTCGGTTCGCCGGCGTTCGGGGCGGTCGCCCGGGCAAATACCGGGAACCCCATCTCCCTGATGTCGTCGACATCCCTCACCGCCCCGTCGATCACGACACCCGCAATCCCCCGGTTCCTTGCGGAGTGGGTGGCAAGTTCCCCCCAGGGGGCGACGTGCGTTCCCCCGTCGTTGCTGATGACGAGGACGTCGCCGGGTCCGGCGACGTCGATCGCCTCGACGGGTTTTGCCCAGTCCCCGGCGATGGTCCGGACCGTCACCGCCGGGCCGACTGCTTTCACCCTGCCGCAGATGGAGGCGATGCCGGTCATGGCTCCCTTCCGGTGCATGGCATCGGTGACGTTCGGCGCAGAGACCGCTTCCAGCAGGCGGCGGACGGCGGCGGACGGGCTCTCCTCTTCCCGCGGCCGGACATCGGGCCGGCCGATGGCATCCCGAACCCGCTGCGCCGCTCCGGTCACGTCGGCGGCCTTGATGATATTTCCCCCGACGATGACGATCGAAGCGCCGGCAACGACCGCCTCGGACGCCGTCCCGGCATCGAGCCCTCCCGCGACGGCGATGGGCACATCAATCTCCCCGGTAAGGCGGCGGAGGAGGTCGAGCGACGACCTTCCGATCATCTGCTGGTCGATGCCTACGTGGGCGTTGATGTAGTCGACACCGAGTGCCGCAAGTTCGCGAGACCGGGAGACAGGGTCGCTGACGTTGATGAGGTCGGCCATGATCCGGACGCCGTACTTCCGGCCCGAACGAACCGCCTCGGCGATGACGGTGTCGTCCGCGTCGGCAAGGATGCAGACGACGCCGGCACCGGACTTCGCCGCCATCTCCACCTCGACGGCCCCGGTGTCGGCGACCTTCATGTCCGCGACGATCTCGTGGTCGGGGAAGCGTTCCCGGAGCGTCCGCACGGCCCGCATGCCCTCGCTCTTGATCAGGGGGGTCCCGGCCTCTATCCAGTCCGCGCCACCACGGACCGCCTCACCCGCGATCTCTACCGCACGATCGAGCTCGAGGAGATCGAGCGCCACCTGGAGAACCGGCGTTGCCATACTGTACTGTATGGCAGAGATTGTATTTATCTGGTGCCGGGCGCGGGAAACTTATATGCTGTGCGGTGATCGAGGTAGCCGGCGCCCACGCCCCAGGGACGGGCGGCCGCAGCAACGGCACGGATGTGATGACGAATGGTCGAAATAGGGTATAAACTGGCAAGCGAGGAGCACGGGCCCCTCGACCTGGTCTGCAACGCCCGCCAGGCTGAAGATGCCGGGTTCGCGTTTGCCATGATATCGGATCACTACCACCCCTGGACCACCCGGCAGGGGGAGAGCCCGTTTGTCTGGGCGGTCATCGGCGGGATCTCCCAGGTGACGGCGGACCTCCGGCTGGTGACGGGCGTCACCTGCCCGACGATACGGATACACCCCGGCATCATCGCCCAGGCCGCCGCAACCGCCGCCGCGATGATGCCCGGGCGGTTCATGCTGGGCCTTGGTTCGGGCGAGAATCTCAACGAGCACATCTTCGGCGACCGCTGGCCCCGGGCACCGGTCCGGATAGAGATGCTCGAGGAGGCGGTGGAGGTGATCAGGATGCTCTGGACGGGGGGCATGCAGAGTTACTACGGCTCTTTCTACACCCTGGAGAACGCACAGGTCTTCTCGCTCCCGGAGAGGCTCCCCCCGATCTACATCGCATCCGAAGGCCCGATCAGCGCTTCCCTGGCCGCGCGGGCCGGGGACGGGTTCATCAACCCGGGCACCAACGCCGAGGAGAGCCTCGTCGTCTTCCGGAACTCCGGGGGCGGCGACAAACCCGCATACGTCGAGATCTCGGTCTGCTGGGCGGAGAGCGCGGAGGAAGGACAGAGGACCGCCTACGAGCAGTGGCCCATCGCCGCAAACAAAGGAGAACTCAACCGACTCCTCCCCACACCGGCCCATTACGAGCAACTGGCGGAGATGGCAACCCCGGAAGAGGTGGCGGAGAGCGTGCCGTGCGGCCCGGACCCGGAGCCCTACATCAGAAAGATCGAGGAGAGCGCCCGGATGGGGTTCGATCACGTCTGTATCCACCAGATCGGGCAGCAGCAGCGGGAATTTATGGAGTTCGCGACGACCCGGATTCTGCCGCACTTCCGGTAGCGCACCGGCCGGCATGACCGCCGGGCGCTCTTCGGGCGGGTCAAACCCGCACCGACAGTCGCACGGTCGTGATAGGGGCTCGGGGGGAGATTCATGCATCCTGCCGATCAAGATTACTGGAGTGATGAGCACGGGAGGAGATGGGATGAATGTCCGCCGGGTCTGCGCCCTTCTCGGGTCGGCAAAGACCCGGACAGAGCTCGCAGCGGTCCTCTACCGTGAGGTCTCGGGCTACTCGCTCTTCGACCTCCAGGCGTTGCGGGGGAGGGTGGAGCGGGATCTCCAGTCCGTCCCGGCAGGGTACCGGCAGCGCCTCTACCCCCGGGTGATGGAGATGCTCTTTGCGACGCACCACACCCTCATCTCCACCATGCGCCGGTCCGACCCGGACCTCCCGGACGAACCGCTCGCCCAGGAATTCCAGGATTTCTGCGGGATGGTCGAGAGGACGTGCCTTTCCGGGGATGAGGGGGAGCAGCACCTCGAACTCCTCTACTTCCTCCTCGCCGCCTTCAATATGTTCGTCCTGGACCGTCCCGCTCACCCGGTGGGCACGCCGTTTCCGGGCGGATTCAAGGTCGAGATCAGGAACGGGGAGTACCTCTGCCCGGTCCGGGAGAGGGCCGACGATGTCGAGAACGCCCTCTGCCCCTACTGCCCGGCAAAACAGAGCGACGTGTGAGAGTGTGCCGTCCCGGATGATACCAATGAATGCCGGGCATCCAGAGCGCAGTAAAAAAAAGCTAATTCGTGTAGTAACCTACTCTTCTTCCTCGTAACGCTCGAAGAACGTGACTTCGTCGAGGATCTTCTTCTTCGCGATATTGATCTCCTCGGGGTACCCCGCGGGCACGAGGGAGACGAGCGTGTACTCATCCGGGACGTTGAGAAGTCTCCGGACATCCTCGGCGTAATCCTTCTTCTCCCCCGCAACCCAGCAGGACCCGACCCCCCACGCCTGGAGCGCGAGGATCAACTGGGTCGTCGCCGCACAGCAGTCTTCGAGGTAGTACTTCGCATCCCTCTTCCCGAAGACGGCGAAACAGATGGGCGCACCGGCGATGAATCGGGCGTTCTCGGCCAGGTTTGCAATATCGCGCAGCACGTCGCGGTTCCGGATAGTCCCAAAGAGCCAGGGCTGCTCGTTTCTCGCAGTCGGGGCAAGGCGCGCACAGTCAAGAGCGTCTTTGACGATCTTATCCTCGATCGGGCTGTCCTTGTACTTCCGCACACTGTGCCTGCTCCGTATCACGGTGACACCGAGGTTGACCGTTCCACCAATCGGACTCATGCAACGATGGTGGGCACTCCAGGCCTAAATACCTTGGGGAAACGGAGAACCGGGGGAGGGGCTCAGAAGAGACCCTGTATCATCTGCAGCATGTTCGCAAAGCCGTCGACGACGATCACGGCCGGGTCGATCCCGAGGACCGGGAAGATGAAGACGAAATAGGCGATGGTCCCGAGCGTGCTCCCGACGTTCGCAAGAGCGGCGACCAGCACCACCCGGAAGAGCGGGATCCGTCGCATCTCCGAGAAGGTCTCTGCCGCGATGATCTGCCGGAGATCTCCAACGCCGGGTTTGCGGATCTTCGCCTCGACGATAGCCGCAAACCATCCCGCCGCAAGCATGGGGTTGAGCGACGTCAACCAGGAGACGGCAAACGCCGTGGCCGCAGAGAAGGGGTGCCCGCCGGCGAGCAGGGTGAATGCCGCGCTCAAGATGCCGTTGATCAGGATCCAGTAAACAAGGGCGGCGAGCAGGACGTCGAGCCCCACGCCCGAGAAGGCAATTGCCGCGATCAGGAGGAGGAAGAGGATGGTGACGGCCGCCCCGAGGATCTTTCCCCAGGGGAGACCCTTCACCTCGGCGGTCAGGGTCGGGAGCGGCGGCAGTGTCTCCGGTGCGTCGAGGTAGCGTTGCACCCCCCGGATGTGCCCGGCGCCGACGACCGCGAGCACCCGCTCATACCGGCTCCCGAGCATCAGGATCTGGTGCGCAAGGTAGGCATCCCGTTCATCGATCAGGGCCTGGGCGCCGCGCGGAGAAAACTTCCGGAACTCTTCCATCGCGGCGCTCACCACGTCCTGGTTCGTGAACTCGTCCACGTCGATCTCCTGGTCCTCGACGCTCACCAGTGAGTAGATGAGCGCCCCGACGAGCTTGATCTTCTCCCAGATCCCCATCCTTCCCCAGAACCGCCCAAGCGTGATCTGGATGTCCCGGTCGATGAGGGCAACGGGTTTCTGGTGCTTCTCCGCCTCTTCGATGGCGGCCAGCATCTCGGCGCCGGGTTTCACACCCGTCTCGGCGCCGATCCGCTGCTGGATGTAGGTGAGCACCCACTGGACGAGGAGCCGGCCGAAGTTCCCGCCTTTCAGAATATCCGTGACCGAGGGTTCGGGCGTCTCCTGCGTGAGCGATACGTACCGGCCCCGGTCGAGTTCGACGCCGACGATGTCGGGCTGGAACCCCTCGATGGCAGACCGGACATCCTCGATACTCTTCTGCGAGACATGGGCCGTCCCGACAAGATGGATCTCAGCCATGGAGCTCCTTCACACCTTCGCTGTCGATCACGGCGCGTCCCCTCGGTGGCACCGTCGCCCCCCGGTAGACAGCCTGGACGCCAGCCTCCTCCGCCACCTCAGCGGCCTGCCGCCTGCAGAGGTCGGCGCCGAGCGTGTACGCTTCACGGGGAGAGATGGGCATGCCGAGCCCGGGGCATTCCGAGACCCGCAGGTCTTCATCCACCAGCATAAACGGGTAGGTGCGGCAGATCCAGGGGCGGTGGGCGTATACGGAGCATCGCCCGTTCCGGAGAAAGATACAGGCTTCTTTTGTGCGCCTGATGCACCAGGCGAGGGTGTACTCTCCACCGTTCCCGGCGTCAATGAACTCAGGGTAAGGCTCGGCGACCTCGTCCCAGGCCATCCCGGTCGCCGCCATGATCGCCCGCACCTCGGCCGGGCTCACGATCACGAGGTTTGAGTCTTCCGCGACCCGGCGGCAGCAGGCGCCGCATCCCCGGCACCGGAACCCGACGGACCCGATCCGGTCCAGAACATCGTCTATTCCGAGCATATCCGGTCAAAATTCTCAAAGAGAAGTCGTCCGTTGACGGTATGGCTGACCTCCGGGTGCCACTGGACGCCGTAGAGGCGCTCACCAGGGGACGCCATCGCCTCCACGCCGCAGACGTCCGACTCTGCGAGCCGGACAAACTCTTCCGGAATCGCCGAGACCTCGTCCGCGTGCGACGCCCAGACACGGATCCGGTCCGGGTAGCCCTGTAGGATGTCGTTATGTTCGAGGATCTCGACCTCGACCGCACCGAACCCGCCGCTCGCGCCCCGGCGGACGGCGCCTCCCCGGGCTGTCGCCATGATGTGCAGCCCGAGGCAGATGCCGAGGATGGGAAGACCGAGGTCGAGGTAGCCGGCGGCAACCCCGGCGCGGTCGAGAGCCGGGCCGCCGCCGAGGATGATGCCCCGGCAGCCCCGGGCAACGTCGGAGGGCGGCGTGACGTTTGGGATCATTGTGGTCGGGATATCTATATCACGGAGCGTCCGGAGGATCAGGTGGTTGAACTGCCCGTGATTGTCGACCACATATAAAGGAAGCATTGCTTATAGGTGGATGTAAAAAGGTATAGTCCTTCCCTCAGGCATACTTCCGGACGAAATCAAAGACTTTCCGGGTGATCTCTTCCGGCTCGCGGCCCATGAGGTAAGCGAGCGCGAGCGCCCCGCCGGCCCCCATCCCCTCCTTGACCTCGCCGATGCAGTAGCGGGCGAGCCCGACGTGCCCGATGCCGGCGAAGTTCGGGTCGACATAGTACGCGGTGGTGCCGACGTCGGCGACCGACCGGGCGAACCCGGCTGAGGGGTCATCCCTGACATAGACCGTGGTCGCAAGATGCGGCACCCGTCTCCCGAGTGCCTTCAGGGTAGCCGCCACGGCAAGCATCTGGGTCCCGCCGGCGAAGATGATATCCCCGGTATAGGCGCTCGCGATCCCTGCCGCCACCGGCATCATGGGGTCGCCCGCGGCACGGAGGATATCCAGGGGCTCTCTTTCGCCCGCTTCAAGGATCCGGGCGAGAACTTCCCTGCAGACGGCGTCTTTGAGGCCGAGTGGATTCTCTGCAAAGGCACTGCTGACCGAGGCGTCGTAGCCGAGCGCCCGGAGGACACAGAGGGCGGTCGTCGTCCCGCCGGGGACGCACTCGCCGAGCATCAGGAAGTCGCTGTACTGCGAGAGGAACCGGCCGACCATCTCCCCCCGCTCGAAGAGGAGCGTTGCCTGCGGCACTGCGTCTTCCTTCCGGGGGTCGGCGCCGGGGCTCCCGTAGACGTCCAGGCAGGGGACGGTGGGGGTGTGGACGAGCCCGGCGTTAATAAGGACGGGGGATAGACCGGTCAGCTCCACCATGGACCGGGTGATCGTCGCCGGTGTCGGGCACCCGGTGGGGGTGTTCGGCCGGACCGGCATGCTCGTGATCGCGCCGGTCGTAACCAGTTCCGCATCCAGGACCGGCGTGAGGAGGGTCTTTTCCGGAGTCGGCCCGGCGCCCGATATGCCGGGGACGGTGGAGAGCATGGTGTTCGCGAGGACCAGCGCCATCACCGGGCGGCGCGGCCTGATCCCCGGGTCTTTCGAGAGAAAGGGGTGAGACATCAGGTATAGGGTAGGCGCCGCGGATAGAAGAGGTTGCGGTTGGTGGCGCGATTCCGGTGGATCCCGGTACGCACAGAATCCAAACGCGGAAATACCCGCCGGGCTCAACCTCTCTATAATGTTCGAGATCGAGCGCAGGCTGGAAGAGAAAGGTATCGCGAGGAGGGATATCGTCGCCTCCGCGATGGAACTCTACGTCTCTCACGGGATCGGGGCGGAGGAGGCCGCGGGCAGGCTGGATGCGAAGATCGGGAAGGCCTTCGAGGACCCCAACGTATCGTCGCTGCTCCTTGGCGCCGTCCTGCTCGAAGACGAACTCTACTGGAAGAGGAAGAACTCCGAGATCGCCGACGACCCGGTCTTCCTCCTCTCGGATGAGATCATCGGGATGGCCATCGCCGAGGTGATCGGGGGGACCTACGCGCGGTTTGAGTTCACCCGCTACGACCAGAAGAAACCGGGAATTCTTGGTAAACTCGGGCCGTTCCTCGACGACGCCGTCGCCGGGCTGATCGCGGGTTGCACGTCACGTCTCTACAGTGAATCGATGTGAAGTCCGTCCTTGCCCTCCTGCAGTTCTGCACGTCGCTCCCTCTCGGAAGACCTGTCGAGTTTGAGTACTTCGCCCGCCGCTCCTACCTTTACCCGCTTGCGGGGTACGTGATCGGGGGGATAGCGGCCGGCATCACGTACTGGATAGCACCCCCGGCGGTGGGGGCGGCCGTTGCCCTCGCCATTGTGCTCGTCCTCTCCGGGTGCAACCACTTCGACGGCCTGCTGGACTTCGGTGACGGGCTCATGGCCCACGGGAGCCGGGAGAAGAGGATCGCTGCTATGACCGACAGGACCACCGGGGCCGGTGCCGTCGCGGCGGGCATCGTCGTCACGCTCATTGCGTTTGCCGGGCTCCAGAGCGCAGCACCGATCTGGGCGGCCATCCTCACGGCCGAGGTCTCTGCGAAGGTCGCGATGTCCTACCTCACCACGCTCGGGGTGCCGTTCCGGGAGGGGATCCACTCCTACCTCCACGGGTTTGCGAGACCCTGGTTCCTTGTCCCGGCAACCCTCCTCACGCTTCCTCTCTTTCTGCTGCCGCTCCCCCCGGCGAGCGTTGCGCTCGCGCTCGCGGCCGCGGCCGGTATCGCGGCAGTGATCCTCGCGCTCTCCCGGTACCTCTTCGGCGGGGTCAACGGCGACGTTGTCGGGGCCGCAAACGAGATCACCCGGGCGGGGGTCATCCTCCTCCTCGCCCTCCTGTGACCACCTTTTTTATCCCGGCGACCGCCACTACTGTAGGATGATGAAAGACTACGCCCTCTACTCCCGGGGAGGGATCATCACCGAGCGGAACGCTGACTATGCAACGGTACGGCTGCGGGTTCCGGCAGGTATCCTCTCCGCGGACCAGATCCGCCAGATCGCAAGGATCAGCGTGAAATACGGAGACGGCTCCCTCCACCTTACCATGCGCCAGACAGTGGAGATTCCGCACGTGAACCCTGAAAACCTCGCGAAGGTTGCAAAAGCCCTCGAGAAGAACGGAACGCCCATCGGGGCGGAGCAGAACGAGGTGGTGAACATCATGGCCTGCCCGGGCACGGAGCGGTGCAAATACGCCAACTGCGAGACGATCGACCTTGCCCGGAAGGTTGATGCGCGGGTCTTCGGGAAGGAGCTCCCAATCAGGCTCCGTATCGCGATATCGGGCTGCACCTACATGTGCAACAGCCCGCTCTTAAACGACATCGGGATCATCGGCCGGATCCGGCCGTTGCGTATACCCGGGCTCTGCACGGGGTGCGGCACCTGCGTGGAGTACTGCAAACAACGCGCCATAGCGCTGAGGAATGGCGTCTCCGTCCTTGACGAGAGTAAGTGCGTCCAGTGCGGCATCTGCGTCCACTCCTGCCCCTACCACCTCCTGAAGACGGAGTACGATCACTACCAGATCACGGTCGGCGGACGGCGGGGGACTTCACCCCGGGTAGGGCGTGAACTCGTCACCGTCGAGACCGAGGAGGAGGCCGTCGAGGTCGTCGACCGTATCGTCTACTGGGTCTACCGGACTGCCTGGAGCGACCGGCTCCTTGCCGACCAGATGGACGAGATCGGGTTTGATGCGTTCGCAGAGGGGATCCGGAAGGAGTTCGGGCAAAAGGAAGAGGCGGCGGAGGGGTAGTGTGATAAGTGGTCACTGATATCACCTGTATCGAATTATTTCACATTTATTATTCACATATTTTTATTACTCGCCCAGTATACTCCTTATCATGAAAGAACAATGGCTTCTCGCAGAATAAAAGAAGTACCGGATCACATCGCATTACGGCCCGGAGATCAAATTGACAACCCTTTTGTATGCACCCTCAAATGGTACTATTCGTAACTGCGGAGACTCGATGGCTATAACCGGCGCCGACCAATGGGTAAAGCTTTCGGATTGCCCGGACATTCCGCATCAGGCTGTTGTATCGGTGCGGATATTGTCGATCAGGAAGAGAATAAGCCGTTTGAGGAGACCTATGGGGGATATGCGCCACAAAAGAGATCCGTCCGGAAAAAGCGAGATTACCCGATCCGGGCTTGAACCTGCTCCAGATGAACTGATCACCGATATTAGGTACCTCGTCACCGAAGCCCGGTCCGCAGTTGCCGCAACCATCAATGCAGGACTGACACTGCTATACTGGCGTGTCGGAAGACGGATCCGCAGGGAGGTGCTCGGTAATGAGAGGGCAGAATACGGCGAGAAGATTGTGCACGCACTGAGTGCACAATTGAAGAGTGAGTTCGGGGAGGGGTTCGGCAGACGCAACCTCTTTAATATGATTCGATTTGCCGAAGTGTTCCCCGATGAACAGATCGTGAGATCCTTCGCACCCTACCTGAGCTGGACGCACATGCGGCAGATTATCTACATCGACGATCCCCTGAAACGTGATTTCTACGCGGAAATGTGCCGGGTCGAGCGATGGAGCACCCGGACTCTGCAGAAGAAGATCGACTCGATGCTCTTTGAGCGGACTGCCCTGTCCCGGAAGCCCGATGTCCTTGCACAACAGGAACTCTCGGCTCTACGTGAGGAAGACCGGATGACACCAGATCTGGTCTTCCGCGACCCTTACATCCTCGATTTCCTGCAGCTCAAGGATACGTACAGCGAGAACGATCTCGAAGCGGCTATTCTCCAGGAGATTGAGCAGTTCCTGCTCGAACTTGGCGCCGGATTTACCTTCGTTGCACGACAGAAGCGGATGGTGATCGGAAATGAGGACTTCTATCTCGATCTGCTCTTCTTCCACCGGAAACTTCGCCGCCTCATCGCCGTAGAACTCAAGATAGGGCATTTCAAGGCCGAGTATAAAGGACAGATGGAACTGTACCTGCGATGGCTTGAGAAATATGAGAGAGAAAACGGAGAAGAACGACCGCTCGGGCTGATCCTCTGTGCCGGTGCGAATCAGGAGCAGGTGAGCCTCCTCGAACTCGACCGGTCGGGCATCCACGTCGCCGAATATCTTACCGAGCTTCCGCCCCGCGAGCTGCTGGAGCAGAAACTGAAGGCTGCGGTGCATCTGTCACGGGAACAGTTTTCCGTGAGGAAGGATAAGAGATAGTCCCGAAGCGATCCCCGATGTTTTGCTCGCCCAATCCGTATCTCCCTTCGGAGAGGTCTTTTTTGCCAAAGGGATTATATATGACCGCGCATATCATGCAGTACCCGGGATCTGTGACGACCATCTTCGGGTCATTACCGTCAACATACCGGACGATGAACACTGGAGCGATACGCAGAACTTGGAAGGAAGAAAGAGTGACTCCGGAAAAGTGCGTCCAGCGCGGCATCTGCATCCACTCCTGCCCCTATAGCCTCCTGAAGTCCGGGTACGCCCACTACCAGATCACGGTCGGGGGCCGGCGCGGCGCCGCACCCCGCGTGGGAAGGGAACTCGTCACCGTCGAGACCGATGAGGAGGTCGTCGAGGTGGTCGACCGTATCGTCTACTGGGTCTACCGCAACGCCTGGAGCGACCGGCTCCTCGCCGACCAGATGGACGAGATCGGGTACGAGAAGTTCGCGGAGGGGATCCGGAAGGAGTTCGGGCAGAAGGTTGAGGCGGCAGAGGCGTGAGGGGCAGGGCCGGGACCTGATTGCCATACCGGTCTCTCACTCTTCGCGCTCTTCGCATGAGCCTTCAGCAGAAGGTAATGATCCGGCCTCACGCGGAAGAGCGCGAAGCCTTGACGGGGCCGAGACGATCGAAGAATATTTGATACGCTACCCTGCATATACAATCATGCCGGCTCCGGCATGAAAACGGGTCGTGTGCGAAGGGGCGCCGCGGCATGAGCGGGATATGTGGGCCGTAGCGCGGAGGTAAGGTAACCTGAATACAAATCCAGTCTTCGCTGGTGAAGAAACAATGAATGAAGGGACAGTAGACCCGGAAGTGCTGGAAGAGATTATCCGCCGGATTGTTGCCTGTTCAAACCCGGAAAAGATAGTTCTTTTTGGATCCGGTGCGCGGGGTGAGATGGGACCGGCAAGCGATATCGATCTGCTCGTGATAAAGAGCGGTGAGTTCGATGCCGGGAGTCTCACGGAAGAGATCTATATGAGCCTGATCGGTATCGGCCAGGCCGTCGATATTATAGTTATTTCTTCCCGGGATGTGGAGCGGTTCCGGAACTCCCCTTATTTTATAGTATACCCTGCACTCCAGCAGGGCCGCGAGGTTTACCATGCCGGAGAGGTTTTCACCTGATGATCCACGGGAATGGCTGAACCGAGCACATTCAAATCTTTCAATTGCCAGGAGCCGTGCCGATACGTCCGTGTACCTGGAGGATCTCTGCTTGCCCAGCAGGCAGCAGAGAAAGCGCTCAAGGCGGTCTGTATCCTTCATCATATCGAGTATCCGTATGTCCACGATCTTGCCGCACTTGTCACCATCATCACGAAGAACGGGATTTGCGTGCCGGACCACGTGAAAGAAGCTGCAAAACTCACACGGTTTGCCATTACGACCCGATATCCGCATTTTCTTTCGCCAGTCAAAGAGGAGGAATATCGGCGGGCGGTTGCTATTGCCGGGAGCGTTGTAGCGTGGTGCGAAAGCGAGATCGGTAACCCGGGGAATTTCAGAAGCAGGTGAACTACCCCCCGCTTACGCAGGGGCTTCCCGGCTATCATCCCCCTCCCCGGCGGGAGCGAGTCCACAGGCTCGACGGCGCGTCCTGCGCCTGCAAGTTTTACATCGGTGCCTACTGCATACTCATCCGGAAGGGGAAGCGGGGATCCTTGCCGGGATGGTAAGCCTCTGCGTCGAGGTAGTATCATCCGGAGGGGAGGAAGGTACGGAGGAAGGTAACCATTATGTTCCATACCACACTATAGTGAACTATGGTAACGACGATTCAACTTCAACCAGAGACCAAGGCCCGCCTGGATGATGTGAAGGTGCACCCGCGGGAGACCTACGACGAGACGCTGAACCGTCTCCTGGACATGGCGTATGATCCGGAACCGCTTTCCGAAGAGTCCATGAAGAAAATTGAAGAAGCCTTCGAAGACATACGAGCCGGCAGAGTTCGTCCCTTCGAGGAGTATGTTCAGGAACGGGGCCTATGATATGGCGACTGCTCATCACGGCGGGTGCCGAGCGGGACCTCAGTAGAATCCCGGAACCCGATAGCAAACGAATTAAGGATGAACTCCGTGCTCTGGCAGATGAACCGCACCCTAAATCTTACGTTAAAAAGATGAAGAGGCATTCACGCAGTCCCCTGTACTCTTTTCGTATTGGGCAGTATCGAACGATCCTCACCATCGAGGGCAATACGATGATAATCACCCTGGTCGAGGTCGGAAACCGGAGTAACGTCTATCGGAACTATTGATGTACCTGGCACCTCGGCGCCGGTTCTCTCTTGCTTAAACGACATCGGGGTCCTCGGGCAGATGCGGCCGCTGCGCATCCCGGGGCTCTGCACGGGGTGCGGCACCTGCATGGAGTACTGCAAGCAGCACGCCATCGCCTTGAAGAACGGCATCTCCGTCCTCGACGAAAACAAGTGCGTCCAGTGCGGCATCTGCATCCACTCCTGCCCCTATAGCCTCCTGAAGTCCGGGTACGCCCACTACCTGATCACTGTCGGGGGCCGGGCCGGGTCTCCGCAGACGAGACTATGCGGCATGGCTTGCAGGGCCGTCCGCTCGCCATCGGGAAGAACAGGCTGAACGCAAACACTCGTGAAACGACCGTTTCCACGATCAAACGGAGCTTGAGGCAGGACAGATCCTCATAACGGCCGGCACGGAGGTCATGGCCAAAAACCTCTTCTCCCGGCTGCCATGAAAGACTATTCGACCCGATACGCCGCCGGACCCTCGCTTCGAAGACCGGTGAGGGATGGCATGATAGGTGCGGAAGAGGGTTATTCCGAAATACGTTGCAGAGGCCCCTGAGCCGGGAAGGCGGCCCGTAATTTTTATAAAGTTAATTTAGTTGATTTCCATAGATTTTACCAACCGGAAGGTATATGGTATCGAAAGGTGATTGTGGAATCGTTGGCGTTTTAGATGAGTTAATCTAAAATCGTTGACATCGGCGCAGGGCGGTGCCTTGCGCGGAGAGCATGAAAATGAGAGAAAAACAAGCACACATGAACAGACTGTGGCGGATCGCCCCGGTGGCGGTTCTCCTCCTCGTCGCGCTGTCTGTTATGCCGGCAGCGGCAGTTGAGTGGCCGACGTCGAATGGCACGTTCATTCCGACAGCAAACACTCCCCGTGTTAATATCTACAACAACGGGACGTACCATTTCACCATGTACAATGGTACCGGCGGTATGAATGCGCTCCATGTCACGGACAGTATCACGAATTATTATGGCGACGTCTATACTGCCAAACCTACAACCGGTACCATGTACGTCTCGGATACCGGAGGCCGGGGAGGTCAGGATGAAGTCCTTCTCCTGATCGCGGTCAACAGTACGAATTCCACTGATATCAGTAACTTTGCCGTTAATGTGAACGTCAGTGGGTACCAGTGGACGGACTTATCAGGGTACCCCCCATCGTTAGATGGTCTTATGTATTTAAGCTCCTACAATACTGCATATTACAAGGGTTCAGCCCTTAACGGGACATATACTGCCGCAAACTACCTGAATTACTCAAGCAGCGACGTATTCCAGAGGTGGAAATTTGCACCGTTGCCAAACTACCCCCTCTTCGGCGGTCAGGATACGACGGTCGATCAACCGTTCAAGCTCATCCTGATTGACAGCCAGGTCGGCACGATCGGAAATCGTTTCACAAATTACGGTTTATTAAATGATAACGGAATGGCAAGAATCGATTACGCCATCACGAGCAATCCGTCGTCTTCTGCCAACATCACGATGAACGCGTATGCGTACAGTAACGTTTCCGTGGGCGGGGGGACGGAAGTCAACTGGCTCAACCGGGTGAACACATCTACGGACGGCCCGAGCAGCGGCTCCGTCTACTACAGTTCGTGGAAGATCACACCATAACTGCAGCAGAAAAACGGAAACCTGCAAAGGGGTGCCACCGGCATCCCTCTTTTTACTTGGAAGCATCCTGACAGATGAACGTCATCTGGTATTTCGGTATCCCAGTTTTGATATTCTAGAGCAATTTATCAATATAATTTATTTAACTTTTTACAAAAATCAAATGGTAATCGTTTTAATATCCTTGGATAAACTCATATACAATGTACTTCAGGAACCGTCTGTCGACTCGATTACTTACTCTGCCCGTTCTGGGCCTGATCCTTCTTGCAGAAACCCCGACTGCAACAGGAAACGTACCGTATAATGAGAGAACTTCGAAAAATCCGACACCCGTGGTGATCGCTTGAACCCGACGGTATTTCGGGGTGGGGCTCTGGCGCTCCTGCTCTGCCTAGGATTCATGGTTCTCCCAGTGATGGCCGCGACCGGCCTCGCCGATTCTGCCTGGCCGAAATATGCCTGCGATTCCAACAACACCGGTCAGTCTCCCTTTGTCGGGGCACAGACAAATGCCACGAAATGGGTGTACACCGCAGGAGGGAAATTCCAGTCAGCCGCTCCGGTTATTGGATCCGATGGCACCGTTTATATCGGGAATTCCGATAAGAACGTATACGCATTTGATCCTGACGGAACGGTGAAATGGACATATACTACAGGAGGCGCGATATATGGAGCGGCTGCGATAGGTGCGGATGGCACCGTTTATCTCGGGAACTCCGATAAAAGTGTCTATGCCCTGAACCGCGACGGTACATTGAAATGGACATATGCCACTGGTGAGTACTTTTACGGGGGACCCACTATCGGCCCCGATGAAACGATTTATATCGGGAGTATGGGTTCGATTAAATCATTCTATGCATTGAACCCCGACGGAACAAAAAAATGGTCATATCCCTGCGGAGGAAATGTTTATGGCACACCAGCAATCGGACCGGATGGCACGATTTATCTTGGAGCCGAAAATAACGTACTGGCGTTGAATCCCGACGGGACACTGAAGTGGTCGTACGCCACAGGAGGTGCTATCCCAGCTTCACCGGCGATTGGTCCGGACGGTTCGATTTATGTGGGAACTTTCGATAATAAGCTCTATGCACTTAATCCCGATGGAACCCTCGACTGGACCTATACCTCAGGAGGCTGGATCTATAGTTCGCCTGCGATAGGTACGGATGGTACAATTTACTTTGGAAATTATAACGACAAGAAGATTTATGCGCTGAATCCCAACGGGACCGTGAAATGGACGTATCTTACCGGGGGAGGTATCAATTCTGCTTCACCTGCCCTCGGTGCGGACGGGACCATCTATATCGGGAATTATGGCGACTCTAAAGTCTATGCCCTGAACCCGGATGGGACCCTGAAATGGCTTTACAAAACAGGCAATCAGGTGTTCGCATCTCCGGCAATTGCGCCCGATGGAACCGTCTACATCGGGAGCGATGACGGCAACCTCTACGCCTTCGCCGGCGTGGTCAATGCCA